>JBPCKZ010000212.1:0-8343 GCA_051003795.1 Bryobacteraceae bacterium | reverse complement strand
GTCGAGGAGCTCCGGGTGCGATGGCTTATCGCCCTGAGTGCCGAAGTCGTCGGACGTCGCAACCAACCCGCGCCCGAAGAGCTCTTGCCACAGCCGATTGACCGCCACGCGCGCCGTCAGCGGATTCACCGGGCCGACTATCCAGCGCGCGAACGCCAGGCGCGTAGGCTTGGCGCCCGCAGGCAGAGTCGGCAAAAAACTGGGAGTGTTAGGGTGGACCTCCTCGCCGTTCTGCTTATAATCGCCGCGCAAGTGAATGTGTGTTGGAGGAGGCCGTGGATTGTCTTCGATAACTTGCGCCTGGGTGAGCGCCGGAAAGCTCTCTTCGAGCGCTTCGAGCTTCTGGCGCAGCTCTTTCAGCTTGGCCGCGAGCGCCGCGTCTTTCGCGATATCCGGCCCGTAATTGCGCACGAAGTAGCCGGTCAGCGCCTTCTGCTGACGGCCGGTTCGCTGTTCGGGAGCGAGCCTCGCGATCTTCTCGCCATGATCGAGCATGGCGCGGATTCCGGTCACCGCGAAGTCCCAATCGAGAACCTTTCCGGGTTCGTCCATGGCCTTGCGGATGTTCGTTTCCCAAACCGGCTGCAGTTTCGGGATAGCGTATTCGGCCAGCAGTGCGTCGCGTTTCTTCTCGTAATCGGGAAGCGCCCGCAGATACGGGCCGAGTTCGCCCGGAACCGGCGCATCGATTTCGGCCTCTTCCGCATTGTTGAAGTAGGCGAAAATCTGGTAAAAATCCTTGTGCTTGATCGGGTCGTACTTGTGGTCGTGGCACTGGGCGCAACGTACGGTGAGGCCGAGCCAGACCGTGCCGGTCGTTCCGGTGCGGTCGATCAACTGTTCGAAGCGGGTTTCGGCGCGATCCACGCCAGCTTCCCGATTGGTCAAGGTGTTCCGATAGAATCCGGTGGCAACTTTCTGTTCCATGGTCGCGTTCGGAAGCTCGTCGCCCGCGATCTGCTCAATGGCGAATTCATCGTACGGCATGTCCCGATTCAGGGCGTCGATAACCCATTGGCGGTAGCGCCACGCATAGGGGCGAACCAGATCCTTTTCGTAGCCATCGCTATCGGCATAATGGGTGAGGTCGAGCCAGTACCGCGCCCACTTCTCGCCGTAATGCGGAGAATCAAGCAGGCGGTCCACCACGCGCTCATAGGCATCGGGACGCTTGTCGTTCAGGAACGCCGCGGTCTGTTCAAGAGTGGGGGGCAGGCCGGTGAGATCGAGACTCACCCGGCGGAGCAGCGTCGCCGGTCCGGCCGGCGGGGAAGGCGCAATGCGCTCGCTTTCCAAACGGGCGAGAACGAACCGGTCGATTGCATTGGCCGCCCAGGCGCGGTCATGCACGGCGGGAGGGTTCGGATGTTGAATCGGACGGAACGACCAATGCGTCGCATCGACGGTCTCGGGCCATTTCGCGCCCTCATCGATCCACGTTTTCAAGAGCGCGATCTGCTGGGGCGTGAGGCGGTCGCCGACTGGCGGCATGATCTTCGGCCCGGCGCCCGAAACCATGGCGACCATCCGGCTTGCGGAACTATCGCCCGGCTTGACGACCCGCAGAGCCGCCGCGCGGCTGTCCAGACGCAGGCCGCTCGCTTGCATATTGGGACCGTGACAGAGGATGCAGCGCTTTTGGAAGATGGGTTGAATGTCGCTGGAGAAATCGACGGGCGTTTGCGCCAGACCCACTACAGGAGTTAATAGGGCGAAAGCGAGGGGAGACAGCCATCGCATGGATACTGTTATTCTAACGCGGGTAGCCGTGCCGGCCGCGTCCCGCTAAAGCTTCAAAACCAATTGATGAATTTTGAGTAGCAGATTCACCTCCGCCCGGGGTAGATCCAGATCGACGGCGATTTTGCCGGGGCTTTCTCCGTGCCGGTGCAATCGGAGCGCCTGGCTGCGCTTACCGAAGGTTTAGGCCCGACTTCGGCGCCACTGGCGCGACCAATACTCCCACGCGCTCTCCGGCTTCACGGACTTCTCCACTAAGCCGCTCAACCGCGCCATCGAGTATTTTCAAAATAGCTTGAACGCTCTCGTTCTCTTTCTTAGCCTCGGCTTCGAGGCGGCGGACCCGCCGGCTCAACAGCCACATCGAACCGAGTGAAATTGCGGCGAGCGCGCCGAATAGAATCGCAAGTGTCATATTCTAAAGCAGGTTAAGCCTGCACGGTCTTTTGCGTTCGCTGGGCCGATAGGGTTCCGGTCCGCAGCCGCTCCTCGCGGCTAATGATCTGGCGTATACGGACTCCGTAGTTCCCTTCCACCACAACGACCTGGCCGCGCGCGATCACGCAGTCGTTCACAATAACCTCCACCGGCTCGGTCACCGTCCGGTTTAGTTCGACGATCGAACCGGTCGTCAGCTTCAAGACGTCGCGGATGGGCAGTTGCGTGCGCCCAAACGAAATACTTACCGGAAGGGCTACTTCGAGCAGCAGATTGAAAGTCTTGGAAATGCCGGAGGCTTGGGGGCCGAGTTGCGGAATGGGGACATCGCCGGGCACTTCCGATTCTTCCAGTGCCTTGCCGGTTATGCTCGCCGCCTCGATTAAAAGGGGGTTGAAGGCGATGAACAGCGTAGGCCGCCGCCCTTCGCCATAATTTATGTCCACCGGAATGAAGCGCAGCCCCGGCGGCGCTTCGGAAATTTCCTCGCCCCGTTCGCAGACGATGTCCTCTTGCGCGCGGCGGCTGAGTTCCTGCGCGAGCGCCGTGACGGACTGATTCAGAACCTCGAGCCAGGTATTGCGCGCGTCCGCGGGCTCCACGTTCTCCATCCCGGCGGCCTGCAAAGTCCTGCCGCCCAGATCGCGCCAGGTCGGTTCGGGGGCCGCAATCCAGACCATCGGCTCGGACGAGAGGCTCAGTATCTGCCCCCAGACGAGCGAATTCTCCGGAATTTGCGGCCCGGCCGCCTTTTCCTCCGCTGCCTCGTCCAGGGCGGCGGAGTCCCAGACGGCTTCGGGGCGCCGGTCCGTCATGGATTCGAGTATCCCGGCCAATTTCGAAGCCCACCGGTCAATCAGCCATTTCAGCGCGACGCGCTCGTCATCCATGCAATAAAATCTCCTTTTCGATTAGCCGCATCATCTTCGGCCCGGCCAGCGCTTCTCCATCGAACAACGCAGGCGCAGGATCGCCTGGGATTTCAGTTGAGAGATGCGCGAAAGGTGCAACTCCATGATCCCGGCGATCTCTCGCAGGTTCAGTTCCTCGCGATAGTAGAGGCTCAACACGGTTCGTTCGATTTTCGGCATCTTCTCTATCGCTTCGGCGACCAGCTTCTCAAGCTCCGACTTTTCCAGAATCCGGGACGGCAGATTCGAATCGTCGCCCGGCACAAATTGCAGCAGGTTGTATCCGTCCTCGTCGGATGGGGACTGCTCCAAGTCGCCCATCTGCAAACCTTCGATCTCCACCAGCCACTGGTGGTATTCGTCGACCGTCAACCCCAATTCCGCCGCGATCTCTTCCTCGCCCGGCACGCGCCGCAGCCGCTGCTCGGCGGCCGTAATCGCCGCCTGAATCCGCCGCGACATCTTGCGCTTCTCGCGCGGCGCCCAATCGAGGCCCCGCAACCCATCTAAAATCGCTCCCCGAATGCGGTACTCGGCGTACGTCTTCAGCTTTACGTTCTGGCTCGGATCGAAATTGTCAATGGCCGAGATCAGGCCGATGGTTCCCGTCGAAATCAGATCGTCAATACCGATGTTGTTCGGAAGACGCTCGTGAATTCTGCGCGCAATCAAGCGAACCTGTGGCAGATGTTCGAGGATCAGTAGATCCCGCTGTTCGGTGGTCCTCTCCTCGATCTGGCACGAATACATGGTTCGCGTTTCATTGCAGTGCCGCGCCCCGTCTAAGCGGCGGCGGTCTCGGCGGTCGCGGTGGTTCGGGCATGGCCCTTTAGAGCCATCTCGATCACCCGCTCCCGCGTTGCCGGTTCCAGGTCCTCCGGAATCTGCTGGCCGTTGCCCAAAAACGAAACCGGAAGCCCGCTCCGGGCCGCTTCGCTGAAAACCGACCCTAGCGATTCCGCCTCATCGAGGCCGGTAAAGATCAGCTTCCCCGGACGAAACATGGAAAACCTCTCCACTGCACGTCTAAGATCGGCAGATTTCATGTCAACCCTTAGGACGAGGTGACAGTCGATTTCGGGATAGCGGCCAAAGACTTCGGCCAAGTCTTGAGCGGCATCCATGTCGCGCGGCCCGTAACCGGGCGTATCGATGAAAACCAGCCCTTCGCCGCGGCAATTCGCCAGGGCGGGAACGAGGGCGGCCGGAGTTTCGAGCGATTGGTAAGCGACTCCGAGGATCGATGCGTATGAGCGCATCTGCTCGGCGGCGGCGATCCGGTAAGTGTCCATCGAGAGTAGCTTTACCGGAACGCGCTTGGCGACGCCGTATTGCACGGCCAGCTTAACGAGGGTGCTGGTCTTCCCCCGTCCGGGAGGGCCGACCAACGCGACGATGCGGCCCAGGCTCGCGTCCGCCTTCACGCGGGTTTTCATTTCGGCGACTAGCGCCGGCATGGGCCCGGCGCGCCGCGCTTTCCCGGCCGCGCCTTGAACCAGGCCGCACGCCAGTTCGCTTTCGACGCCGTTGCTCTCGAGTAGCGCCTGAAGGCCGGCCAGCTCGGGCGTCGATTGCGATCCGGGAATGCGGGCAATGGCGCTCTGGATAACCGCGAGTTGCCGCCGGATACCGGCAAGTTCGGTGGATTCGGGTTTCTGTTCGCGCGCCATTTCTACGATGCCCAGGGATTCGGCCTTCGTGATTGGGTCGCTCGCGAAGATGACCTCGTAATTGCCGAGATGGCGGGTCTCGGGTGGGGTCTTGCGCGAATTGACAAGCATGGCTTCTTCGCCAAGCTCGCGCTTGGCACGGATCATGGCGGATTCGAGGGTTGCGGCGAAATACGATTTAATTTGCATATTTGTTATCTCCTTGAAGCTGTCTTGTGGCGCGGACACTCGTGTCTGGCGTGTCCACACTCGTGTGGACACGGGTTTACTTCCGGCGCGAAACTCCGTGACGACACGAGTGTCGGCACGGCAGGCACGAGTGCCCACGCCACAATACTCACTGGATTACTCCTAACGACTGAACTCTTACTCCCGCCGGAATTTCGTTGTGCGACAGGAAAAACAGATTCCAGATCGACGGCTCCGCGATTTGCCTGAAGAAGTATCGCGACGCGGATGTCGTAATCGCCGCCACGGGCGATTCGGGCGTGCCAACCACGCGCGCCGCTTTGTTCAAGAGTTCGCGGATCGTCGACGGCGATAGCCCCATGTGGCTGTTGTGTTCGCCGTGCTCAATGGCCGCTTCCACGGCCTGTTCGATTTCCGGCGCAACAAAAAAGGCGGGCAACTCGCCCACGGAGTTCAGGTATGGCTTCACGACCGAGCGCCGGATCGATTGCCGCACATACTCGGTCAACAGCACCGGATTGCGCGTGGTGCCGCCCGCCTCGCCCAACGATTCCAAAATCGAGACGGCGTCGCGGATTGTCACCCGCTCGCGCAGCAGGTTTTGCAGAACGCGCTGCAATACCGCGAGAGGCAGTAGCTTCGGAACAAGGTCCTCCACCACTTTGGGATTGTCGACGGCCACGCGATCGAGGAGTTTCTTCGCGTCCTGGCGCGAAAACAGCTCGAATGCGTACCGGCGTATCAATTCGGCCAAGTGCGTTCCCAGCACGCTGACGGAATCGACCACCGTATATCCAACGGTGCGGGCTCGGTCCGCGCGTTCACTGGGAATCCACAGCGCCGTCATTCCGAAGGCCGGCTCGCGCGTGGCTTGGCCCTCCATCGGGGCATCCACGTTGCCGACGGGAATCGCGAGGTCGCACCCTTGGGGCAGTTCGAAGCGCGCGATCTCGGAACCCTTTAGCGAGATCACGTATTCCCGCGCGCGCAGCGACAGATTGTCCGTCACGCGCACCGGCGGCAGCAAATAGCCGAGATCCGTCACCAGTTGCTTGCGGATTCCCGAGATGCGCCGGAGCAGCGGGGAATTTTGCGCGCCCTCGACGAACTTCACAAGGCCCAGCCCCACTTCGACGGCCAGCGGCTCGACGCGCAACAGCGCCTCGAGATTTTCGCGCGCGGGAGATGGCGCTTCGATCTCCTCGTTCCGCTTCTCGCCTTCCAGGCTCGTCTGGCGCATGCGCCAGCCGGATACCCCGAGTCCCACGCCCATCAGGAGGAACGGAATTTTGGGGAGTCCCGGGAACAACGCGAGCGCGATCAGAACGCCGGAGGAGAGCAGCAGCGGCTGCGACGCGCCAAAGACCTGTTTGCGGAAATCGACGCCGAGCCGGGTATCGGAGCTCGCTCGCGTCACAATCAGCCCGCCCGAGATCGAGATCATCAGCGCCGGAATTACGGTGACCAGCCCGTCCCCGATCGTCAGGACGGTGTAGGTCTGCAAAGCGCGCATCAGATCCGTGCCGTGCTGGAACACGCCGATCAAAAATCCGGCGATAATGTTTATCGCGGTGATCAGAATGCTGGCGACGGCGTCGCGCTGGGTAAAGCGGGAAGCGCCGTCCATGGCCCCGTAAAATTCCGCTTCGCCGACCAGTTGTTTGCGGCGGCGGCGCGCTTCGGCTTCATCGATCAGGCCGCCGTTCAGGTCCGAATCGATCGACATCTGCTTGCCCGGCAGGGCGTCGAGCGTGAAGCGCGCGGTCACTTCGGAGATGCGCACCGCGCCGTGGTTGATAACGACGTATTGAATCGTAATCAGCACCAGGAAAATCACCGCGCCGACGATGTAGTTGCCGCCCACGACGAAGTTTCCGAACGCCTGAATCACATCCCCCGCCGCCGAAGTCCCCGTGTTGCCGTTGAGCAGGATCAATCGCGACGACGAAATGTTTAGCGCCAGGCGAAACAGCGTGAGCAGCAGAAGAGTGGTCGGAAAAACGCTGAATTCGACCGGACGCGTGATATACATCGCGACCATCATCACGACGACCGAGAGCATGACGTCGAGGACGATCAGGATGTCGAGGATAAAGCCGGGCAGCGGCGTGATGAGCGCGATCACAATGCACAGCACCGCGATCGGCACGCCCAGCTCGCCCAAACCGGAGAGCGACATGCCGAAGATCGTGCGTGCGGGCGCCGCTCCGGGCGCCGCCGCGGCGGCGGGCAGAGCCGTCATTTGCGCGCCCCCATGATTTTGTAAATGTATGCGAGGATTTCGGCGACCGCGCGATACAACTCCGCCGGAATCTCCTGGCCGACATCGGCGGCCTTGTAGAGCGCCTGCGCGAGCGGCGGGTTTTCGACGATCGGAACCTGGTTCTCAATCGCTTTCTGTTTAATCCGCAAGGCGAGATAGTTCTTGCCCTTCGCCACGACCGAAGGCGCCGCCATCGAATCCATGCTGTACTTGATGGCCACGGCGTAGTGCGTCGGGTTAACGATCACCGCCGTCGCCGTGGGGACTTCCTTCATCATGTGGCGGCGGCGCATGTCGCGCTGCAAGCGGCGGATTCGCTGCTTGATTTGCGGGTTGCCGTCGTTGTCCTTCGATTCGTCCTTGATCTGCTGGCGGCTCATCATCAGGTCTTTCGTGTAGCGCCGCTGTTGCCGGACCAGATTGACGAGACCGAAGACCAGAAAAATGCTTGCCCCTTTCCAGAGGAGATTCTGGACCGATGCGCCCACGATGGCCACGCCGCTCTCGACGCTGCCGAGCGGAAGCAGGAAATATTCTTCGATGCGGTCCTTCGCGATCCAGTAAACCGCGTAGCTGAACACCGGCAGCAGAATACAGGCCTGGATCAAGGAGGGAACATTCTGCTTGGGAAGTTCTTTCAGCTTGGTGAATGGATTCATGCGCTTCAGGTCCGGCGAGAGTTTTGCCAGGCTGAGGCCGAAGCGCGTCGAGAGCAGTTGAAAGGCGATCGTGACGGCCATCAGAATCCCGCCCAGGATTGCGATCGGCAGCAGGGCTTGCGAGAGCAGGTCCGTACAGAGGGAGGTTAGACCGGCGGCGGTGAGCGTGGTATCGAACGCGCGCTGCAATAGGATGCGGGCGGCGCGGCGATTCTGGGTCGTCCACCGGCTGCCCCATGAGCCGAGCAGCGCGACGAATGCGATAAATTGCACGGCGGCGACAAAATCTTTGGCGGCCGGAAACTGCCCTTCGCGGCGAGCCTTTTCAAGCCGCCGCGGAGTGGGTTTTTCGGTTTGCCCGGATTTATCGGCCATTTGGAACCGGGAATGTGGCGCACGCCAGAGTGCGTGCGCACCAACAAGAACACCTCACCGCGCACCCCCAAAAGCTTCGGCCATTTCGCTCGCCTGGC
>JBPCKZ010000211.1:0-8050 GCA_051003795.1 Bryobacteraceae bacterium | reverse complement strand
CTTGTACTCGACCTGCGCATCGCTTCGATACTGGTCGCCGGGACTGATGCCGGTGTTTGTTACCGGATTCGTGCGGTAGGTGCTGTCCAGAGCCATCCCCCAGCGCACCGTGTTATAGCCCATCGTGACGCCAAAATAGGGATCGAGCGTCCCTGAGCCAGTCTGGAGAGCTTTTGGGAGAAGGCCTTGTGGGCTTCGCAACGAATTGTCGCCCGTCGGAATGAAGGCGCCGGTCAGTGGCGCGATTCGGAACGTCGATTTCGGCTTGTCAATTTTGAACAGCGTGAACCGGGCGTACGAAACCATGTCGCCACGGCCTGCCGAGCTGAGTTGGTTCGGCCCGAGAGGCGTAACGCTGGACATCGATCCAAAACCCTGATTCGCATTCAAAAACAGCGCCCAGCGCGAAGTCAGTCCATATCCAACGTTCACGGGGAACTGGACGCCATAAAAACCTCTGGTTGAAAAAGTTGGCTGAGCATTGAAACGAACCAGCAGTTGATCTCTCGCGACCGGGAGGGCGGTCACAAACGTGGCCGGAGAAGCGAGTGCAAATGAAGCCCACAAAAGAAGGCCGATAAATGAGTAGGATATGCGATGCAGGTTGTCTTCTCCTCGTCAAATCGAATGGCAGTGCATGAAAAGGCCGCGATTCGTCAGCGTGTCAGCGGTCGTAGAGGACGTGGTGTTCGTATTCCTTTTCAAGCTCGAGGTCTCGACCTGGCTGCTCTTGCAGAATCCAGAGACCCTCATCATTGACGATGAAGACAAAGCCGCGGCCCCGAGCGAAACCGGTGACGTTCTTGAATGTCTGTTGCAACTTGGGCGTTTTCGGGTCGGCAAAGCTCACAATCGAAACTGCTTTTGGAGCGGTCTCCGTTTCGGGAGACGTGACGAGGCCGACATAACCGACCATCAAACGAATTTCGCCGATAATCTCACCCCGGTTGACTTCCTTTGCGACAAGCGGTTGAGCGGCGTTTGTGATGTCGATTATCGTCAGATTGGAGGTTTGCGAGTGGTCGAGATAGAGGTACTGCCTGCGCCAGTGTTCAGCAGTTGTTAGTCGGCAAGGCGAGCTGTCGTTCAGAGCAATATGCGCGATCACCCGGAGACTGTCCGGGTTTCCATCTTTTGCAGCCGGAGCCTTCTGGGTTCGCGCCTGTGTGCCGACGCAAACCAGTCCAAACCAAACCGCAGCCCTCCAGAAACTCAACCTCATAGTACACCTCGCATAGTCGATCAATCGCTGATTGTAACAATTTTGTAACACTGCGTCAGCGCGTTGCCGTGTCGCTGGCGCGACCAGACAGATGCGTTCCCGCGCTCGTCCCACCGGGCGCTGGCAACTCCAGCCCAGCTCGTCGAGAATCTTCCAGACATGACCGCTATACCCTTGTGCCTAAAATACAGACGTACATACGCATTTTTGCTCCGTCGTCACGGGCGCAGCGCAGGAAACCGGGCCGATCCCGATGCTGACCGTCAGCAGGACCCGCTCCGGGCCAACTGTTGGTTCGCAGAGCCACACCGGGGGCGTGTGCATTTCCGATAATCCAGCGTTCTGTCCACTCGGCCCCGCCGTGTTTCAGAAAGGTTCCTTTGTGCAACGTCCTCAAAAATCGACTGCCCCCGCCTTTTGGATGGGATCGACCGCGCGGGGAGGGTGTTCACACTTCAAACGCTCAGCCATTTGGGTCGAGTGCACCCGGTTAGTTAGTGGAGTTCCAGACGCGCTTAGAGAGAGGTCCGCGCGGAACTCTTCGATGGTTACTCAGACGAGCCTCGACGCGGCACGCAAAAGTGCGCGCGCCACAATAGCGTAAAATCAACGTTTGCCCGATTGCGTGGTTACCGTGGCGATCCCTACGCTGGCCGCGGACCCCGCGTATCTGGAATCCATACGCTCGCTTCGGGACCAAACGTTGCGCGAGTTCGAGGTGATCGTCGTCGATAACAGCGGAAAAGGCCTGGTGCGGCGGAGCGATGCCGTCCGCCTGGGCGCAACGGTGATCGAAATGGATCGTAACGTGGGGTTTGGAGCGGCCGTGAACGCGGCATTCCGCCACGCGCGCGCGCCGTTTTTCGCGACGCTGAACGACGATGCCGCCGCCTCGCCCAATTGGCTCGCCGCGCTGACTAATGCAATGGGACACGGGGGACAATCGCCCGATATCGGGATGTGCGCGTCGCAAGTGCGGTTCCGGGGCGAACGGCGCCTCGATTCGGCCGGAATGCTGATCTGCCGCGACGGCAGCAGCAAGCAGCGGGGTCACGGGCAGCCTCCCGATGCATTCGCCACGCCGGATGAAGTGCTGCTTCCCAGCGGTTCGGCCGCGTTGTACCGGCGGACCATGCTGGAGCAAATCGGATTGTTCGACGAAGATTTTTTCCTTTATTGCGAGGACACGGACTTGGGCCTTCGCGCGCGCCGGGCTGGCTGGAAGTGCGCGTATGTCCCGGACGCGGTGGTGGAGCACCGGTATTCCCACTCGGCCGGTCGCGCGTCGCCGCTGAAAGCGTACTACGTGGAGCGGAACCGGTTATACCTCGCGATCAAGAACTTTCCCGGACCAATGCTCATCCTCGCGCCGTGTATTTCGGTCGCGCGATACTTCTGGCACGCCGTTGCCGTGGCGCGCGGCCGCGGGCATGCGGCGGAGTTCCGCCGGGGGCACGGCGCATTCCACTTGGTTTTTCTGGTAATCAAAGCACACGCGGCGGCCTTACTTCATCTACGCGGCCTCTGGCGCAAACGGCGGGAAATCCGCCGCACGGCTCGCGTATCGGGGTCCGGATACGCGAAACTGCTCAAGGCGCACGCGATCGCCGCGCGCGAACTGGCGGCCTTTTGATGAGTGTCGTGCAAGGTTGCCGCCTGATGATTATCATCCCCGCGTTCAACGAAGAGGCCGCCATTGGGCGCGTGGTTCAGTCCGTGCAGCTAGCCGTCCCCGCCGTTCCGATCGTTGTCATCGACGATTGCTCCGCCGACGCCACCATCGAAGTTGCCCGCGAAGCCGGCGCGGAGGTCCTCTCGCTCCCGCACCACCTTGGCCTTGGCGGATGCGTCCAGACCGGTTACAAGCTAGCTTACGAGCTCGGCTACGATTATGTGATTCGCGTCGATGGCGACGGCCAACACGACGCGCGCGACATCCCGCGCATTCTCGAATCGCTGCAATCCTCGGGGTGTGAAATGGTCATCGGCTCCCGCTTCGTCGATAACAACGCGGATCGCAATGCCGATACCAGCGGCGGCCACACCAGCGCCAGCCGCTCTCTCGGCATCCGATTCTTCCGCGCCGTGCTGCGTCCGATTCTGGGCAAGCCCGTGCGCGATCCAACCTCCGGTTTCGTCGGCGTCGCGCGCAGCGTCCTCGAGGTGTTCAGCACCAGCTTCCCGCTCGAATACCCGGAGATCGAAGCGCTCGTCGTCCTGCAACGCCGCTCCTTCCGGTTCGAGGAGATCCCCTGCCGCATGCTGCCGCGCACCACGGGAAAATCCTCGATTACGGCGATGAAATCGATCTACTACATCGTCCACGTGCTGCTCGGCGTGTTTGTGAATGTGCTGAAATTCGAAGGGTCCAGGCCCAAGGAACTGGAGAGAACGTAGGTGGAGCGGCTGTTGAATTGGATGACGGCCATGAGCGTGGTGCTCATGCTTTTAGTTTTGTTTTCGGCGCGCCGCGCGCACATCCGGGTGGAATATTCGGTGAGCTGGCTCGTGGCGGCCGTGGTGATTCTGGTGCTATCGCGTTCGCGCGTCCTGCTCGAAGCCATTGCGAGCCAGTTGGGAATCACCTATCCTCCGCTCGCGCTGGTGTTGATCGTGGGCGGCGTGTTCCTGATCGTCTTCTTTCGCGTTTCCGTGCTGATTTCGAAACTGAAAGACGATAACGTCGCCATGGCTCAACGCCTTGCGATTTTGGAATACCATCTGCAAAAACTCAGAAGCCAAGAACCCGAGCGTCGATGAAAGCCAAGGTAATCGGAAGCGCGCCGAGCGCTCCCGCCCCGCCGCGGCACGCCTGGTGGCCCTACTGGCTCGGCTTGGCGGCCGCATTATTTTGCGCTTTCGAAATCTACGCGCCGGGACTCAACGGACCATTCGTCTTCGACGATCTCATGCTTCCGTTCGGAGGCTCGCGCGCCGCCGATCTGCCCTTTCGCGCGTGGCTCGGGGTTCGCCCGCTGCTAATGGCCAGTTACTGGCTCAATTACCAGTTCTCGGGCGAGCGGGCTTTCTCCTACCACGTCGTGAATGTAGCGCTGCACGCGGCGAACTCCATTCTGGTCTTCTGGATCGTGCGCAAGGTCTTCGATTTCGCCGCCATTCCAAGCGCCAAACGCGATATTCCGACCATCTTCGCGGCGGCGTTCTTCCTTGTCCACCCCGTCGCCACCGAAGCGGTGACATACATTGCGGGCCGCTCGGAAACCCTTAGCGTCCTACTCTTCTTTTGCGCATTCACGCTCTTTCTTTACCGCCGATCTCAAGCCGTCTCCTGGCCCGTAAGCGCCGTCATTTTGATCCTATTCGCGGCCGCCATCAACACCAAGGAACACACAGCCGTGCTGCCCGCGGTTTTTCTGTTGACGGACTATTTTTGGAACCCGGGATTTTCCCTGACCGGCGTGCAACGCAACTGGCGGCTGTACATCCCGTTGGCGGCAGCGACCGTGGCGGGCGTTCTTTTTCTGCTGCGTTACCTGAGCAGCGCGCCCACGATCGGCTTCCACATCGAAGATCTGCCCTGGTATGCATATTTCTTCACCGAATGCCGCGCATTCTTCGTCTACTTGCGCCTGTTTTTGATTCCCGCGGGACAGAATGTCGATCACGATTTCCCAATTTCACGGACCATTTTCGATCGCGGTGCACTTCTCGCGATTTTAGGAATAGTCGCGCTCGTCGGCGCCGCGATTTACTACCGACGCCGGTATCCGCTGGCCTCGTACGGCTTCCTGATGAGCCTGATCCTGTTCGCGCCCACATCGTCGTTCGTGCCGATCGCCGACGTTCTCGTCGAGCGCCGCCTCTATCTTCCGTTCATTGGACTGCTGCTGATCCCGATCGAGTTCCTGCGCCGCGTCCCATGGGATCGGAAGACCCTGGCGATCGTGCTGGCTTCTATTTGTTTGACGATGGCATTCCTGACTTATCGCCGGAACGAAGTATGGAGCAGCGCGCTTGCATTGGAGCGGGATGCCGTGGAGAAGTCGCCCCGAAGCGTTCGCGCGCACGAGCAGCTCGGGTTCGCCTATTTTTTCGAGGGGCGCTGCGCGGAGGCGGTCGCCGAGTATGCGACGGCCGCGAACTATCGAAAGCCCACGTACATGCTGTATTTGGATTGGGGAGTGGCGCTCGATTGCAATAAGGATTTTGACAAGGCTCTCGAAAAATTGAGCGCGGCCGCGGCAATTCAGCGGACCGCGCAGGTCTATGCCGCCATCGGCCGGGTGTTGTCGAGGCAAGGGAAGTGGGACGAAGCGCTCGCCGCGCTGAAACAAGCCGAGAGCCTCGATCCTGCTTTCGCGCGAACTTACATCTATCGGGGCGCCATACATCAAGATCTCGGGCAGTTGCAGGCGGCGGAGTCGGACTACCGGCTCGCCTTGCACTACGATCCGCGGAACGAGAACGCGCGGGATCTGCTGATGCGCCTGGATGCGGATCTGAACGCGCGTCCCCGCAATTAACCGTCATGAACGTCGGCGTGAATGCGCTGTATTTGATTCCAGGCGAGGTGGGCGGTACGGAAATCTATCTGCGAAGCCTGTTAACGGCACTCGCCGGCCTCGATCGTGTAAATCGATATCTGGTTTTCACCAATGCCGAAACTGGGGCGGACCTTGTCCCGCGGCAAGCTAATTTCCGGCAAATCCGCGAGCGCGTCCGAGCCCGCGTGCGCCCAGCGCGTATTCTTTGGGAACAGACACTGCTGCCGATTTCTGTTGCGCGGCATCGGATCGACGTGCTTTTCAATCCCGGTTTCACGTCGCCGATCCTGTGCCCTTGCCCAACCGTCACCGTATTCCACGACCTTCAACACAGACGCCATCCCGAGCATTTCCGCTGGTTCGATCTTCCGTTCTGGCGGCTGCTTCTCTTCGCCGCCGTCCGCCGTTCGACAATCTTGATCGCCGTCTCGGAGACCACCAAGTCCGACCTGATGCGGTTCTACGGCGTGAGTTCCGGCAAAATCCGCGTGGTCGGTCACGGCGTCGATCCGGCCATGTTCGGGCTGGCCAAACTCCGCGCCGCGGCCGCCCCGTACCTCCTGGCGGTTTCCACTTTGCATCCGCACAAGAATTTGCACCGGCTGCTGCACGCATTCGCCCAGTTTCGTCGCGCGAACCCCGAGTTCCGGCTGGTGGTCGCCGGATTGCGCGGATTCCATGCCGAGCGGCTCGAAACGCTGCGGACGAGCCTAGAGCTCAACGATGCCGTTCGATTCACCGGTTGGATTCCCCGCGAAGAACTATACGAGCTCTTCGCCAATGCCGGCGCCTTCATCTATCCATCGACCTTCGAAGGCTTCGGAATGCCCGTGATCGAAGCCTTGGCCGCAGGTCTGCCAACCGCGTGTTCGAGCATCGAGCCCCTGGCCACGCTCGCCGGAGATGCCGCGCTGCAATTCGACCCGGAATCCATCCCGGCGATTTATGAGGCGATGGTTCGCATCGCTTCCGACGGCCCATCGCGCCGCCGCCTGGCTGCCGCCGGGCCGCTCCGCGCCGCTTCTTACCGGTGGGAAAACTCCGCCCGGCTCACGCTGGAAGCCCTGCGTTTGGCGGCGGGACATACATCGAAATTTGGAGCTCTCTGCTAATCTGAAAGTGTCGTGAATACCGAATTTCCAGATCAGCCGGCTGGTGTCTCGGCCGATGAGAACGCTCAAGCACGCGACGGTTCGGAAGCCGGTTTGCAAGCTGAAGTAGCCGCCCTTGCCGCCGAGCGGGATAAGCTTGCCGCCGAAAAGGCCGATCTGCACGATCTGTTGCTGCGGCACCAGGCCGAATTCAACAATTTCCGCCGCCGGACGGAGCGCGACCGTTCCGATTTCGTGCAATACGCCGGGATGGAACTGGTTCGCGAGATGCTGCCGATCCTCGACGATTTTGAGCGTGCCTTGCAGGCCGATTCGGGAAGCAAAGACTATGCCAAGGGCGTCGAACTGATCTACCAGCGGATGTACGACACCATGAAGAAGATGGGCCTTGAGCCGATCGATACCGCGGGCAGGACTTTCGATCCGCATCTGCACCAGGCGGTTGAGAAGGTTCAGACGGAGGACGCCGAGGATCACGCAATTTTGAGCGAGTTTCAGCGCGGCTATCATTTCAAGAGGAAACTGCTGCGCCCTTCCATGGTGAAGGTGGCGGTGCGGCCGTAATTTGGTTCCGCAACGCCCGTGACAAAGCATGCCTGTGACAAAAAGAGATTATTACGAAATCCTGGGGATTGGGCGCGATTGCGACGATCAGCAGCTGAAGAGCGCTTACCGGAAGTTGGCCATGCAGCACCATCCGGACCGCAACCCCGACGATCGTGCTTCCGAAGAGAAATTCAAGGAAGCCGCCGAAGCTTACAGCATTTTGAGCGACCCGCAGAAGCGCGCCGCCTACGACCACTACGGGCATCAGGGCGTTTCGGGAGCCGGGCAGGGATTTAATCCGAACGACATCAACGTCGGCGACATTTTCAGCCAGTTCTTCAATTTGGAGGATCTGTTCGGCGGCGGCGGCCGCGGCGGCGGGCGTGGACGCGCGCGGGCGCAGCGCGGGGAAGATGTCCGCTACGATCTGCAAATTGGCTTCGAGGATGCCGCGTTCGGCATGAGCGCGGAAATCCAGGTCCCGCGCAATGAACCTTGTGCCCGCTGCAGCGGCAAAGGCGCGGAACCGGGCAGCGGCCCCACCACGTGTTCCGCTTGCCAGGGCCGCGGCGAGACGGTTTACCAACAGGGCTTCCTTTCCGTGCGGCGAACTTGTTCGCAGTGCGGCGGCGCGGGACAGGTTATCAAGAACCGCTGCCAGGAGT
>JBPCKZ010000210.1:0-5921 GCA_051003795.1 Bryobacteraceae bacterium | reverse complement strand
TTCGAAGCTGGGTCACGGGGACCTCCTTGTAACCCATACATACCGCCATCCGTGGTTCGGCGCATCAGGCTACCGGGCACGCGAAGCGTCTGCCGTAAGGCTTCGTTCAAGTCCGGTTCTGGGAAGTGACGATTACCCGCGATTAACGGCGTAGCGTAGAGTTTTTAGGCCTGTCCGATGGCGAGGCTCTCCCGCGCAGCTTACTGGCGATGGATCACGCTGGAAACGGCCTAACGACCTGGACCAGGCGAGTCGGTTTCCGGGGTGGAAGCTGCATCCCCTGAAGGGCGGCGTGAAGGAATTCTGGAGCCTGAATGTCACGGGAAACTGGCGCTTAATTTTCCGTTACGACGAAGAGGCGAACAGCGCCGGCGATATCGACTGGATCGACTACCACTAGGAGGCTCGAAATGCCCATGAAGAACCCGCCCCATCCGGGCGACCCGATCGGAACCGAGGTTATCGAAGCCTTAGCCCTCAAGGTGTCGAAGGCGGCAGAGGTTTTGAAGGTGCGGCGCGCCACGCTTTCCGACCTTTTGCACGGCAAGGCCGTGCTGACGCCGGAAATGGCCCTCCGCATCGAAAAGGCGTTTGGGCCCGACATGGATCACCTGCTGCGGATGCAGCTTGCCTACGACGTGGCGAGAACCCGGCGGCGCGCGGGCGACGTCGCCATCAAGCGGTACGTCCCGACCGAGCCGGCGAACGCAAAACTTACGGGCTGACCGTGGCCGGACGCCCGAGCGCCACTTCCTCGCCGGGCTGCAAACCCGCCATCACCGCCGCCTGCGTGTTGTTCCGCAATCCCACTTCGACGGCCTTCTCCTTGAACTCGTCCCCTTGTTTTACGAAGACCACGTTCTTGCCGTTGTCGCTCTGCAAAGCCTCAAGCGGCACCAGAATGGCCTTGTCCCGCGAACCCAGCACCACATCCGCGCTGGCCGAAAGATCGGGAATCACGCGCGGATCGCGCTCCAGAATTGAAATCCGGACCGGGATGTTGCGAATGTAGTAGTTTTGCCGCCAGCCCATCACGCCCATGGCCCCGACACTATAAACTCTCCCCTTCAATTTAAGCTCGGGGAAAGCGTCGAAATGGAGTTCCGCCGTCTGACCGATGCGGAAACCCTCGCTCTCCGCCTGGTTGATGGTCGCTTCGAGCTGCATGCTGTTGGTATCGACGATTTTCATGAACGGCTGGCCCGGAGAAACCTGATCGCCTTGCTCGATTTGCCCCATGTCGCCGCCGCGCCAAATGGATTCCATCACCACCAAGCCCCCGATCGGCGCCTGCATCGTGAAGCGGTCGACGTCGTGCCGGTGCCGGTCGCGATGGCGGGTGTGGCGATCGCGCGTGTATTCCAAGATCCGAATTTCCGATTTCTGCCTTTGCGCGGTAGTGGCCAGATTGATCGTGAGTTCTTTGTAAGTCGCGTCCGCTTCTTCCACCGCGAGCCGCAAAATTTCCTTGTCGATATCGGTGCGGATATCGGCGGCTCCCGCATCCAGTTTGGCCTTCTCGAGATCCGAATTCGCCACTCGCAGACCCTGCCGCAGGTTTTCCATCTCGATGGCCTGCTCGGCCTGGCGCTTCTTGATATCCGACTCGGCCTGCTGTACCTGGGAGTTGATATCGTCGACGTGATCTTTGATGGCTTGCGCGTCGATCTGCGCGATGAACTCGCCCTTTTTCACGATCGACCCCGATTTCGCGAGCGAGACCAACACCAATGCGCGCCCCGAATCGGGCCCCCGCATCATCGGCGCCGTGAGGGAAGCGAAGTTCCGGGCGGCGGTGGATCCGCTCACGCGCATGATGCGAACGGCCGGTCCCGCGGCCACCTTCACCGTACGCAACCCCGCAGCCGCGGCCGTCGCGGGCGACACGCGATGGGCCGCGAACCACGCTCCGATCGACCCCAGAACCACGAGCGCCGCCGCGATCCCCACCCACACGCCCTGGCGCGACGGCTTGGCCGGAAGCGGCGGCACCGCCCGAGGCGAGGTCCGCTCCGGTAGCGGCGCAGCTGCGGGAGAGGGTTGGTGGATCGCGGACATATATTAGAGTGAGACTCCTAAACAGGCGAAATCGCCCGCTCATCTTGCGCAAATGTTGCGAATTTTTTTGGCTGTTTTTTATCATACCTTGCTTTTCGAAACGTTTTTGACCGGCTGGATATTGCCGGCGCAGCCCGCCCGGGACTTAGCACTCGAATACCGCAAGACGGAAAAAGGAACCTATTCGGCCGTTCTACATAACCGGCATGCGGCGGCCGCGACCGCTTACATTGCGCAGGCGAGTTACCGGTTGCAAGGGAAGCAGCAACCCACCGCCTTCGGCGGCGACACAATGGCGTACCCGAGCGGCGGCTACCCGCTGCCGCCCGAGTCCGCGAGTGAAACCGGCAACTCCTTGCCCACCGGAGCCGAGCCGCTGACCACAGGCATCATGGCCGTCATTTACGCCGATGGGTTTACCGAAGGCGATCCGTCCGTGGTCCAAATGCTGCTCTCTGGACGCCACCGCAGCTTACTCGATCTTCCATCGGCCATTCAATGGCTGGATGGGGCAGCCGCGGGGGCGCTCGACAGCGCGAGCGTTGTGAAAAAATTGGAGGAGATGCGGAACCGCGATACCGCCGAAGCGAAGCAGCTCGACGAGATGATCTCGGTTCCAGGCGTGCGGCACGGGATCTTCATGACCGCGGTGCCGAGCTACGTGGCGGCAATGTTGCAATCCGCGCGCACGCCGGAAAGCCTCGCCGCGGAGTGCCGGAAGTGGCTGCAAACGCTGCGCGAGAGCAAGCCGGCGGCGCGGTGACCGATCAGTGCCCGTGGCCCATCCGCCCCGCGCGGTAATCCTGCATAGCCTGCCGCAGCTCGGCCTCGGTGTTCATCACGAAGGGTCCGTAGCTGGCGACCGGCTGGTTGAGGGGTTCGCCGCTCAGGACGATCAGCAGCGATTCCGTCTTTGCTTCGAGCAGTACGCTCTCTCCCGAAGCGCTAAGCGGCGCAAGTTGCGCTTCGCCCTTTAACGCGGACGATCCGTTTACGATAACCTCGCCCCGCAGCATCGCAATCGCGGAGTTTTGGCCGGGCGGCAGCTTCAGTTCACCGCGCCCGCCCGCCTCCAGCCGCACGTCGAAGACATTCACCGGAGTGAACGTTTTAGCGGGGCCTTTGACGCCGTTCAGCGCACCGGCAATCACGCGGGCGTATGCTCCGGTTCCCAGTTCCACGCGCGGAATCCGCGCGCTCGGGATGCCTTGGTAGCCGGGCTTGGCCATCTTGGCCGCGGCGGGCAGATCCACCCAGAGCTGCACCATTTCGAAATCGCCGCCCTTGGCGGTGAAGTCCGCTCCGTGCTTCTCTTCATGGACGACGCCCGAAGCCGCCGTCATCCGCTGCACGTCGCCCGGGTGAATCGTGCCCGAGTTCCCGCCGGAATCGCGGTGATCGACGCTGCCTTGGTAGGCGATCGTCACCGTTTCGAATCCGCGATGCGGATGCTCTTCGACGCCGCGCGGCCGGTTTGACGGTTTGAAGTTTACAGGGCCCGCATAGTCCAGCATCAAAAACGGACTTAGGTCCGTTACCGCGGGTGACGGAAGCACCGTTCGTACCGGAAAACCGTCACCTACCCAATGGGAGCCTGCCGCGCCGTACACTCCCAGTACTCTCTTTCGTTCCAGCATTTTTCAACTCCTTCCTTCTTTGTTCGCACTCGCATTCTCTTGGTTCGCCGCGAGATGCTCCGGCCCGCGACCGACTTTATGCAAGAGGCTCGCCAGAGCGCTCCTCTCGTCCGGGCCCAGGCACGAGAACACACGCTCCATATCGCGCGCGTGATCTCGAAAAAGCGCGCGGATCAGGTTCGATCCTTTCTCCGTCAGGTGCACGATGCATCCGCGGCGATCGGCCGGCGCGGATGCCCGCTCGACGAGGCCGTTCCCTTCCAACCGGTCAACCGCCGCCGTCGTGGACCCGCTGCTGAGCAGCACTTTTTTTCGAAGAGCGTTCACCGCCAGCGGCCCCTTATGAAGAAGGGCTTCGAGGACACCGAAATCGCTCAATCCCAAACCCGTGGCTTGCACGCTCCGCCGCGCGTGAACTTCCAAAGTCCTGGTTGCCTTCCACAACAGCAGCCAGAGGTGAACGCCTTTCCGCGATTGAGTTTCGTGACCTGCGACCTTCATTCATTTATCTCTATATGGAGATGCTCTACATAGAGATTAAGTTGCAAGCAGATGGAGAGGTTGCGTGAATTGAGTCGATGATGTTTCCAAATTCGACGAACCGCTCCCTTACGGTCACGGCTCGGAAATGGCATACCGAGCCCCGATCGTAAGGGAGCGGTTGAACTTGTTATTCCAGAACGAGGGCGGGGAACTATCCCAATTCAGCGTTGAGCGGCGCCGCCGCGGCCCATGATGGGCCACGCATCCACGATCTGCTCGCCGCGGGCGACGTAATAGCGGTCGTAGCAATTCGTGCTCGTATCGAGGTTGGTGCAGTACAGTTCCACGCGCTCGCCGATTTTCAGATCCCGGTCGCCGTCTTTCCATTTCAGGATTCCGTATTCGGCCCCCTGAGGCTCCACCTGAATCCAGGGCATGCCTTTGACTTTGTCGGTCGGGCGCAGCATGGCTTTATTCCCGTAGTCGATGGCGACCTGATTGGGATGCCGCTTGCTATCCACGGTCGTCAGTACGGTCAGCGCGCCTTTGAAATCGGAGTAAACATGTTCGTCCGTTTTCCCGCCGATTGCGAAGTAAGCCGTGTCCATGAACACGTAGGAGCCCGCTTCGAGCTCGGTCAGGCCATTGTCTTTGTCGATATTGTAAGTCCCGGTCGAGCCGCCGCTGACGATATTGACCGGTAATCCGGCCTTGTTGGCCATCTCAATGGTCTCCCGAACGGGCGCCAAATCGTCCGCGGATTTCTTACGGCGTTTCTCCCAACCGTGCGTGTGGGCGGCGTCTCCAGAATAGGCCATGAAGCCCTCGAACTTCAGACGCTTCGACCCGGCGATTTTCCGTGAAAGGTCGAGAGCCGGGTCGCCCCCCGCAATGCCCTGACGCGTCAAACCCGCGAAAACACTGGTTGCGATCCGCAGGCGCGCGTTGTTGGCCGCGGCGGCTTGTTCCACCCAATCGACGACGACCGGATCGTCCACCACGAACATGAACGTCGGGTCCTTCTTCGAGAGTGCAACGGCGCGCGAGATATTGTTGACGCTCGCCGGCTGCTTGGTCCACAACACGTTCTTAATTCCGCCACCCGACATCAATTCCGCCTCGGCGATCGTGGCGCAGGTGATCCCGATCGCGCCTTTAGCGACCTGCCGCCGCGCCACATCGACGCTCTTGTGAATCTTGACGTGCGGACGTACGTTGATACCGCTGGCCTTGGCTTGGTTTGCCATGGTGTCGAGGTTTTGCTCGAACAGGTCGAGATCGACCACCATGCACGGCGTCGGCAAAACGTCTTTAGTAATATCGCGAAAGTCGTGCCGCGCGATGCGCGATTCCAGCTCCGGGTACGGAAATTCATTGGAAGTGGACCGAGCCGCGCGGCCCTCGATGGCGGTTAGAAGGCCCGCGGCGGCCCCCGCTGTCAAAAATTGCCGGCGTGAATTCATATGCGCTCCATTAATTCTGAAAGTTAAGACGCCACGGGGCGTGTTGCGGTCGCGAACGGAACGTTGGATCGAAAGGCACGAGCGCCGCCGATCTCCACGATTGGCACGATCATACGCGATGCCCAGGGAACCTGTCAAATGGGATGTCAACGATGTCGCGGCCAAATGATAATGTCCTATTTGGGCCAAGTAGAAATGTCCTATTGACAACCTCACGCTGGGGAGGTGCAACAAGGACAACTAGTGATGACGCAAGGCGAACGGGACCGCTTGGTAGCCC
>JBPCKZ010000209.1:0-38257 GCA_051003795.1 Bryobacteraceae bacterium | reverse complement strand
ACAACGGAAACAACAACGGCGGATTCTTCGGCAACCAGAATTCATCCGGCTCATCCCAGACGATTCGTTGCTCGTCCGACGATGGACATCGCCACGCCTGCCGCGTGAATACTGCCGGAGGAGTCGCACTGGCCAAGCAGGTGAGTGGCGCGGTTTGCGAACAGGGCCGCAGTTGGGGTTACGATGCGCGATCCATTTGGGTGGACCACGGATGCCGCGCCGATTTTGCCGTCGGCGGAAATAACGGATACAACAATAACGGCTTCAACAATACCAACGGAAACACACGTATCGTCCGTTGCTCTTCGGACGACGGGAACCGGCACTACTGCAACGCCGACACTACACGCGGCGTCATCCTCTCGCGCCAGATCAGCGGAGACGCTTGCCAACAGGGTTCGACCTGGGGATTCGATAATCGCGGGATCTGGGTGGACCGGGGCTGCCGCGCCGATTTTCAGATCGGCGGCCAATAGAATCAGATTTCGAGCGGGATGCCGAAACAGTAGAGCGTGTTGTCGGACGTTCCAAAACAAACATGGCCGTTGGCCAAGCCGAGGCCGCTGGAATCCACGAAAGACGTGATATTGCCGCCGCTGGAGTATAGCTGCTTACCGGTCAGGGCATCCAGTGCGTGGAGCGTGGCGGGAGTCGATTTGCCGCCGCCGGCCAGCACGAATAAAATTCCGTTCGCGATTATAGGCGGTCGCGCGCCGGGCAGATCGGGTGAACTCCAGACGGGCGCGCCAGCGGCGTTGAATGCGGTAATGCCTTTAACCCCTGGGACGTAAGTCCAAGGCGCGCCGCCGGCATCGTGCCATGTGGCGGAGTTGGATTTCGAGTGTTCGCCGGATGAAAACACGGCCTTCGCGCCCGCGCGATGCAAATCCAACGCCCACGCGCCGTTCGGCGCGCCTCCACACCCGCCTGGAGTTGTTGTGGACAAGACGTTTCCGCCGAAATTCAGGCTGGAGGCGTTTGCATCCGGCGGCACAAACTGCATGGGACTCGCCATATCTTTTCCGTCTGACGGGAAAAGCGCGTGGACCCGCCCATCGCTCGCCAGCACGTAGATTGGGCGCAAGGGAGTGGACCCTTCGTCGGCATCCTGAATCGGAACGGCGGGCGGCGCGATCACGGGCGTTGCGGTCAATCCCTCGCCGCACGGGGACTTTGTTTGGCGTTCCGCGGCGCGATCGAAATGTCTCTTCCAGAAAAGCCTGCCGAGATCCGCGTCCACCGCAT
The DNA here is from genome assembly GCA_051003795.1 of Bryobacteraceae bacterium. Taxonomy (GTDB): domain Bacteria; phylum Acidobacteriota; class Terriglobia; order Bryobacterales; family Bryobacteraceae; genus JALYXS01. The sequence goes on along the minus strand of JBPCKZ010000209.1, from coordinate 37,012 downwards.
AGACGGTATCCGAAGCTCCGGCGATAAAGACCAATTCCTTAATGCCGCGGTGCGTAATTATCGGGCCCAGAAGAGTGGGCGCAGTCAACGAATTCAGCCCTTTCGATTGATTATCGAGGCGGAGCTTCCAGAGAAGTTTCAGGTCCTTGACATTACCGGTGTTGAGAATGCGTTCGCTCTTCTGCCAGCCGGTTTGCCGCGGATCTCCGCGAAAGCTCAACCAGTCCGCGGCAGCCGCGTAGGTAACCGCCGCGACGAAGACCACGGCGGAAAGCCTGCGCAGCTTAGTTCACCGCGAAACAGTAAAAGCGTCCCGCCCCGCCGGTGCTCACCAGATTCGCCTGGCTGCAACCTTTCGAGGGGTGAGCCGCGTTCCAGGATGTGGGAATGTCGCCGCCGCCTTGCCGGTCGTGATGCCCCAATTCAGCGCTGCCTTCGCCGCTGCTGGTCCAGTTCTTGCATGTCTTATCCGCGTCGCCGGGAAACGCGGTACCATCCGGCTGCGAACCGGTCAGCATGTCGTGCTGGTTCGGCGTATCGCCTCGGCCATTCAGCACTTCGCCCTTCTCGCTGAGAGAATGCTGCTTGGTGAGATCGTTGTGATCGCCATGCAGGTCGTCCACGCTTTTGGCAACTTCAACGCCCTTGGCGTTGTACCACGGGCCTTTGCCGATCCGGTCGCGCGCATTCACGGCAGGCTTGCCGTCCGAAGCGCCGGTGCTCAAGTACGCGTGCCACGTGCGATTGCCCGCGCCGACAGCCTTGGCAAGCTCCTGGCAGTGCCGATCCGCGCCCTCCAAACCGCCGAGATCGGCACCTTTGCCCTCGCCCACGCTCGTAATAAAAAACGTCATCTTGGGGGAAGCGTCTTGCGCGGGCGAGGAAAATGTGAACGCCGGCAGCATCGCGAAAAGTGGTAGCAATTTCGAGTTCATATTGGTTCTCATCATACATCCGTCACGAGGATCTCGCCTTTAGGTCGTCCCTAAAAAAATCGTTGAGTTCGGCATATGGAACGGCGCCGCCGAATCCGGCAAAGCTGCCTTCCTCGGCGATCGCTTTCGCGGCTTGAATGAAGCCGGTCCACGCGGCGCGCGCTAGCGACGATCCGACGCTCACTCTTCGCACGCCCATCTCCGCCAGATCCGAAACCCGCAGTCCCGTATTCGCGCTCATCAGCACGTTCACCGGCTTCGGGCTAACCGCCGCCACGATCGCCTGGATATCTTCGCGCGTCCGCGGCCCCGGTGCATAGAGCACATCCGCCCCGGCTTCCGCATAAGCCTGTAAGCGGCGGATCGATTCATGCAACGGGTCGGCATGGCCCACAAGATAGCACTCGGCACGCGCCGTCAGAAGCACGCCCGATTGCGATTCATCAATCGCCGCGCGCGCCGCGCGGATGCGCTCCACCGCCGCGGCAAGATCGTACAGCGGCTTTTTGCGGTCCCCCGTCGCGTCTTCGATCGAAAGACCGGCGACGCCGGTCTCGACGCACAGCCGCACATTCTTTGCCACCCCTTCCGGATCGTGCGCGTAGCCCGATTCGAAATCGGCGTTGACCGGCAGGTCTGCCGCGGCCACAATCCCGGTTATATGGTCCAGCACGGCATCCCTCGGCACCGCCCAATCCGTATCCGGCAGCCCGAGCGAGAAGGCCAGGCCCGAACTGGTCGTTGCGACCGCCTGGAAGCCCAGGTGTCTCAAATATCGCGCGGTCCCGGCATCCCACGGATTGGGAATTACGAAGCAGCCGCTCTCGTGCAGTTTTTGGAATCGGGCGCGGCGCGCGTGGAAGTCCGTCGGCATGACCGTTGCTTCGATCAGGCGCTAATGCTGGAGAGCGCAGTAACCTCCGGACGCATTCACCCAATTCTGCTGGATGAGATACTGGCGCGCGCCTAGCGTCATGTTGTATCTTGCGCCATTTGCCGCCGCGCTGGTCTGTCCGAAGTTCCACGCACACTTATCGGCGTTCTCCTGCCCTCGACTGTCGTACCACGCGGTCCCGTCCGGATCCGTTACGGACTCTTGTAACTCGTGGGAAATTATCGATGCCATGCCGTCCGCGCCCGCGTTTCCGTTCGGACCGGTCGATTGCGCCGCACAGGACGAGGGACACCGATCCGGATTGCCCACGAAGGCGTACTTGACATCTAATCCATTGATCGTTCCGTTTGTGTGCCAACCGCAGTATTGCGTACAGAAACCGCTGTTCTCATTCACGTCCGCCGAGGTCAGAACGAAATAGACACCCGCGTTATCCGACGGAAGGCGGCCGCTAGTTATGGCGGAGGCGACAACCGCTTGCACCTGCGAATCCGATAAGGAAGTGCCTTGAGAGTAATTGTCGATGGTCGAACCGGCGTAGGTGACTAAATTGCCGACTTGCGCCCCGCTTCCGTTGTGATACGTCGTATTGATATTGAAGTAAGGCGATCCTCCAATACTCCTCGCGAGATCCGTGAGAATCGTTGTTGCCGTGTTGGTCGACCAGTTTCCGTACCAAATGTAGTAAACGTTAGTCGGACCCAGCATCACCGGACCCCCATGATAAGAGATTCCGTTACCGCCGCTTCCCGGATGGGTCTTGGCTCCCGGGCGACCGGTCGACTGCCCGGGTTGGTGCCGCGTACCGCCAGCTTTTCCACTAGGCGCGATGTCGCGGGGATCGTCCCACATTTGCGCGTTCAACGACACGCAGAGACCCGCCATCGCGAGGCACGACAAAAATCCGTTCAGAAACTTCAATTTCATATCGTTATGTTCCTTTCTATCCCTGCTGAAAATCATGCCTTCCACTTATAGAAATAAAAGAGCAGCGGCGTGTTGCCGGTGTTTACGATGCCATGCGTCTTGTTCGCGGCGGAATACATCATCGAGCCTGGACCTACCTTCGTCTTCTTCCCCTCCACGACGATTTCGCCCTTGCCCTCGGTAATCACCATGAACTCTTCCTCTTCGTGCCGGTGCGGCGCATGCGGACTCATGCCGGGATTCAGCAACAAGCTCCCCGCGGTCATCGATTGCAGTTGGTCCGTGGGACCGCTGCAATAAATCCGCAGATCTCCGAAAGTCTCGCGAGTCAGCTTCGTGCCCGCCCGATCGAAGACCATGCTCGGGATCTTCGGCGCGGAGGAGGTCGCGGCCAAAGCCGCCATCCCGGGCATGCCGGCCAGCATCAGGAAATCTCTTCGTTTCGACATTTAGAAGATATGATAAACGAACCGGGAACATGCGGCCATTTTTGTTTGCCCTCCCGATTCTTTTGTGGATCTCGTGGCTGCTTCCGTTCTTCCTGGGAAATCGCCGGCATGGCGGCCAAAAGGCCATCGTGACCGCATCTGGCGCTCGTTGGGGCATAATCCTTCAGGCCATTTCCTATGGAATGGTTTGGACTTTTGAGAGCCGCTTTTGGACCCGGCCGCTTTCGTTCTGGCTCATCCTACCCGCCTTCGCGTTCGGGCTTGCCTCGGTGGCGTGCGCCTGGGTGTCCGTGGCGGCGCTCGGGAAGCAATGGCGGGTCGATGCCGGGCTGAACGCCGATCACGAGTTGGTGCAATCCGGGCCTTATCGCTTCGTGCGGCACCCGATCTACGCCTCGATGCTCGGAATTTTTCTGATGGCGGGCCTGGTGTTGACCTCGTGGCTGGCGTTCGCGGCAGCCCTCCTCCTGTTCATTGCGGGTGCCGAGATCCGCGTCCGCATCGAAGACGGCCTGCTGTTATCCCGTTTCAACGGCGCTTTTGAAGCTTGGAAGAAGAGAGTTCCAGCCTACGTTCCGTTCCTTCGATGACGGGGAGCGTATTGAATATCGGGCGATGGCTCCACATGCACAAGCACGTCGGCCACCCAGTTCAAATCGTCGCGAATCTTGTCCCGGACCACGCTTGCAATTTCATGCGAAGCGCGCACGGTGATCTCGGGATCGACCTCCAAGTGCAGATCCACGTGATACTGCAATCCGGTTTTGCGCGCATAGCATTTCTCCACGCCCTGCACGCCGGGGATGGTTTGCGCGGTCTCGCGGATCTTGTTCAGCAGCATCTCGTCCGGCATGGTGTCCATAAGCTGCATCCCGGTCTCATGCGCCACGCGGATGCCGGTGAAGACGACGATCAGGCCCACTCCGAACGCGCCGTAATGATCGGCGCGCAGAAAGCGGGAGGGATCGTAGAGCGTAAGCCCGAGCGCGATCAGCGCGACCGCGCCCGAGAACATATCGACGCTGTCGTTCCAGGCGTCGGCCTGCAAAGCCGCGCTGCCGATCTTGCGGCCGTAGCGGGTTTTGATGCCGACCAGCCAGCCTTTCACCACAATCGACAAAATGAGCGGCCAAATGGCGAAGGCAGCCGGTGTCTTCGTCACGCCGGGGGCGCTCAATAAGGCGTTCGCCGAGATGGCCGCTCCAGCCGCGAATAAGATGAAACCGATCAGCAGCCCCGTGAGAATTTCGACCCGGCCGTGGCCGTACGGGTGATTGGAATCGGCGGGTTTAGCGGCGATGGTGAGACCGAGCAGCACAAGACCCGAAGCCAGCACGTCGCCCGCGGATTCGAATCCGTCGGCAACGGTTGAATTCGAGTTCGCCATCATCCCGGCGAAGATCTTGAGAGCCGCGAGGCCGCTGCTCACGAGCATCCCGAGGACCGCGATGCGCTGTCCCGTCCGCATGTTCATCCAGTGTATCCAAGCGGCCAATCTGTGAGTTCGAAAACACACCCGACGCCGGGAATCCGATTCAGAACAAAGCACGTACCTCTTGGTAAGGGGATTGCAACCGACTGCGCCATGGCAATCGCGAAGATCACCGGCCAAGGACTGACGTGGATTGCCTCCCTGGTAACCATGCTGTGGGGCTGCATCCTCATGGAAACGACGGTCGTGCGCCATGCGCGAGTGGACGTGCGGCACTCGCTGTCGGAATTACGGATCTTACGGAATAGGCGCCAAGCCGAGCCGGTGTCCACGCCTGTTTTGCAGGGGCGGCCGGGAAGGCCGATGGTTGGATAGGGATATCGACGGTCGCCGCTGAAAGTCGGAATGCGCCAGAAGCTCCGGTGCGGGCTGGTATCCCGGCACGGCAATAAGGGCGACTTGAAGCCCTGCCCGTCGTGCGTGCTTCATCGCCGGTATGCAGTCGGTATCGTTGGTGACCAGTGCGATTAGTTCTACAGACCCGTTCGACGAAATGGTCGCCATATCAAGGCCGATGCGCATATCAACGCCTTTCTGTTCAAATTTGGCTTCAAAGTCTGCATCCATCAACGGTACTGTGGGGGTAAATGGGATTCTCGATTGCCTGAGAACAAATCCTCGAAATTTCAGAATGCCAGTCCTGACGGCCAACAGATCTTTGTGGGCAAGATCGTGCAACCATTTGTCTGACCCACTAAACTGCTTCTTCACGCCGGACACGGGCATTACAAACTTCGCCCTGATATGGCGGGCAATCGTAATACAGGACCCGAGGAATTAATTCGTCCGCCAGTGCGCGGGCGTGAGCGATTTTCTCGATATAGTCGGGCACGAAGGATTTCTTCGCCTTGCGCGCATAGACCCGGAGATGGCCGCCATCGATCAGAACTGCAGTCTTCTGCTTCATGGCAAAATGAAGGCCCAAGGAGCGGAACCCCTTGGGCCTATATAGGACCCGCCTACGGGCGTATCGGATAGGGATGACCCGAAGGTCATCTGTTAATTACAATACCGCCATTCTTGTTTACTCGTCAACATTCCGAATCTAAATTCCGGATCTAAACACTACGAACGCGCCAGGAAGGCATCCACTTCCGCCCGCGACGGCGCCGAAGCCTGCGCCCCCGCGAGTGTCACTGAAATAGCCGCGGCGGCGTTCGCGAATCGCAAAGCTTCGCCGAAGCCTTTGCCTTCGGCGAGCGCGATCGCCAACCCGGCGTTGAATGTATCGCCAGCCGCCGTTGTATCCAAAACATCCACCGCGAACCCCGCATGATGCTCACATGCGTCCGGCGTGGCGGAGTAACAACCCTCCGCGCCCAGCTTCAAGATCGCCATTCGCGGCCCGAGATCGAGCAGCGCCTTGGCAATCCGCGCCGCTTCATCGAGACCAATCCGCCGCGGCGGCAGTCCAAGCAGCCCTAACGCTTCGATTTCATTCGGCGTGAGAATATCGACGTGCCGCAGCAACTCCGGCGGCAGCGGTTGCGCGGGAGCTGGATCGAGAATGGTCGTTAGCCCTTCGTCCCGCGCGAGTTTCAGGGCTGCGGCGACGGTATCGAGCGGGGTTTCCAGTTGAAACAGCGCGATGCGCGCGCCGCGGAACACCTTTCGCGTCGACTCCACGTCCGCCGCCGCCAATTCGTGATTTGCGCCGGAGGCCACCACAATCGAATTCTGCCCCGCCGCATCCACCGCGATCAGCGCCACGCCCGTCGGCTGCGACCGCGTGGCATGCACGCCGCCGACGTCCACGCCGGCCGCTGAAAGACTCGCCTTCAGGTGATCCCCAAACTGGTCGTATCCCACGCGGCCAATCATTTTCACCGCGATGGAATCGCCGCCGAGGCGTCCCGCGGCGCACGCCTGATTCGCGCCCTTGCCGCCGGGGATCGTCTGAAACTGGCGTCCCAGCACCGTCTCGCCAGGCGCGGGCAGACGCTCCACCCTCACCACGAAATCCATGTTGAGGCTGCCCACCACGACGATGGCGGGCTTCATCGAGCCGTGTCGATACCGAGTTTCCTCAGCTCTTCGGCGTAATAGCGTTTTTGCAGCAGGTCGTACTCTTCGCTGCCTTCGGAAATGTCGCGCTTTTGCGAACGCACTTTATCGCGCGCCGCACGGTCGGCCTTCTCTTCGGTCGCGAGAATATCCGTCATCGCTTTCACGATCTCGAGCCGCACCTCGTTGGGGTCCCGCTTCACGCGCAAATCCCTCGATTTCCGCAGCGTCGTCACGATCTTGTGCGACATGTCGGTAATCTTGTCGCGCGAGAGCTTCATGTGATCGCCCGTGTCGCGCCCCGCCGCCCGAATCACCTTGCGCTGTGAAATCAGGGTGTTCTTGGTTCGCCGGAACATTTCCTGATAACTCACGCCCTCGCGGCGCATATAGTCGTTGTACTGCTCCAGAATCTCCCGTACCTCGTCGTTTAGCCGGTCTTCGATCGTCAACTCTTCGGTGATCAACTCATCGACCAGTTCGGTGACTCTCTCGGGATATTGCGTTTCAACGATAGTGGGTGTCAGTCTGCGAACTATTTGGCGGGATAAGTAGGATATGAAATCTCTGGGCAGCAACAATCTACGTCAGTGTATCACCCTCAACGTAATCAGATCTCGTACTCCGGCGGCTTGGGGCGCCCGAAGTCGATACGCTCCCACAGGCGTTCATGAAGGAAATAAAGCGCTACTTTCACGATGCTATCGAGGGCGCCAGCTCCGATCGACCAGGTTAGATTTCCGCTGAAGAGGTACACAATCAGCGCGGTGGACGTCGATCCCAAGACCCGGTAGCTGATCGCTTTGGCGAGGCTGCGGGATTGGGTCTCCATTGCTGGAAAGTATACCACGCAATCTCGATCATGATAGTGGAGATGGTCCTGGAACCCCTAACCGCTATAATCGGGACGTGCCTAGAGTGACCTTCCTGCCTGCGGGAACGACGTTTGAATTTGAATCCGGTAAGCTTCCCTATCGCGACCACGGCAAGCCGGAATCGATACTCGATGTCGCCCTGAATAATCGTTTTCATTTGGATCACGCTTGCGGAGGCAACAACGCCTGCACTACCTGCCACGTGGTGGTTAAGCAAGGCATGGAAAATCTTTCCGAAATGGATGAAGACGAGCAGGACCGCGTGGAAACGGCGGCCGACCTTCAGCTCACTTCACGCCTGGGGTGCCAGTGCGTGGTGAAAGGCGATGTGGTCGTGGAGATTCCGGCCTGGAATCGGAATTACATCAGCGAGGGCGGGGTCTCGACTCTCCAGCGTTGAACATCTGCACCAGTTTGTCCAAAAGATCCTGCGCGATTTTCGCGGTAATCGCGATGTTCTTCTGCTGCTGATCGACGTGGATTCCATCCCATAGCTTGAGCAATTCCGGCTGATTTTCAGGCACGCTGAGACGGCCGAAGCCTACCAACCCGCGGGCGGCGTCGCCGAGGTCCTTGGCGTCCTTCTCGGTCCGGCAGTTGCCTTGGGCCATGGCGTCCAAGCCATTCCTCAGGTCGGCTTCGAACATCGTGTTTTCGAGCGAGCGGAAAATCTTCGAGAAGTTGGCGCCATTCCCGCTTTGGGGCATGTTGCGGGCGATGAAATCGGCGCCGCCCACGGAAACGGCCCATACTTGGTACTGGCCGGGGATCGATTGCGCGCGGGCAAGCAGCGCGGAGGAATTATTATCCCGCGCGGTGCGATTACCCGACTTGTATTGATCGAGCGCGGCGTGCAAACCGGGGAGCGTCCCGGCGACGGCCGTGCCGGCATCGAGCAGCGCATAGCCGTTGTCGTCGTGGCTATAAACCGCGTAGCCTTTGTAATCCGATTTGTGGACGCCCTGCACATTGCCCAAGTGAAATGTTCCGCGCGCGAGTGCAACGGTATCCTTGCCATTCGATGCGACCAGCAAATCGCGCACGTCGCGTCGCGGATCGAAGCCGGTCTCGGAGGCGAACCGATCGAGCTGCGGAAGTTTCTTCTGCGCGATCAACTTCCGATAAAGCGGAGTGCTCTTGATCTGGTCCATGCGCGCGCCAAAAAGCGACACGGCGTCGGCGGGCACAAGCTGCGCGAGCACCGGGTCGATGCGTCCCGAATCCGAGCGGCAAGTGACGGCGAGCGAAGCCAGCGCGAGGACCACCGCAACGTTTCGATGGCTCATTAATAATCCCGCTTCGAAAAGATCAGGAGGCTCGCGCTCAAAAGCACCAAGCCAAACAGCGCAGTGCTCCAGACGGGCATCCAGCTTTCGACAGGCGTGCCGAGTATCAGTTTGCGCCCAATGCCGCCGACATCCACAATTTTGGGAAGAGCGTAGTAGAAGAAACGCACTACATTACGCTGCCACTCGGAGCTTAACAAGCGCTCCAGCGTGCTCTTCTGCGCCAGAATGACACTCAAGATCATCAACGCGAACGTCACGATCGTCGCCACGGCGGCACTCTCCCAAACCACTCCGATGAGCACAACGACGGTCAGCAGCACGGAGAAGATGAACACCGTCAGCACCCCGGAAATCAGGAATGCGGACATCCAGATGCCAGTCTTGATGCCTAGAATGATCCAGACGGCCAGAATCAAGTAGAAGATGTTGAACGCGATGACGAGCAAATTCCCGAGATAGCGCCCAAGCAGAATGTGATGTCGGCCGACCGGTTTCGAAAGCAGAAGCTCGATGCGGCCCGGCTCGAAGATCGAGGGGATCAACCCCGCGGACGCGAGCACGGCGAGCAGCATGCCGGCGGTGTACAGGAACGCCGCGAGACCGCCGTGCACCTGCCGCATCAGCTCGTTCACGCTTGCATGATGCTCTCTGCCAAACAACGAATAAGTGGCGAGCGCGCCCTCGACCACATCGATCTTCATGATGAACAGAAAAAACAGGATGATGACCGTCGAAGATCCGAAGAAGCCCCAAAATATTTTGCGCGCCAGGGCTTCGCGGAAAGTGTCGCGCACCAGCGCGGCCGTTGCGATTGAAGTTCTATTGGGCATTCACGGTTCTCACGAATACTTCCTCGAGCGTGCTATTGGTGCGGCCCATCGTCTCGATCTCGCACCGCTCGGCGCGCAACAAATCGACAGCCTGGTTGGCTTGCTCGCGGCTGCCGAATAGAAATTCCAGGCTCCCATTTTGTTGGGCAACGCTCTTGGCCTTGGCCCGCAGCTCGGTTTGCAAACGCTCGGGCACGTTTTCCGCTTGAAGCCGGTAACCGCTCCCCGTCGTCAATTCTTTTACGTTGCCTTCGAGCGCCACTTTCCCCTTGTGAATGATCGCGACATCGCGGCAGAACAGTTCTACCTCGGCCAACAGATGCGAGTTCAGAAAAATGGTGACGCCTTTCTCTTCGAGTTCCTGAAGAATGTTGCGGATCTGAAGCCGGCCGATCGGGTCGACGCCGTCGCTGGGCTCATCGAGAATCAACAGCTTCGGCTCATGCATGAGCGCCTGCGCCAGTCCCACCCGTTGCAGCATGCCTTTTGAATACTTGCCCAGCCGCACATCCCCCCAGTCGTTCAGGCCGACGCGGTCGAGCAGCCCGGGGATGCGTTTCTTGCGCGAGGCCGCGTCCATGCCGGAAAGCGCTCCATAGAAATCGAGCATGCCCTTGCCGGTCATGTAAGTCGGGAAGCGATGATTCTCGGGAAGGTAACCGATGGGCAGCCGCGCGTCCGGCACGCGCGAATCCAGGCCGAAGACTTTCGCGCTGCCGGCCGTCGGATGCGTGCAGGAGAGCAGCATTTTCACGCACGTGGTCTTGCCGGCGCCGTTCGGCCCAAGAAGGCCGAACGCGGTACCGGGTTCCACGCGTAGCGAGATGCCATCCACCGCGCGCACTTCGCGCTTGCTCCAGCGGTTGTGGAAGATCTTGGCGAGGCCTTCCATCTCGATGGCGTAATTCATGTGCCTAACTCACGGGCGGCTATTGGGATTAACGCGCATTGGCGATCGGAAGTTCATCTATTATGATCCCATGCGAATCGACGCGCACCAGCATTTTTGGGATCTGGACCGCTTCACCTATGCGTGGATGCCGCCACAGCCGTCGCGCTTGCGGCGCAACTTCCTGCCGGAAGATCTGGAGCCGATTTTGGCCGAACACCGCTTCGACGGCACCGTGCTGGTGCAGGCCCACGCGCATTTGGACGAGACGCGCTGGTTTCTGGAACTGGCGTCGCGGCACGCGTTCATCAAGGGCGTGGTCGGATGGGCGGATCTCACGGATTCGCGCATGGGCGAGGCTCTAGACGAATTCCAGCGACATCCGGCTTTTAAAGGCATCCGGCATCCCGTGCACGACGAAGCGGATGACCGATGGCTGCTGCGGACGGACGTACTTGCGGGATTGAAGGAGTTGGCGCGGCGCGATATCCCGTTTGATTTGTTGCTTCGCCCCCGGCACCTTACGCTAGTGCCCCAAGTTGCCGCAGCCGTTCCGGATTTGCGCATGGTGATCGACCACATAGCCAAGCCGCCCATTAACGAGCGCCGGACGGACGGCTGGAAGCGGGACATGGAAGCCGCCGCCGCGATTCCACACGTCTTCTGCAAGATTTCCGGCATGATTACGGAAGCGGAACATGCCTCGTGGTCCGCCGAAGATTTGAAGCCCTACGTGGCGCATGTCCTCGCGGTGTTTGGACCGGACCGGCTGATGTTCGGCAGCGATTGGCCGGTTTGCCTGCCGGCCGGGAGTTGGAAGCGCGTATTGGCGGCGTTCACGCAAGCCGTTGGACCGCTGCCGGGTCCGGTTCGAGACAAGCTGCTCGGAGATACGGCGCGGAGCTTCTACAAATTGCAATTAGACAATGCGGATTCGGCCATCCGCGCTGCTCGCGTGTGACGGGCTTCGGGTGATATACCATCTGTTAAGAGATCCCACCATGCCCGTTATCCGCGCCTTCCGTTTATTCGCGTTTTGGACCGCTTTTCTCGCCGCAAGCGCGGGGATTTCCCGCGCGCAGAACATTGTGGCGAGCCCCGCGAGCCTGATGTTCAACGTGCAGTCTCGCGGTGCTACATCGCCGGCGCAAACCGTCCAGATCACCAGCAGCGGGGCCGCTTTCACCTTTGTCGCTTCCGCTCCGGCCTCGGCGCCGTGGCTGATCGTCAGCCAGACCTCCAGCACCACGCCCGCAACGCTCTCCGTGACGGTGAACCCAACCACTCTGGTGCCGGGCACTTACAATACGGCGGTCTCGATCGCCGGCGCGGGAACGGCCAACTCCCCGCTCATGATTCCCGTAACGGTGGTCGTGGCGGGACAAACCGGGGCGACCGCCAGCCCCGCCGTTCTCACGTTCAATTCCCAGGCCGGAGCGCAAGTGCCGCCGCAGGTGGTCAACATCAGCACTGGCGGCGCGCCCGGACCGTTTCTAGTCGCGGCCACCAGCAGCCCGACGAACTGGCTGGCAGTGGACCGGACGAACGGAACCACTCCGTCGGACGTGACGGTGTCGGTGAATCCGGGATCGCTCCCTGCCGGAGTTTACATGGGCAATCTGTTGTTTACCGTTCCAGGCGCGATCAACAGCCCCGTCACCGTCACGGTAACCCTGAACGTCACGTCGGCGGCTCAACTCACCGCAAGCCCGGCATCCCTCGCGTTCAATTTTCAGATTGGTCAAGCCGCGCCCGCCGCGCAGGTACTCAATGTCTCCGCGGGAGGCGCGTCGGTTGCCTTCAACGTGACCGCCGCGACGATCAATGGCCCCGCTACCTGGCTGGTGGTGAACTCGGTAACCGCCGTCACGCCGGGCAGCGCAAACATCGGCATCAATCCGGCGGGTCTGGCGGCCGGCGTTTACAACGGCACGTTGACCGTTTCTTCCGCGAATGCAACCAACATCACCGTGCCGGTGATGTTGACGGTGAGCTCGCTTCCCCTGCTGAGCGCCACTCCCGGAGCCCTGGCATTCAATTATCAGAGCGGCGGCGCGGCGCTGACGCCGCAAACCGTGGCGCTCACCAGCAGCACCGGCACGATCGGCTATACTGCCGCAGTCGCGACCACGACGGGCGGACCTTGGCTACAGGTTTCGCCCACGACCGCGAGCACGCCCGCTTCCCTGACCGTTACAGCCGACCCGACCGGCCTCGCCGCTGGAATTTATGACGGCACGATCACGCTGACCCTGACCGGCGCGGGCGTGGCCACGGTGACGATCCCCGTGACCCTTTCAGTGAATAGCACGCCCGCGCTGACGGCAACGCCGCAAACGGTGGCATTCTTCGCGCAGCTTGGCGGGGCGAATCCCGCGGGGCAAGTCATTACCGTTGGAAGCACGAGCGGGACTTTGGGATTTTCGGCCGTGGCCACCACCACGTCGGGAGGAAACTGGTTGACCGTAACGGGCGGCGGAACCGCCACCCCGACCGTGCCCGGGCAGATTACAGCGACGGCGAATGCGGCGAATCTGATGCCCGGCACTTACAACGGCGTCATCACCATCACGGCGCCGGGTGTCGCGACCGGCATACAAGTGCAGGCCTCGCTGACCGTCAGCACGCTCCCGCTACTGACGGTTTCGCCCACGACTTTTTCGTTTTCCTATCAACAGGGCGCGCCGGGTGTACCGGCGACCCAACAGCTATCGATCGGCAGCACCACGCCCGGACTTAATTTCGCGATTGTGGCGACGACCTCGGATGGAGCCAACTGGTTAAGCGTTTCGCAGATGACCGGCAGTGCGCCGGCTCTCGTCGGCGTAACGATCAATCCGACCGGCCTGAATGCTGGAAACTACACGGGGACGCTTTCCGTGAGTTCGCCCGGCGCGGGGAACTCGCCGCAGAACGTTACCGTTTCGCTCACCGTGACGGCCGCGGCATTGACCGTCACGCCCACCGCGCTTAATTTCACGCAGCAGATGTCGGGTCCGGCTCCGGCGTCCCAAGCGTTGACGGTCTCGAACGCCGGCGGGGCGGCCGGTTTCTCGGCGGTGGCCGCAACCACCACGGGAGGCAACTGGCTCAGCGTGATGCCCGCCAGCGGTACGACGCCATCGCAGCTTATGGTTGCCGTAAACGGAGCGGGCCTCGCGCAAGGCACTTACAGCGGGACCATCACGATCACGCCCACCACGCCGTTCGGACCGGCGGGCGCGATGGTGACCGTGGCGGTAACCCTGACGGTCGGCGCGTCGCAGACCATAGCGGTCGCTCCGTCCGCGCTCACGTTTGCCTTCCAGGCAGGCGGCCAGGCTCCGGCTTCGCAAACCTTTTCGGTGACCGGGACGGCATCGCTGCCGTTCACGGTGGCGGCCGCCGCAACTTCCGGCGGAAACTGGCTCTCGGCAACACCTGCGAGCGGCTCGGCGAGCGCGACGGCTACGCCCATCACGGTCTCCGTGAATCCGGCCGGCTTGGCTCCCGGCGCTTATAGCGGATCGGTGACGGTCGTGGCGACGGGCGCTTCAAACTCGCCCCAAGTCGTGAATGTCACGCTCGTGGTGACGTCGATTCCGCCGCCGTCCTTGACGGCGCTGGTGAATGCGGCAAGCTTTGTGAACGGGCCGGTCTCGCCGGGAGAGATTGTGACCCTGGGAGGAACGCGCATCGGTCCGGCCACGCTCACCGTCGGTACAGTCACCTCGGGAACGGTCGATACGACCGTGGCGGGGACGCGCGTTCTGTTCGACGGGATTCCGGCGCCGATTATCTACGCCTCGGGAACGCAGACGAGCGCGATTGTGCCGTATGCTTTGGCGGGCCGGCGGACAGCGCAGGCCCAAGTGATCGTGAACGGCGTGGCTTCGAACCTGTTCGGACTGGCGGTTGCGCCTTCGGCCCCGGGGATTTTCACTATCAACTCGGCCGGCAGCGGTCAGGGGGCGATACTCAATCAGGATGGGTCGCTGAACTCGAGCGGTAATCCGTCGACTGTAGGCCAGGTAATCGTAATCTATGCGACTGGCGAGGGCGCCACGGATCCGGCGGGTTCGGATGGCGAGATCGTCGGCAGCGATCTGCGAAAGCCGGTGTTGCCCGTCACCGTAAAGATTGGCGGCCAGCCGGCTCAGGTGAATTACCAGGGATCCGCGCCCGGTCTGGTGGCCGGCGTATTGCAAGTGAACGCCGTGGTTCCGCCCGGTGCGGGAACGGGCAACGTGGCGGTCGAGATCAAGGCGGGATCGAATGCCAGCCAGCCGAATGTAACGGTGGCTTTGCAATAGGTATCCAACGCCGTAGTAACGGTACCCGGATTACCGTAGATCCATAGCCATACCGGCTTATTGGCCCTAAGCTGGAACTAATCTCCTTGATCGTTAGCTGGAGCGCCGGGGACCTAACCGGCGCTCGTTTTTTTTGTTAGCCTGAGCGTGATGGCAAACCAAGTCTGGAAGGGTTTGGGCGCGGGATTGATCGGAGGACTGATCGCTTCCTTCGCAATGGGTCAGGTGCACTCGGTTGCAACCAAGATAATGGGTGGCGAACGGGAAGGTGAAGATTCCACCGTCAAGACAGCCTCCGCGATCTCCGAAGGCGTTTTTAACCACAAGCTAACGCCGGAACGGAAAAAGTTTGCCGGCCCCGCAGTGCACTTCGGATTTGGAGGCATCGTTGGAGCGGCATACGGCGCGGCGGCTGAACTCATTCCGGAGGTTACGTCCGGGTATGGCGTACCGTTCGGCACGGCCGTCTGGCTAGGCGCTCACGTCATCATGGTTCCCGCGCTCGGACTATCGAAACCCGTTACCGAGTCTTCCATGGCGCACGAAGCCACCGAGCTGGCGGCGCATTTCCTTTACGGCGGAGTGACGGAGCTTTGCCGGCAATGGCTGCGGAAAAGCATTCTGAAATAGGCCCTGAACGAGGTCAACGGAGACCCGATCCGTCACTTGGCCGTGGACAGCGTGTTCAGAATGATGCTTATGGGATTCAGGGCATCGCTCTGCGCCCCGTTTGCCTGGAAGGCCGACAGGAGTTGACTCAGTGTTTGGCTTGCGCTGCCGCTCGAACTGACGCCGATCGAAGCGGTGCTTGAACTGTTCGCGCTGGAATCGCCATCTGAATCGGCCGCGGCCGAGTGGGAGTGGCGATGACCGTGGCGCCCACCGGCGGCTTGCGCCAGATCCTGTATGTCGGGGAGTTGGCCGGTCTTCGAGGCGTTCGTAAAGTCACTCGCAAGCTTATTGAGTTGGCTGGCTTGCGCCGCATTTCCGTCCGACTGGGCAGTTTGGGCGGCGCTTTGTAGGTTCGTGGCGATTTGCTGGGTCACCTGTTGGTACTTGGCCGGGTCGGATTCTTGAAGCTGTTGGAGCGTGCTCACCAATTGCGCGAAGGGCGAGAGCCGGCTATGGTCGGGCAATTGCGAGATCGACACGGACAGGTCGATCTCGCTCACGCTGTTGGAGGCGTTGGTCTTAGTGGCGGCTAAGCCGGCATCCTGGAGTGCGCTGAGAATCGGCTGTAGATAGGCGCTCGATAGGTTGTTGATGGAACTTGTGCTCATGCTTCGATAATCGGCATTCGTGCGGAAAACTTGAGGGCGGAATGCCGGCCCTGGCATGCGGTACGGCATGCGGTATTGACCAAAGCGGCCACTAGGATTAAACTATTTTTCGCACGGCGCGCGATCGTGGTCGTGAGGAATAAATGACATTATGCGGTTCAACATGATGCGGTTTAAAGAGATGCGGTGCAACGCTGGCCGACACTATGGCTGGGGCCCGGAAGCCATCTGGGCGATCCTGATTTTATCTTTACCGCTGTTAGCGGTCTGCCAAACCCCGCTCACGCTGGGTCCGGGCTGCCGTATCGACACGGTCGAACACGTGATCGTTCAGAACCGGGTAGATCTAGGCAAGGACAGCGCAAAGCTTCTGGGTTCGGGGATCTTGCTGTTCGCCGCGAGGAACGGTCCCCCAATTATTAAATGGGGCACGGCACTCTTGATGCTGCCGGATTTGCCGAGTTTCGCCAAAACCGTTTCCGATTCAATTCAACTTCAGAGCATGCCCGGGAAAACGCCGGGTACCGAGGTTAAAATTTGTCCGATCGACGATGCGACGGCAAGAGCATTCAACTTTCAACACATGCAGGTAATCCTTCCTCCTTCCACGCCTTCAACGGCGCCCAAAATCTCACCCAGCTCGCCGAAACCGCCTGGCCCTCGGCTATCCATCGACGATTGGCTCACCCAAAACAAGCCCATATTGTTTCCCGACTCACCGCAAGCGACGATCCTGCACCCGTTTGCCCGTGCGAAGCCAGGAACTCCCCCTATTACGCCAGATGCCGCGCCCGAAACATTCGGACTGAATCTCGGGCCCGCTCCGACAGGGTCCGTGACTGGTACCGTAGTTGATAAAAAAACTGGAAGCCGGGTAAACAACGCTTGGATTCGCCTCACTACGGCTCACGGGGGCGCAATCGGAAGCTGGCGGGAAACGCGAACCTGGGACGAAAGCAAATTTGAATTTGAGGTTCCCGGCGATGCATACCTGCTTTCTGTCGAGAGTCGCGGTTATCGCCCTTACAGAACTTCGGTACAAATCACCCCCGGAAAGGCAACAAGTCTGAGTGTTGCCGTTCAGCAGGCCAGTCCCGATTACTGCGATGTCACCATCCTCAACAAAACGGGATGGCGAATCACACTGGAATTTGACGATCCGGGACCGCCGTTGCGCCTCGCTCCGTGGGCGAACATTGCGATACCGCTGAAAGGTCCGGTGCGAATGAAACCCTTCGCGTATTTCGACAATGGTGGACCGCCGCTTCGTTGGGGCGACTATCAGCTGCATTGCAATGGGCCGGGCTATCTCGTGCTGGACGACTCCTATCAATAGGCCCAGCGCTCGACCGGGACGCCGGTCCTTGACTGTGCAAACCCGCACGCCCCATTTTTGACTCAGTCGGGCGCCGGGTTTACCGTGAGGTCATGGCGTCCAAATGGCCTCTTCTTCGTCAGATCCGAAATCGAGACATGTTCGCTCTTGGCGAGACCGTCCGGTCGGAGCGTTCCGCAAGTCTCGAACCGCGCACCAAGCGCGCGGACAAGGTGGTCAAGTCGATCTGTCCCTATTGCGCCGTCGGCTGCGGCCAGAACGTTTATGTGAAGGACGGCAAGATTCTCGACATTGAAGGCGATCCCGATTCGCCTATCTCCGCCGGACGTCTTTGCCCGAAAGGGTCGGCGAGCTTCCAGCTTGTCACCGGCGATCAACGCCGGCGAAACGTGCTCTACCGCCGTCCACACTCCGCCGAATGGGAAACCATTCCACTCGAACGGGCGATGGACATGGTTGCCGATCGCGTCAAGAAAACGCGCGACGAAAACTGGCAAGGCGAGCACAATCGCACGCTCTCGATGGCCCATCTCGGCGGCGCAACGCTCGACAACGAAGAGAATTATCCAATCAAGAAATTATTTACTGGTCTAGGCATAATTCAAGTCGAAAATCAGGCCCGTATTTGACACTCCTCCACGGTCCCCGGTCTGGGGACCAGCTTTGGGCGAGGCGGCGCCACCACCTTCCAGCAAGACTTGCAGCACTCGGACTGCATCGTGATTCAAGGTTCGAATATGGCCGAGAATCACCCGGTCGGTTTCCACTGGGTGATGAAGGCGAAGGAGCGCGGCGCGAAAATCATCCATGTCGATCCGCGGTTTACCCGCACCAGCGCCGTCGCGGATATCCACGCGCCCATCCGGCCCGGCTCGGATATCGCGTTTTTGGGCGGCCTGATCCACTACATTATCGAGAACGATCGCTGGTTCAACGAGTACGTTCTCGACTACACCAATGCGGCCCTGGTAATTAACGACGATTTTAAGGACACCGAAGATCTCGACGGGCTTTTCGGCGGTTGGGCCGCTGAAAATTTCGAGTACGACTTCGGCAATTGGATGTATAAGGACCCGGTCGACCCGCAAGCCAAGCGCGAGGGCCAGACCGGCCAGGCGCATTCCGAGCGCGCCGCGATGTCGCGCGGCGGCGTGGTCGATCGAACGCTCCTGAATCCGAAGTGCGTCTTTCAGATCGTCAAGCGCCACTACCAGCGCTACACGCCCGCGATGGTCGAAGAGATCTGTGGCATTCCGCGGGACATGTTCCTTAAAATTGCCGGGACGCTTTGCGATAACTCCGGGCGCGAGCGCACCAGCGCTTTCTGCTACGCGGTAGGGTGGACGCATCACCTTACCGGGGCGCAGATTATTCGCGCCGCCGCCATCGTTCAAATGCTGCTCGGGAATATCGGACGTCCGGGCGGCGGCATCATGGCGCTTCGAGGCCACGCTTCCATTCAAGGCTCCACCGACATCCCAACCCTCTTCAACCTGCTGCCGGGCTACATAGCCATGCCTCGCGCCAAACAGGACGGCAGTTTCGAAAAGTATTGCGAGAACGAGATCGCGCACTCCGGCTGGTGGGCGGAAGCGAAGAAATACGTCGTTTCGCTGTTGAAGGCCTACTGGGGCGATGCCGCCACCGAAGAGAACGACTGGTGTTACGATTACCTTCCGCGCCTGACCGGCGATCATTCGCACATGACATCCGTGGTGAACATGATCGACCGGACGGTGAAGGGGTATTTTGTGATGGGGGAGAATCCGACGGTCGGCTCGCCCCATGCGGCGATGCAGCGCGAAGGCCTGCGCAACCTGGAGTGGCTGGTGGTGCGGGATTTCGTCTTGATCGAGACGGCGGAGTTCTGGAAGACATCTCCTGAACACCAACGCGGCGAGGCCAAAACGGAAGACATCGCCACCGAAGTTTTCTTTTTCCCAGCCGCTGCCCACACCGAGAAAGAGGGCAGCTTCACCAATACGCAGCGCTTGTTGCAGTGGCGTGATAAGGCCGTGGAGCCGCCTGGCGATGCGCGCAGCGAGCTACATTTTATGTATCACCTGGGTAAGCGGCTGAAGACACTTTACGCGGATTCAAGCGACCCGAAAGATCGCGCGCTCCTCGATCTGACGTGGGATTATCCCACTCGCGGCCGGATGGAAGAGCCGAGCGCCGAAGCGGTGCTCCAGGAGATAAACGGTTTCACCATCGCCGACCGTAAGCCGGTCAATGGTTTCACGGACCTCAAGGAGGACGGTTCTACCGCTTGCGGCTGCTGGATTTATTCGGGCTGCTACAAAGACGGCGTCAACCAAACCGCGCGCCGCAAGCCCGGCCAAGAGCAAACCTGGGTGGCGCGGGAATGGGGCTGGGCGTGGCCGCACAATCGCCATCTGCTCTACAACCGCGCTTCCGCCGATCCGGAAGGCAAGCCGTGGTCCGAGCGCAAGAAGTACGTCTGGTGGGATGAGGAAAACAAGAAGTGGACCGGTTACGACGAGCCGGATTGCATTGTAGACCGGCCCCCATCCTATCGCCCCGGCCCCGATGCAACCGGCAAGAATACGCTGTCCGGCATCGATCCGTTCATCATGCAGGCGGACGGAAAGGCTTGGCTATTTTCTCCCAGCGGTCTGCAGGAAGGCCCGCTTCCGACCCACTATGAACCGCTCGAATCGGTGGTCAAAAACGCGCTCTACGGGCAGCAGTGCAATCCCGTTCGCATGGACTATGTCCGGCCCGGGAACCCGTTCCACAAGCCGTATAACGACGAACGCTTTCCATATCTTCTGACTACGTACCGCCTCACCGAGCACCACACGGCAGGCGGGATGTCGCGCTGGTTATCTTGGCTCAGCGAGCTCCAACCCGAAGCTTTTTGCGAGATTGGTCCGGAGCTCGCGGCGGCGCGCGGCTTGGTTAACGGGGGGTGGGCCACAATTAGCACCGCGCGCGGCGCCATCGAAGTTCGCGTGCTGGTGACGGAGAGAATTCGTCCGCTGAAGATCGGCAGTCGCGTGTTCCAGCAGATCGGGGTTCCTTATCACTGGGGCGGCAGCGGACTCGTTCGTGGAGACTCCGCGAACGAGCTCAGCGGGCTCGCGGCCGACCCCAACGTCAGCATCATGAACTCGAAGGCGCACACGGCCAATATCGAGCCCGGCCGCGTGGCATCGAAGCTTCATAAGCGCGAAGGCCCGCGGCTGCCGGACGATTATCTTCGGGATCTGCCGACTATCGACGGCAAGCGCCCGCCGATGGGCAGCCATCTGGTCGCGAGCGCCAAACTTAAACAGGGAGACCAGACGTAAATGGCGAAAGGCTTCTTCACCGACACGACGATTTGCATCGGCTGCAAAGCGTGCGAGGTCGCCTGCAAACAGTGGAACGAGCTGCCGGACGATGGCTTCTTTTTTAGCGGGATGTCCTACGACAACACCATGGCGCTGGGCGCATCGACTTGGCGCCATGTCAGTTTCATCGAGCGTCCGGTCGCGCTCGGCGGTCGGGATACCGGCGCTTTCTCCTGGCTGATGTCGTCCGACGTGTGCAAGCATTGCGCGCGGGCCGGCTGTCTCGAAAACTGCCCGACGGGCGCGATCGTGCGCACGGAGTTCGATAGCGTTTATGTCCAACCCGATATTTGCAACGGCTGCGGCTATTGCGTTGTGGGATGCCCGTTCGGCGTGATTGAGCGGCGGGAAGACGATGGCCGCGCCTGGAAATGCACCCTTTGCTACGACCGCCTCGGCGAAGAAATGACGCCCGCCTGCGCCAAAGCGTGCCCGACCGAATCCATTCACTTCGGCGAATTGGACAACCTGCGCGCGCAAGCCCGGCGGCGCGTGGAAACGCTGCATGAGGCGGGCATGCCTGAAGCGTATTTATATGGAGTCGATGCGGAAAATCAGCCCGGCACGGAAGGCCTCAACGCGTTTTTTCTATTGGTGGATCGACCGGAAGTTTATAATCTTCCACCCGACCCTTGCGCGCCCGCCAAGAGGGCGGCGCAAAGCTGGAGCGCGATGGGGTTCGCGGCGCTAGGCGTGGCCGCGGCCGCGCTGGGCGCGGTGCTGGCGGGACAGCGACGGTGACGACTTACTACGATCGTCCGGTCATCAAGAAATCGCCGTGGACATGGGACGTTCCGGCTTACTACTACGTGGGCGGCGCGACCGGCGCGTCGGCGGCTCTAGGCGCGGCAGCCATTTTGCTGAATCGCGAGGGAATGCCGAACCTGATCCGGTACACAAGGTGGATCGGCCCGGCGGGCGGCGGTATTAGCGCGTTTTTTCTGATCCACGATCTCGGCAAGCCGTCGCGCTTTCTATATATGCTGCGCGTGTTCCGCCCCACGTCGCCGATGAGCGTGGGCGCATATATTCTGACTTTGTTTTCGTCTTTCGCGGGGCTTGGGTGGATGCCCGGGGCGACCGGCGATTTCGCGGGCATCGTCGCCGGCTTGCTCGGCCTTTGTCTTGCGGGCTACACGGGCGTTCTCGTTTCGAACACGGTCGTCCCCCTATGGCAGCGCCCTCATCGCATAATGCCCGCGTTGTTTCTCGCATCGGGCGCCGCGGCGGCCGGTTCACTGCTGGATCTTTTCGAGACGAACCGGGCCGAGCGGCGGGCCATCGTCGTCTTCGGCACTCTGGGCAGGCTTGGCGAACTCGCCGCATCCACGGCACTCGAGCGGAGCGTTGCGGCAGTTCCCGAAGTGTCCGAGCCGCTACGCAGCGGATTCAGCGGCGCGCTCTGGAATGCGGCAAGGGCCTTCACCGCGGCGAGCCTTCTGCTTTCGTTGTGGCCGCGCTCTTCACGCAAGCTGCGGATCGCAATCGGAATCGCCGGAACCGCCGGCTCGCTGTGCGTGCGCTTCGGCATCCACTATGCGGGACAGCGCTCCGCGATGAATCCGCACGCGACGTTTGACCAGCAGCGGCAGGGCCAAGGAGCGTTCGCCGTTACGGGGGAGTCGGCCATAGTGGGGCCGGGCGGCATGCGCGCGCGGCCGATTTCCACAAACGGGTAGTCGGCTGGGTCGCCGATCGTCATTCGAGTAAAATGTTAAGACCTGGAACAAAACGGGAAATCGTAAAAAATTCCAAAGGAGCGCGGCTTCATGTCAAGAAATCTTCTCAAAGGATTCATCGTCTCGTTAGGGGCCGGATTGGCCTTCGGGATCGGCACGAAACTGGGACGCAGCTCCCCTGCACGGCGAGCCGGCATCCTCGGTCTGGAACCGCTGGGCGGCCGCCTTGACAATATTGAACACCGGATTTTTGAGGTCGAAACCTGTTTTGCAAACGCCGATGTTGCGCTCGATGGCGATGCCGCGCGGGACATACTGCGCATGAACTCTCTGCTGTCCGCCCAGAACAGCCGGCTCGACGAATTGCGCGACGAAATCCAGACTATCGAAACGCGGGGCGCCCACCGGGTTTTGTCGTTTAGCCGGAAGCTGGCCGAAGTGGAAGCGAGGCTCCCCGCGGAAATCGAAGCGAATGTCCGGGAACGAATCGCCGCGCTCGAACGGAAGCTGCAAGCGGATTTCCGCCAGACGCACAGCCGGACCGTGGACCTCTTCATTCACGCCATCGACGGCAAAGTAGTGGAGCGGATTTCGGCTTTGGAGCAGAGCCTCGCGGATCACTCCAGCACCATAGCCAGCTTGCGGGAAAAGTCGCTTTCGACGGACGAAAATCTGCAGGAGCTTCTGGCGGCCGTGGAGAAACTCTGCGCGCAAACGCCCACGCGAGCGGATATTCACGTCGGCGGTAATGGCGGCATTCCGCGCTTCGCCGCTCATCCCAGCCTCGGGCTCGGGGCTGAACCGGCCCGCGCGCGAAGCATGGTCGTCTCGATCGCGGCAGTGTTGTGCGGCTTCCTGGGGATGCGATTCGCCGGGTAGCCGGCTTACATCTTGCGGGGTTTCGGCGCCTCGCCAAGCCGGCCCATCTTTTCGATCTCGTTGAAGTAGACTTTCCGCTCTTGCTCCATGGCCATATTCGATAGCATCACGCTGGTGGAATCCGCCAGGCCCACTTCGAGATCCGCTTTCGGCCGCTTGCCATCGCGCACATTGGCGAAGAAACTTTCGAGTTCGATATCCACCGCGTTGCGCCCTTCCTCCGGCGTCATCACTCCCTTGCTGTACAGATAGCGGCGCGCGAATTTCATCTCGCGGTCGAGGAACGGCTCGTTGCCGGTAACGACATCCCTGCTCAATAAAATTGGAACGCCCTTTTGCGCTCCGGCGGCAACCATCGTGGCCCCGGCCACGTGGTTCTCCTTCACCTCGCCGGCCTTGGTGACCTTCGGCGGCGGCGCGGGCTCGCGGAACCAGGTAGCGAGCGCGGGATGCTCGTCGTCTCCAATGGTGATCTCGACCGATCCGGCCGTGCCCATGATGCATTCGCCAAACTCCGTCCGCGTCGAATCGAAATACGGCAGATGCGAATTGGTGCCGATGTAGCTGCACGTTACCTTACGGCCCTTGGGATACTTATAGATCATCTGGATGTTATCCATGATGTCGCGGCCGTCGAAGATAAAATCGTGGCCCCCCACGCCGACCACGTATTCCGGAGTGGATCCGAACATCCAATCGGCGACATCGATCTGGTGCGACGCAAGCTCCGCCGCCAAGCCGCCCGAATATTCCTTGAACAGCCGCCAATTCGCCAGCCGCTGCATCTTCGGGTCGTCCATCGGCTTCATTTTCCAGCCCGGATTGCGGTGCCACTGCGCGTGGATGTGCGTCACGTCGCCGAGAATGCCCTTATCCACCATGTCTTTCACGGCCTGATAGAAAACGCTGTAACGGCGCTGCAATCCCACTTGCAGGATTTGCTTCGAACGCTCGTTCGCGAGGGCCCGGAGCGCGTGAACTTCTTCCGGTTTGAACACCAGGCTCTTCTCGCAAAACGTGTGCTTCCCCGCCAGCAGAGCATCCCGCGTGATTGGAAAATGCAGGAACAGCGGAGTGGCGATCAGCACCGCGTCGATGTCTTTGCGCGAAAGCAGCTCGCGGTAATCTTTGTATTTTTCGGGATTGTTCCCGATGGTCTGCGCGCCGTTGTCCAGATGTTCCTGGTTCACGTCGCAAAGCGCGACACACCGGCCGGAATCGATGTTCTTCAGGTGCTTGAGATGGTAGCTGCCGCGGCTTCCCGTGCCGATCAGGCCGTACTGAACCTGATCGTTGGCGGCCGTTACCCTCGAAGCGGCGGCGATGACTCCGACCGCTCCGGCGATTTTGACGGCGTCCCGGCGGGAGAGGTCGATTTTGTTTTCAGGCATCCGATTCCTCGCGGCAAGTCGATTTAGAATTTCAATTGTAGTTTATCCGGCGGGGACGATGCTCGAACGCGAGCGTAACGTTACCGCCGGACGATCACTTCGCGCAGCGATTCGCGCGTAAGGAAAAATTTCACCGATTCAAAGCGGTTGAACAGCTTTTCCAAGCTGCGATTGTTGAATACCTGCGCCTGTTTGCGCGATCCGCGCTGCGTGATCACCAACGTGGATTTATTCTGGATGCGGAACGTGTAAGACGGTGAATTCGCCGACTTCGCATCGGCATTGAAGAAGGCGAGCATGTAACTCTTCGGCCGCGCAATACGAAGCAAACGGTCAAGCGTCGCCGCCAAAAGCGCGGGAGAAAGATACTGCAGCACGTCCCACACCAGGACAGCGTCGAATGTTTCGTCGGGAAATTCGAGGTTCTGCCGCAAAAAATAGTCGATGCGGCTGACGTTCGATTGATCGGATCCATGGTCCCCGTGGAACGTATCGTCCAGGCTACGGATAAAATCCTGGGTGTAAATCTTGTGTCCCAGATTGGTGATGTAGTTGATGTTCTCCTGGGTCGCCCCGGCTAAATCGAGTATCGAAAGGCCCACGTGATCGCGGATATCGTGAAAAAAATGCTCCAGCCCGCGGCTCTGCCGGGTACTGACGAGCTCCTGGCCGCCCGCCTTCGAATCGCGCCCGCGCCGCGGACCGGGGGTCTCAGGAGCCGCGTGGCCGTTCGGGCCACGAAACATGGTCCTGAGTCGTTGCGATAACAAATCCTGGGTCCCTCTCGGCTTGCTTGTGCCTTCTACCGTTTTGCCTCGGCCGTCGTGACGACGGGTGTGTTCGGAGCAAGGGATGGCGAGGAATTGCCCGGATGACCCGCGCCGGCCGCGCTAGCCTGTTGCGGGCGCTGCGCCGGTTGCGGGGCGCCTTTGGCCGGCTCGGCCTTCGCGATATCGATGCTGCCCTTGAAATATGCGCCGTCTTCGATGATGATGCGGGCGGTCTTGATGTCGCCCACCAACCGCGCATCCTTGCGAATATCGATCCGGTCCTGGGCTTCGACGTTTCCTTTTACCTGGCCGAGGATGACCACTTCCCGGGCGCGGATTCCCGCTTGGATCTTGCCGTTGGGACCGATCGTAAGCTTGTGCTCGAGCGCTTCGATGGTTCCTTCGACGTCTCCGTCCACATATAAATCTTCTTTACTGAAGATCTGCCCGTTGATCTTGACCAATTTTCCAATGGTCGCCGATCCGCGGTGCGGCTCGGGCTCGGGGCTCTTAAACGGCATGGTTGACATAGGTATGGCCTCCTTCTTCACTTCCGGCGGATTCGGCGTTATTGGCGCGGCCGGTCGCGGCGCTACCGGTTTATTAGTCGGGGTTGGTTCGTCCGGGCGTTTATTCCACATGCTCACGTTGACGGCCCTCCAATTTGAAATAGTACGAAAACTAGCTGCAAAATTACATTCCTAGTCTAATAGGCTTTCGACCCGGATGGCAATGCGAACGTGTTCGCCGGTTGCGCGCCCTCATTCCGGGTTGAATTCGAACGTCTCCGTCCCCGTATGCACGATCAGTCTGCCTCCGGCTAACAACTTCCGATCGGTCGGGAAGAAGATGGCGCCATCGGTCGATTGCCCCGGAGGCAGCCGCGTCGCCACCAGCGCCAAGGCCGACGCGGCCGCGGCCGCTTTGAAACGCGTGGATACGCCTTCCGACAGCGCCGCCTGCCGCCGCTGCAGGTATCCGTTGGTCAGCCGCATGTGCGCGATTCCGTAAAGCGCCGATTCATAGGCCGTCACCAGTTTGACGACGTCGTTTTGACTTCCCTTGTCGAGCAGGAGAGTAATCACCTGATGCGCCGGTTCGGCCGTAATCGACTGGCCGTCGCGGCTGAAGCTGAAATCTTCCGGACGGATCGTCCAATACATGCCGGAGCCGTTTGAAACCGCCACCTGCAGCATGGAATAGTTCCGGACATGCGCGGCGGTGGGCGTAAACATGATCGTCACGCCTTTTTTGGTGAGCGTTTGATATTTCAGGCCGCTCGATTCAAATTCGATCACTTGCGGGAAGGCCGTCGCGCAACACGCGGCCAGCACCGTCAAACGCCGCAAGCGGGGGAGCATATTCAAGAGCCAGGTTAGCAGTGCGCGGCCAAAGCGGAATCGTCCGCGTGGTAAGAACTGCGCACCAGCGGCCCCGCTTCCACATGCGCGAATCCCATTTGCCACCCCTCTTCCCGGAGCTCGTCGAATTCCGCGGGCGGAACGAATCGCATGACCGGCAGATGCTTGGGCGAGGGCCGCAGGTATTGGCCCAAGGTCAGGATGCCCACGCGGCAAGCGTGCAGATCGCGCATTACGCCGGCAACTTCCTCCCGCGTTTCACCCAATCCAAGCATCAATCCGGATTTCGTCGGCGTTTGGGGGGAAAGCTTGCGGGCATGCTCGAGCATGTCGAGCGAGCGCTCATAACGCGCTCCCAGGCGCACCTGCCGGTAGAGGCGCGGGACCGTTTCGGTGTTGTGATTGAGGACGTCCGGCGCGGCTTCCATCACGATCTCCATGGCCCGATGGCTGCCCTGAAAATCGGGTACCAGCACCTCGACTTTACAACCGGGAACGCGTTCGCGAATGGCCCGGATCGTCAGCGCGAACAACGCCGCTCCGCCGTCCTTCCGGTCGTCGCGGTTGACGCTAGTCACCACCGCGTAGCGCAGGCCCATGGCGGCAACGGCCTCCGCCACCCGGCGCGGCTCATCGTAATCGACCGTCATGGGCGCGCCCTTTTGAACGGCGCAAAAACCGCAGCGGCGCGTGCAAACGTTGCCGAGGATCATGAAGGTCGCCGTGCGCCGGTTCCAGCATTCTCCGACGTTGGGGCAGGCCGCGCTCTCGCAAACGGTATGCAAATTGAGACTCTGGATTAAAGCTTTGAGTTCGCGATAGTTTTCGCCAACGGGAGCGGGCGCGCGCAGCCAATGAGGGCGCGTCAGGGGAGCGGCGATGGTAACCAACACTGGCTACATTGTATCGGGTAGGCGGTTTTCAAGGATCGTATCCGGGCGGAAATTTTGCCAATGGAGATCGTGGCCCTCGGAAAGCTCCAGTGCCTTCGCCGGAATGAGTCCGATCAGCTCGCTTCCGGCGATCTCGATTCCCTCCTCGTCGGCGGCCTTCGACACCGCTTCGTAAACCACGTGCAGGGGTGTTCGTTCGAAGTCGGTGAGATTCATCGAGACCTGGACTTGATTGCGCGAGGCCAGCGGAAGTCCGAGCGCCTTCACGCACGGGAGGCCTCCCGAAGAGTAGCGGATCTTGCGCGCGATGGTCCGCGCCGCTTCGAGGCGGTTCGTCCGCAAATTGATATTCCACGCGATCAGGAACTTCCGCGCGCCCACAATAGTCGCGCCCGCCGTGGGATGGGCGCCATGGCCAAAATCGGGCTTTATCGATCCCGCCTCGCGGCGGATAAATTCGAGCGCCACTCTCTCCGGCGACCGCGCGGCGGCCTCGTAAAGATAAACCGGCACGCGCAAGCGTTCCCAAATCCGCGCTCCCACGCGCGCGGCGATGGCGGCGCAATCCTCGAGCGTCACGCCGCGAACGGGGACGAAAGGCACCACGTCGGCCGCCCCGGTTCGCGGATGCACGCCCGAGTGTCGCGAGAGGTCGATTCGGTCCACGGCGGCCGCAACGGCCGCGAATGCCGCGTCCTCGACGGCTTCGGGCGATCCCGCGAACGTTACCACGAAGCGGTTGTGATCCCAATCCGAAGTTCGATCGAGCACGACGGCCCCTGCGGCCGCGATCGCGCCCGCGATGCCGTCGACGACTACCCGATTACGCCCTTCGGAGAAGTTCGGAACGCACTCGACGAGGTTCAATGTGGCTTTCCTTTCCGCGCCACCATACTAAGATGCCAGGGTGGCAACGCCGCCTTCCGTGTAAACAACGGCGCCGTCCTTCACCGTCATGTGGACGTTATTCACGCCCGCGTAATACGGAATCTCACGATAATCGGAGACGTTCAGCAACAACAGGTTGGCGTTCTTGCCCGGTTCAAGGGAACCTGTCCGCGCCGCCGAGCCAAGCGCGAACGCTCCGTTGATGGTGGCCGCGGAGATTGCCTGTTCGGAGGTCAGGCTCATGTCGCGGCACGCGAGCGCGATTGCGGTTTGCATGTTGTAACCGGGATTCGTATCGGGATTGCTGTTCGATGCCAGCGCCACGATGCCGCCCTCATCGATCAATCTCCGCGCCGATTCGTCCAGTCCTTCTCCGCTATGGAAAACCGATCCCGTCAATAGAGTAGCGATAATCGAAGCGCGCGCGAGCGCGGCTGTTTCCGCCGCCGTCATATGCCTCGAACAGCCGATCGCCACCAGTTTCAGTTCCACCGCCAGATCCACGCAGCCGCTACCCGGACCATGGCCGGTTTGCATTTTCGAATGAAAACCCAACTGCGCCGCGCCTTCGAGAAAACGTTTTACCTGGGCCCCATCGAACACGCCGTCCTCGCATCGGACGTCCACGAAACGCGCCAGCCTCCGGCGCCGGATGGTGGGAAGCGTTTGCGTCAGAAGACGATCCAGATAGGCGTCCGGGCGATCCCGGAATTCGGCGGGAAGCGAGCGCGGTTCCAGGAACGTCGAGACGATGTCGACCGGGTTGCCGTCGAGCTCGGCCTGCATGCGAAGCGTTTTCATCTCGCCTCCGCCATCCAAGCCGCATGCGGATTTCGCCTCGATCGTGCACGTGCCGTGGCGCAGCATTCCCTCCGTGAGAGTCCGGGCGCGCCTCTGCAGCCATCGCCCCGACGTGGTTTGAATCGCGAGCGCGCCCGCGGATACGATTTGCGCGTGGCTATCGACGAACCCCGGCATTACGATTCTGCCGGCTGCGTTGATTTCATGCGCATCCCGCGCGGCGGCCAGATTTTCAATCCGCCGCGTGGGGCCAACGTCTTCAATCCGCCCGTTACGGATCAGCAGCGCCCCGTCCGGAATTATGGCTAAGTCTTGAAGTGCTGGACCGCGCCTGGGCCCGCTAGGACCGCGCAACGTTAACAGTTGGCGTGCCCCTCGTACAAGAACGGTGTTCTTGTCCATGAGGACCACTGCAATGGTAGCGTAGTCGTGGCCGAAGCTAGTTCTCTTTGATCATCTTAGTAAGCCGCTTCACTCTGGATTTCAATTCGTCGGTAGCCTCGGCAACCTGATTGGTGTCGTATATCACCCGAGGAGTTAGAAAGATAATCAGCTCCGTCCGCGTCTTCGAGTAGTTTCTGGTGCCGAATGCGGCCCCTAGAATCGGGATCCGATGCAGGCCGGGGATACCGCTGGTTCCTTCGGTTGTTAACTCTTGGATGATGCCGCCGATCGCGATCGTATCGCCGTCCTGCACCGTCACTTGGGTTTGCACGTTTCGCTGCGAGAACGAAGGCGAATCGATCGTGCTCGTGGTATTAGGAACCGGCGAACTGACGTTTTGGGCGATAATCATGGTGACCACTCCGCTCGAATTCACGCGCGCCAGAATGTTTAGCGATACGCCCGTGCTGCGGTTCTGAATCGTGTTGGTGAACAACGAATTGCCGCCCTGTTGCAAACCGCCCGCAACCGCTTGGGAGCTGAGCGTGGGAACGTCGGTGCCGACGTTGATAGAGGCCTGAATGCTGTCCGTTGCTATCACGCTTGGCGCCGAAATGACGCGCGCTTTGGTGTTCGACTCCTGAGCCGTCAAGAGAGCGAGCAGTTGGCGGCTTTGTCCCACCAGCATCCCCGCCGTTAGGTTCGTCGTCAAACTGTCGAAGGAGCCGAGTAGTTGCCGGCTGAGAGGTGTTCCGTTCTTGCTGGTAACTTGAGCGCCCTTTTGCGCCAGGTATGCTTCGACGCCGCTGGCGAACGCCCCGGTCAGATCCACTTCATAGATCCGCGCGTCTATCAAAACTTGCCGGGGAGGAATGTCGAGCTGCTCGAGCAGCCGCGAGATTTGCTCCCATTGTTGCGGCGTCGCTTGTATCAGAAGCGTGTTGTCGAAAGGGTTCGGAATGATGCGCGGCAGATAATTTCCGCCCAGTCCTCCGCCGAGTCCTAGATACGAGCCGGTGAGGTCCTGGCCGGTCCCCTGCGTTCCTCCCAAAGCGCCGCCCAAAGTTGCAGTCGCGCCGCCCACTTGGCCTCCCAGTTGAGTAGTCGTCCCAAACCCCGCATTGGGGATTGGAGCGGTTGTGAACGCGCCGCCAATGCCGCCGCCCTGCGGGTAGCCGCCGCCAGGGTAACCGCCGCCTTGCGGATAACCAATGCCCCCGCCTGGGTAACCTCCACCTGGGTAACCGCCGCCCGGATAGCCCGCGCCGCCACCGCCCGGATAGCCGCCTCCATAACCGCCTCCGTACCCTCCTCCGTAACCGCCGCCAAACCCGCCGCCGTAGCCGCCCCCATACCCGCCGCCGGTGCCATAAAGCTGGGCGATAACCGCCCCCACAATTTCGGCGCGTCCGTATTTCAACCGGTACACGTGATTATCCACCGAGCCCGCCGTGGCCTTGATCGGGATGTCGAGTTTCTTAAGCCAGTTCTCGACTTCGGCGAAAGCCCCTGGATTGGGCGCTACCGCGATGATGGTGTTGATGCGATCGATCGGAAGAAAATGTACCGCCGAATTTTTCTCGCTGAGCGCGTACGCTTTGAATACCGTGTCGAGTTCTTTCACCAGATCCGTGGGACGGCCGTTTTTTACATCGAACAGCCGCACGCGCTGCCCGGCGAACGCGTCGCTATCGAACACCGAGATTAGCTCGAGAGACCTCCGCATGTTGCGGCTATTGTCCTGAATGATGAGCAGATTCGCGGGATCGTAAGCCACCATCTTCGAGCTTTCGCCCAGAAAAGGCTCCAGCAGCTTGAACATTTCCGCCGACGTCATGTACTTCAGGAAGATCAGATCCAGAATCATCCGCTCATCGTCGGGAAGATCCTTGCCATTGACTTGGGGAGGTACGGGAAGGTGCGAAACATCGGCCACGGGAACGATGCGGTACATATTGCCGACCTGCACCATCGCGAAACCGTTCATGCGCAGAATGGTTTCGAGCAGCGGCTTCAAATCGATCGCCCTCACTTCGCCGTAGGTGTTGATGGTGACGGAGCCTTTGACGCGCGGGTCGAGAATGTAATTGATTTTCAGATCGCGGGCGAGCAGATCGATGACTTCGAGCAGCGAAGCGTTGGTTAGATTGAGTCCGCCTGGAGCCGTTGCGCTGGCTGGCATGGCCTGGGGCGTCGGGGGTGGCGGGACGGGAGCGGCCTGGGGCTTCGTGGCCGTCGGCTGTGGCACGGGCGGAGCCGCGGCCGGAGCCGGAGTTTGCTGCGGAAGCGGCGGCGCCGGCTGCCCAACCTGTATTTGCCGGGGCTGGGCGAATGCAATGGCTCCCAATAAAAAGAACGCCGCGATCAGATTGCTTTGTGGCGCGGGCACTCGTGCCTGCCGTGTCCACACTCGTGTGGACACTTGCTTAATCGAGAAAAACCTGTGTCCACACGAGTGTGGACACGGCAGGCACGAGTGCCCGCGCCACATTAACACTTTCACTTGTCTTTCCGCGTGCGATCCCAAACGGCCTGCTCGGACGCGTCCAGTTCCGTCTTCTTCTTCTCCCAGCGCGTCGGCCCGAACGGCCCGGGGCGCTCGAAGCGAATCGTATCGCCGTTTTCGACGGCCTTGGTGCGTTCATCCACCGCCGCCGGAGCGGCCTGCTCCGCGGGCTTTTCCTCCACCTTCGAAACGCCGAACGGCGTGTTGCGATAGAGCCACTTTTTGCCCTGCGGATCGGTATAGCGGAAGCTGCCATCCTCCGTCGGGACCGCATTCGCGGGAATTGCAATTGCCGCGGGCGCGCTTGCGGGCGCACTCGTCGTCTTGACCGCCCTCTTCGGTTTCTTGTCCGCCGCCGATACCAGACCCGCGGCGAGAACCATTGCTAATACAACCTTTGTCTTCATATTTCTCCTTATTTCTTGGCGCCCTTGTCTTCCACTTTCGAAATGCCGAAAGGCGTTTGCCGGTAGAGCCACGTGCGTCCGTCTTTATCCTTTTCGCGATAGCTGCCGTCGTCGGTTGCGACGGCCGCCGGCGGGATTCCCGCGACCTGGCCCGGCGCGGCATTGCCGGGCGCGACGGTAGGCTGCGGCGGCGTAACCGCGGGCGCGGATACGGTCGGGGCGGGCGCCGCCGTATTCTGCGCGCTCCGGTCGATCAGTTCGTTGACATTCCTGACGATCTTCTTCCCGTCCCACTCAAATTCGATCTGCCGCGCATCCAGCGCCAGCACCGTGAACTCGCCAACCTTGTCGCCCGAATGCACGCCCATGTGCTTGGTGTTGGGTTTCTCGCTCATGATCGCGATCGGCCCGCTCGGAAGATTCATCACGCCGTAGAACAGCGGCAGCGGCGGCATGGGCTTCGGCGGAACCACCACGGGCGGGTCGATTACCACCACCGGATTGCGATCCCTCGCAAATAAATCTTTCTGCGCGATGTCGCCGTAAGCCGCGCCGCTCAGCGGTTTCGGCGCGGGAACCGGCGTTATGGGCGGCGGCGGGGCGATCTTCGCCGCGTGCTGAAGTACGGCCTGTTCGTGCGTGTTCTCCGCGATCCAACGCTCGTGCAATCGCCATGCCGCCAAGCCGATTAGAGCCGCCAGCGCCACATTCAGAAGTAATAGCCGCCGTTTCAAAACGAAGAAAATCCTTTCTTGACGGGCACGATCTTGCGCGGCACCACGCCCGACAAAGTCATTCGCACATTCACCGTTTTCTCTTTTACGTCGGCCGTGTTGATCCGAATATCCGAAGGTGCGATCAGGTCCGCTTCCCGCGACAGCGCCGCCAGAAAATTTATGAACTGCTCGATGCGGCATTCGAATGCGACACCGACCGATACCTCGCCATAATCCGAACCCAGCAGTTTCGGCGCGCCGAAATCGCCGCCGCGAATATCCATGCCCTCCGTTTTGCCGATGCGCCGCGCGATTTCGAGCAACCTCGCTTGCGCTTGCGGCGCCGTGTCCGTGACGATGATCCCCCGCTCACGCGTCGCGAGTTCCGCCGAGACCTGTTTCAGCACCGCTTCCTTGCCCGGTACCGTGGCCGCGATCTGACGAAGCCGGGCCAATCGATTCTCCGCGACGGGCACCGAATCGGACGAGGATACCGGCGCATCCGTGCCGGGCGTTACCAGGTAGCGCGCGATTAGCGCGGCCGCTAACCCGGCCGCAAGCATCGTGAGAGCCCGCCTGTGTTGCGGCTTCATAGCTGCGGCTTCACGGTTTCGCCTTCCGGGCCGCTTTAATCCGGAACATTTCGTTCGAGCCCGCCTTCACGACCGACATCGCGAATTCCGAGTTTTGAAAAAAAGGCGAGCCGTCCAGAATCTTGAGGAGCGGCGCCGCCTGATCGGCCTCGCCCCCGATCACGACGGAATCGCGGTTCACCTCGATCATGTTGGTCCAGATCGGCGCCGC
Organism: Bryobacteraceae bacterium; assembly: GCA_051003795.1. GTDB lineage: Bacteria > Acidobacteriota > Terriglobia > Bryobacterales > Bryobacteraceae > JALYXS01. The sequence continues at coordinate 2,684 of JBPCKZ010000209.1, read as the reverse complement.
CAACAGGCGCGTCAGCTCATTCAAAGTGTCCAAATCCGCCTGCGAGCGTTTGCGGAAATCGTCCAGCAGAAGCGTCCGGGCGCGCAGCTGATCGATGCGGCGGTCCGCCGCACGCGCGCGATTCGCATACGGCTGCAGCTTCGAAATTTGCCCGCGCACGGAACTCAAATACTCGCGCTGCATCCACGCGGGGTACAGCAACATCGCCGCAGTAACGCACAGGAGCGCCAAACCCAGCACGGCGGAAGGCAAATAATGCGCGCGCGAATGATCCTTGCGGCGATCGGCTGGAAGCAGGTTCGCGGCGGACACCACCCACGGGCAGGCGCCGCACAACGCGGCGGCGCATACCAGCGGGATTATGCCGGGGGCTGGTTCCCCAACCGGCAGCAGGCTTTCGAGCGTCCACGCCGTTTCCGTCGCGGGCAGTCGCAGTTCCGCGCGAGCCAAGGAAAGCGCGCGTTCGAGAGGCATTTCGAATTCCGCCGAAAACACGGGACGCGCCGCGCTTTCGCCATAGATTTCGATAGCTCCCGTGTCGTCGCGCGTGTACGCTAAAAATTCGGCAGGCGGCGGCCGGTAAAGCCGGACCGCCGCATGAATCGCGGACGCCGCGAAAGAAAACGCGGCCACCGCCACGCCCGCTTCGGCAAACAGGTTGGCATAGCGATCGAGCGTGGTCCGCCGCACGATCCCGACCAGAACGGTTCCTTTATCCGCGCGGGACCACGCTGAAATTACTTCTTCATCGCCGAACGGATGCAGCGAATCCATTTGGAAACGAATGGCGGATTCGAGATCGCGCGCCGCCACGCCCGGCAGCGAAACGTGCCGCACGATCGCCTCGCGCGCGGGCAGCAACACCGTCGCCGATAAATACGTCTCGCCGTTTTCTTCGAGAAACGATTGAAATTCCGCTCCCCACTCGGATGCCGGACGGTTCCGGAAATCCGGCAGGCTGATGGATGCCACCACGGCCGCGCCCGATGGGCGCACGCGCGCAATGGCGGCCTCCAAACTGTTTTCGCGCACCACGATGCCGCAGGAAGTTCCGAAGGCGAGCGCCTTCCTCCACGCGGGAGCGCCCGGCGCGCGCTGCCTTTCGGCAATCTCCGGCTGCTGAATTTCAATCGCGGTCATACCACCGGATCACGTGGAACGTCGCGTCGGAACCCGAGGGCATGAACTTGATAAGCGCCGCGACGGTCCGCTGCATGTCCGAGAGTTGTCCATTTTGCAATCGCAGCCGCACCGTCGCGCGGAACGTAAACATGGTGTTGCCGCCTAGCCGCAGACGTTCGCCGGCGGGACCCAGGCCGCTTGCGAAGGCCCGCGCTTCTTCCGGAGAACCGAATGGCTGTTCCGCTCGCCGCGCGACCAACGCGGCCACCTGATCCGGCGCTAAACCCGCGGCAAGCAAGAGAGCGGGCGAGGCAGTGTTGATTTCAAAACTCCCGGTCGTCCCGTGCGTGGAGACGCAATCCCGCAAGCCTCCCGTCGCTACAAGGCGGTCGCGTTCGCGTACGTATGTTCCGTAAAACAGGTCGGGCGTCATGCCTTTGATCGAAAGCAATTCCTCAATCTCTTGAAATGACGCATGCGGCGATCGAAAAGACGGACTGAGCGACAAATAAAACGCGTCGAACGGACTCAACTTGTTGTCGGGCGCCGGCGTTCGCCAATCGACAATCGCGGAGGTGAGCTCGCTCGCTTGCGATCCGTTCGCGCCCAAGGCGAGCAGGAGTTTGTATAAATCCTCGGGCAATGCCGCATTGATATTGAGTTTCGCCGTTTCGGGAACGATCTCGACGACGGCCTCGCCCGATGGAAAGCGCAGGGCGATCGTCGAAGTGCCGGGCCGGTAGAACTGGGGACCCCACTGGAAATAAAGGATGGCGCGCTGAATCGAGCCGGTGGCGAGGTAGTAACTCTTGATATCGTCGACCGATGTTGCCGCGCGTTCGGTTTCGCCGCGCACGGTGGCGGCCACGCTGAACGCAATGGCGGAGAGCGCCGCCGAGAGCCACAGCACGGCGAGCAACGCGGCGCCTTCGCTTCGCCGTTTCAATAGTCTCGCAGCTCCATCCCGGGCTGATGATTGATGCGCACCGGAGCCGTCACCGTCACCATGTGCAGCGACGATGCAGCCTCTTCGAGCGAAGCCATTTCAATGCGGATGCCAAGCGGCCATCGCTCATAAATCCAATTGGGATTCCACTGTCCGAAAACCGGTCTTGGCATCGGCTCCAGATAAGAAAAACGGCAATAGGCAAGACGGTCGGCCAGCACGAAAGATGCGGGGCCGGCTTCGATCGGCCGGAAGCGCGGGACAGTGACGCCGCGCGCGGGGTCAGGCACGCGGCCCAGACAAAACGCTCCCGCCGAGTACGGCCCTGTGTACGGCCATTCGTTCACGATCAGCCGGACGCCCTGCGACCGCTCGCCCGGAATCACCGCGAATTCCAAAATTTGCGGCACGCCGCGCGACGCGCCTTGCAGCGAATAAGACGAAACGAACCGCATCGCCTGTGGTTCGCCTTCGAAGAACGGGATATTAGTAAGCGGCGATGTCATCGTCGCAATTACGGGCATGAACCCGGCGATCTGCTGTTCGATGACTTTCTGCGTTCCGGCGATTCGCCGGTTTTGCATCAGCTTGGTGTTGACTTTGCCCATGGCGCTGA
>JBPCKZ010000208.1:0-7265 GCA_051003795.1 Bryobacteraceae bacterium | reverse complement strand
GGCGAGAGTTGGCGCAGCGGGGTGGCGTTGTCCACGCGGAAAAGACGCGCCAGCGGCACCGTGCCGGTAAGCCGCCCCTCCGCGTCGATCAGAAAAATAACGTTCAACGCTTCCAGCAGATCCTCTTGCCCGCGCAACGATTCGATCGCCGATTCGACGGTGGCATCGTCCGGCAGCGCCACGTATTCGGTGTTCATCATGCCACCGGCGGTGTCTTCGGGAAATTCGAGCAGTTCGCGCACGTCCGATTCCTCGTCCGTTTTCATCTCATCCAGAATGTCCTCGGAGGTCTCGGTTTCGAGCTCGGCCAGTGCGTCGGCGGCTTCGTCCGGCGACATCTCCTCGACAATTCCGGCGGCAACCTCGGGTTCGAGCGATTCCAAAATGCTGGCCTGCGTTTTCGGGTCGACTTCCGACAGCGCTTCGGCGGCCACTTCGCTATCGATGGTTTCGAAGATCGATTCGCGCTCGGCCGGGCCAAGCTCTTCGACGATATCGGCCAGATCCGCGGGGTGCATCCGCTCCAGCTTGTCGTTCGAGATATTCAGGCGCAGCCGGCGCCGCGGATCGGGTTCGACGATATTGCAAAATTCCCACGAAATGGAATTGGGCGCGATACCCCGCTGCGCCCGCCGGATCCAGCGCGGGGGAACGATTCCCTGAAGCAGCCGTCGCAGAATGCTACGCACGCCCACGTCTACTTCGAGCACCGACAGCGTGTCCCGCCCGTTGTGCCGCAGCGCGAGGCTGACGTCGGTGACGCGGACCACCTTGCGCCCGTTCACGTCGATGATCTGCTGATCGAGAAGATCGCGGCCGATGCGCAGCATGTACTCATCGGAGTGGTACGGAAACAGCTTCTCATCGCTAAGCTGAATGCCGTCGAGGGAGATGGTGGCGATCTGGTCGTACCGCACCGAAAGCCACGTCATGCCGCCGCCGACCAGAAACCTGTCGACCAGCGACGGGTCAATTAACGGAACGAGTGCCGCGTCCTTCACGCGCCCGATGCGGCGGCCTTTCAGGTCGTGCACCGGAAGCCCGAGCAGTTCCGTGAAGTAGAGAAGCTGTTCCGCCATGGCCGTCGCCTGTCATGCCTGAGTTCAATATGACGCAGGCCGGGAGAAGTGGCAAGAGAAAACCTTACCTCGAGGATGCGGGAAAACCGCGACGGAGGCGTGACAATTTGAAATATTTGTTTGCACAAGAAATATCTGGTACACTGCGATCGTATTAAAGATCCTTAAGAAATCTGGTATCATACGAGTGGTATCGCGGCACGAACTCAGAGCTTTAGCTCTGAATTTCCGGTTTACGCGATCCAGCCGATAGGCGCACTCCTCCGAGCGCCTATCGGCTTTTTTTTGCCGTGCGTAAAAACGTTTAACCTGGCCAACGGTACGCCGCCTTCGAGTTCTTCCAGAAATATTTTTCGGAAGCCTCCAGCCCTTTTTGCGCGAAGTATTCCCGCACGACTTTCAGCACCGTCGCGTAAGGGGCCACGTGATCGCTCACCGGCCAGTTGCTTCCATAAAGCAGCCGGTCGGCCCCGAACGCGTTCCACAATTCATCCAGCGAGGCGCGGTAATAGTTCACCTCCTCCGGCACGCGATTCTCTACCCGCCGCACCACGTTCGAAACTTTTGCGTACACCTGAGGACGCTTCCCCAACTCGCGCATGGAGTCCTCGTCCTCGGGCGGCTCGAACGGAAGATGATCGATCACGATGCGCAGGTTTGGAATTCGGTCGGTAAGCCGAACGGTCTGCTCCAAAACCGGTGTTCCGCCAATCACGTCCAACTCTAAACCGGCGTCGGCCATGGCCTTCAAATTGGAGATGAATTCCGCATTGGGGTCTTTGAGCGACGAGGAAGATAAACGAATACCGAGGAACAGGCGGCGCTTTTGAAACCTCTTCAGATTCTCGCGAAACGACGCCTTGCCCGGATCCAAGTGCCCGACGAAACCCACGATCGCCGGATGTTTCGCGGCTAAATCCAGTATCCATTGGTTATCTTCGAGCAAGGGGCTGGCCTCGACCACTATCGTTCCCGTCACGCCCAGCGGCTTCGTCATTCGGCGATACTCGTCCGGCAGTACCGTCCGATAGAGAATTTCATCCGTCGGCGATGGCCATGGCACTCCCCGAGGCCGGGATGGATCATAGAAGTGGGTATGCGTATCGATTATCTTCGAGGGCGGCGCGGCGGAGCACTTGTAAACAGCCGCTCCCGTCGCGGCGGCCAGGAAAATTCTGCGATTCATCCCGGCCATTGTAAGCCGGATCTGATAATCTTGAATCCGCAATTATGAATCGCCGCTCATTATTGAAAACCGCCAGTGTAACCGCCGCAGGTCTGGGTTTGTCTCCGCTCGCGTTCGCGCAAGAAAAGAGCAAGCTCAAGATAACCGGTGTCCGCTTAGTCGAGCCGCAGCTTCGCAGGCCGATTCCGAAGTTCACGCCCGCGCCGGGGTCCTGGTCGACCACTGGGGTCGAAGTCGCGAGCCCCATGTCGATCTACCCCGATTACAAGGCCGAGCGTTCTTTATTTATGCCCGATGCCGGCAAGCTGCCTGGCTTCACCGTCCAGATTACGACGGACAAAGGCGTCACCGGTTATGGCACGGGCGGCACGGGGGGCGGTCCGCTGGTGCAACAGCATTTTTCGAAGCTGCTGATCGGGAAAGATCCCTTCGACATCGAACGGCTCTGGGACACCCTCTGGCGATCCAGCATGTATTACGACCGCGCGGGGATCGGGACCGGCGCGATCAGCGGCGTGGATCTGGCCTTGTGGGACCTCGTGGGCAACGCGCTCGGCATGCCCGTTTACAAGCTCATCGGAGGCGAAACCAAGACTCGCATTCCCGCTTACTGCACCGGAAACGACGTCGAGCAGCACCTCGCGTTCGGATACAAGCGCGTGAAACTCGCGGTTCCGCACGGTCCCGCGGACGGACGCGAAGGGATGCGGAAAAATCTGGATCTGGTCAAGCACACGCGCGATCAGGTCGGCCCGGATGGCGACATCATGCTCGATTGCTGGATGTCCTGGACGGAGCGCTACACCATCGAGATGACGGACATGCTGGCGCCGTATCGCGTCTATTGGGTTGAAGAGGTCTTGCAGCCTCACGACTACGAAGGCTTCGGGCGTTTGAACGCGGGAATCAAATCGACGCGTATAGCGACCGGCGAGCACGAGTACACGAGGTATGGATTCCGCCAGCTTATGGAGCATCGTTCGGCGGCGATTTGGCAGCCGGATATTCATTGGTGCGGCGGCCTGACGGAGCTGCGCAAGATCGCGGCATTGGCCGCGACTTACGACATTCCGGTGATCCCGCACGTGGGGGCACGCAAGATTGCGTGCACTTCATCATGGCGACAACCAATTGCCCCTGGGCCGAAATGTTCATGCCGCCCCCCGGGGGCCCGCAAGAAGTTTATACGCGTTTTGAAGAAGACAACCACGTCACGCGGGGCCCCGAAGGGGTCTACACCCGTCCTTCGGATAAGCCGGGCTTCGGTTGGGATTTCACAACGTAATTTTCAGAATCTTCGTCTCGCCATTCTGAATTTCGACTTGTTCGCTGGAACGCTTGCCGCCGGCTTCGACAACGACCACGTGGGAGCCTGGCGACAGCCTGACCTGCGCGGGCGTCGTTTGCGGCAGCGGGCGGCCGTCGACGGAAACTGCCGCGCCAGGCGGAACGGTGCTCAACATCAGCGTGCCTGCCTCTTTCCGCAGAACGATTGGCGGCAAATCCATCGCATCGCCGCCGACGGTGACTTCCCGGCGCTCGCCTTGAAAACCAGCCAAGCCGATGGAAACCGCGTGCCGGCCGGGCGCGACGCGCAACATGCAGGGAGTTTGGCACGCGCTGTCCGGGCGATCGTCGAGAACCGCATTCGCGCCGGGCGGATTGGTGGTCACCCAGAGATCTTGCAGTGCCTTGGCCGGAGGTGGATCGGGAATGTCCACTTGCGGCATCGTCCGCGCGGGTGCTTGCGCAACTGCCTCGGGAGCCGAAGGCGGCGGCATCGGGCTGTGACGGGGTTCCAAAGAGTGGTACTCCACGACTGGAGGCGGAGCCGGCCTATCCGCCAAATATCTCCGCCCGAACATCCAAAGGCCGGTCAGTCCAAACAGAAGCAGCGATACAAATATCAAAAAACGGATCAAAAAACGGATCAAAAAACGCGGCTGGCGCTTGCGAAGACCACCCTGTTGAACGGTCGCGGAAGCGATCGAAGTGGGCAACGCCAGACTTCCTCCGCGCCCCAAAGGACGCCACCCTTTCGTGCCGGCGCAGGCCAGCTCCAGCGCGCCGACGAAAGCGGCGCAGCTCGGATATCGATCCGCCGCTTTCTTCGCAAGCCCCTTGTTGAGAACCGCGTCGATCTCCGATCCAAGCGTCGGATTGATCCGGTGAGGCGGAACCGGAGTTCCGGCCACGATATTGTAAACGACCGTCGTGAGTTGCTCGCCGGGAAAAGGCCGCTCGCCGGTGAGGAGCTCATATGCCACGACCGCCAATGAAAACTGGTCCGTCGAGCCATCGATGTCGATGCCCTGCACCTGCTCGGGCGACATGTAATTGGGAGTCCCGACGATGGCGCCGGTCACGGTCAAATCTTCGGGGGAATTCATTTTGGCGATCCCGAAATCGGTGATCTTGACCACGCCCTCCTCATCAAGCATCAGATTGCCCGGCTTGATGTCCCGGTGCACAATGCCTTTTTGATGAGCGAAATCGAGGGCCGCGGCGGTTTGCCGCAGGATGTCGAAGAGGCGGCCGGCCGGAAGCGCATCGCCCGAGGCCAGCACCTGGTCGAGCGTGGGGCCATTGACGAACCCCATGGCAATGTACGCGAGTCCGTTGTCCTCATCCATGTCGTGGATGGTGACGATTCCCGGATGGGAGAGTACCCCGGCCGCCCGCGCTTCGCGGAAGAATCGCTCACGCAAATTCGCGCGGCGCTCGGGATCGTCCACTTCGCCTAAGCGAATGGTCTTGATTGCGACCGGCCGCCCGATGTTGGGGTCGATGGCTTCATGCACGACGCCCATCGCGCCATGCCCGAGTTCCTTGACGATCCGGTAGCGGCCGATCCGGTCCATGTCGCGGATCAGCGTCTGCCCGCGACGAGTTTCACCGGCCCGGCGGAAGTCTGGTACTGGAGTTCATAGGCCACATCTTTCTTCTTGGATGCGAGCGGAAAGTAAACATACCCGGCAACCGGTCTCGTCGCAATGCCTTCCGGCAGCCCTTTCTCGCTTAACTCGAGTTCCACCGCGCGGCGATCCCGATCCGTGCTCGCCGGCCGGGATTGCCCGGTGGAGACGGCCACGCCGGAGGAACTGTAGAAGCCGCCGCGGCGCCGTTCACCGGTATACGGATCGCTTCGCGTTCCCGATTCGTAGCCAACCTCCACGACCGGATCCAGTTCAACCGAAGTGCGCGACGGCGCGCTCTTCTGCAGAATCCCGGCCACCGTGGAGGCGCGAACGGCTCGCGACACCCGATCCGTCGCCAGAGCGTGCAGCGCAAAATCGGCAAGGCGGACTTCGGGCTGAAGCCCGTTCTTGGGATAGAGCGCGATTTCGAGCACCACGTAGCCGCGATTCAGATCGGACGAAAATGCGTTCTTGACCTGCTCGGCTGACAGCACGGTTGCGCCGATCTCCAGATCGTTCCGAATTTCATGCCCGTGATACAGGCGAACGTCGCTTTGTGGGGTTATTCCCGGATTTGGGCCCGTGTTCTGTCCCCCGCAGGCGAAGGCAAAAAAGGCAACTAGCGTAATCTTCATGGCTTTGCATTCGCGTCGATCTTCAAGATCTTTCCGCTCAGGACGTAGATCCGCCGGCTGAATGGGGCTTGGTTGTCCGACTTAACTTCCAAGTTGTACGCGCCCGGGTCGAGCCAGATGTCTTTCAGATGCCCCGCATTTCCGGCATACGCGCCGTTCAGATAAACCTCGGCTTTCGGGGAATCCGCGCGCAGCTTGATTTCGCCCATGTTCGGGCCGCGGCCGAATCCGGTGAAAAAACCGGGGTAGTAAGAGCTGTAAAGGCCGTAATAGAAAGGATCGAAAGTCCACGGCCGGTAGCCGGTAAAGTGGCTGTATCCGGCGCCGACGGTGATTGCACCAAGCCGGATATGGCTCGGGTTGGATGCCGTTACGGTTTGCGAATCGCTATCTCCGGCAACCGCCAACGTGACGGAAAACGCGGCGGCCGCGAGTATGCGGAGCGTCATGGAAGCCTCCTGGGTTGGCTTTATCGTAGCATTCCCGCCCGTGCTAGCCTCGACTGGTGCGATTGGCGATCCTGCGCGCGGCAATTCTGTTCGGAGTCACAATCGTCGCGCTCACGGAGGCGCTCGGCGCGTTCAATTCGCTGCGGCCGTGGGTGGTCCGGATCGCGTGGCTCGCCATACTATCGGCGTGCGTGTCGATAGCGGTTTCGCGGCGAAAGAGTTTGACGATTCCACGGACCATTCCACGAAAGCCGGATCCGTTCAGTTTTTTCGGCATCGGAGGCGTGGTGGCCGTAGTGGCTTTAGTCGCCTGCACGGCCTGGTTCAGCGCGCCGAATACTTACGACGTGATTGCCTATCACATGCCTCGCGTCGTGTACTGGGCGCAGGCCGGCAACGTCGCATTCTTCCCCACGAACTACTTGCACCAAAATCTAATGCCGCCATTCGCCGAATACGTCTTCCTGCATCTTTATCTGATCTCGGGCAGCGACCGGCTCGTGAATTTGGTCCAGGCGGCGGCGCTGCTCGGATGCGCAATCGGGGTTTCGGCCGCAGCGCGCGAGTTGGGCGGGAGTCTGCGTGGACAGGTTCTCGCGGCTGTAGCGGTGGTCGCGATCCCGGTCGGGGTGCTCGAAGCTTCCGGATCGAAGAACGATGTCGTGCTCTCGTTTTGGCTGATTGCGGCGGTCTGCTTCGCGGTGCGGTATACACGCACGCTCGCCGCGATCGATATAGCCGCCGTGGGGTTCTCGCTAGGTCTGGCGGCGCTCACGAAGGGGACCGCGCTGATCTGGGGCGCGCCGATTTTTGCCGCGGCGCTGGCCCCGCTCATTCCCTGCCATGCGAAGAAAATTCCGTTGGCTCTATTCGTCATCGCGCTCTGCGTGGCATTCGTGAATGCGCCATTCCAAGCGCGTTACTTCCGAAGCACTGGTGGACACTTTGCCAGTTTTGGCCTGAATAACGATCCGCTCAGCCTACGCGCCACGCTTTCT
>JBPCKZ010000207.1:0-3834 GCA_051003795.1 Bryobacteraceae bacterium | reverse complement strand
CAGAGAGATCGCGATCAGCATGGACGGACGAGGACGGTGCATGGACAATATTTTCATCGAGCGGTTGTGGAGGTCGCTCAAATATGAGGAGGTGTACCTGAAGGATTATGCATCGGTGAGGGAAGCGTGCGAAGGCATCGAACGCTATCTGCGCTTTTACAATCACGAGCGCCTGCACCAGAGTCTCGCTTATCAAACATCGGCTTCGCTCTACAAAAGGGGGCCCGGAGCATGATGCCCAACATAAGGAAAAGACCATTGCTGAACTCGGGGACGCTGTCCCCGAACCCTTGGGGATTTGACGCTTTCGGGCCAGAATGTCTGTGTGCTCGGGAGTTAGGTAATCGGAAATGTACTACTGAGCTAAGGCAAATCAATGGTTTCAAGGCACCGATTCAGTCGCTCAACGTTTACCAATTGTTGAGGCGCGGGGCTTCCCGTTTGGGATGCGCCTGCTCTACTTCGTCTTCACGTCGTAAACGTAGATGACGTGCATCCGTCCGCCCGCTTCCATCTTCTCGACTACGGCCGGCTTCCATCCGCGTACTTCGTAATCGTGCGATACCACGCGCGCGCCCGGCTTCAGATACCGGTCGAAAGCGGGCCGCAAGCGGTCGTTTGAGCTCGTCATCAAATAGAGCGTAACGACGTCCGCGGGGCTCAGGTCGTAATGCAAAGCGTTCCCGTGCACGATCTTGATCTGATCGGCGAGGCCCATCTGCTTGATTCGCGCCGCCGTCTTTTCGAAGATATCGCGCGAGAGTTCGATGCCGACGGCTCGGGCCTTGAACTGCCGCGCGGCGGTGATCACGATGCGTCCATCGCCGCATCCCAGGTCGTAAACCATCTCGCCGGGCAACACGTGGGCGGTTTCCAGCATGCGCTCCACCACGGCCTGCGGCGTCGGATAATCCGGCCCAAGCGTGTCGGGATTCTTAAATGCCTGGCCGAAAACCGGGGAAAAAGATATCAGTATTAACCAAAGCGAAGGAAGGACGGAGACCCGCATATTCACTGAGACGAGGAAAGAGCCATCCCCGTTCCCGTTCTCAATTTTACTATATGGGACATGATCTCCGACCACGCGACCCAAAGGTCCTTCGGGCGGCTGATGGTGTATTCGTACCCCTTGAGGCGCTTCACCGCGTTCCCGATCGCATCGCGCCATGGATTCGCCTGCGGATTCAGGATGTAATTCATGTAAAACACGGGGTATGAGATGTTTACAAGCCGGTTCAGCGGCTCCGGCGGCAACTTCTCGTCCAGCATGATTTTGGGACCGGCGAAGATCACGGCGTCGGGATGATCCTTAACCATCTCTTGCGCGATCAGAGTGGACAGGAAGTCGCTATCCGCGTGCTTTTGGCCAAGCTGCTTGAAATCGACCGTCCCTAAATTAAGCGAATTCAGCGCCTCGCCCAACGCGGGAAAGTTGATCTGCTCGGAATTTTCTTGCCGGTAGATTACCCGCTTTTCCTGCATGTTGAACGCAACCACGGAAAATTTGCAGATGCGCGGCTCCCGCGAGATGCGCCGCAGGATCGAGACCAGCGCTCCTGTATCGAGCGGCTGTAGAGTCGCCGACGCGGACTTCTGGGGCGCGAAATTCACCATCACCTTCACGTTCAATGGCCCATCCGTCTCGTCGCGCGCCACCGGCGGTTCGTCGCGAAACGGCTCCTGATCGGCGGCCTGAATGGTCGCGGGCGCGATCGGAAGATCCACCTGGCCGTCCTTGATCGGCACGGCCGCCTCCAGGTCGAAATAGGAGGAGCACACGCGCTCGGCGCGGTCGCGCATCAGCCAGTCCACATGGTAGTTGCCTTCTCCGAGATCGAAATATCCCTGCAGGTAGGCCTTCCCGTCCGCGTTTTCCTCGATCTTGGGAACGCTCACCCGCTGGGAGAAATAGACGGGGCCATCCGTCCGGCTTGACGCCGTCACGCGAAAGATCATGGTGAGCACATCTTCGCTTCCGGCAAGTTCTTTCAGCGGAATCATCACCTCGTAACCGGCATGGAAGCGGAGATCGAAGCCCAACGACGGCTTTAGGGGATTCACCGTGCAAGGCAGATCCTTGCGAGGTTCCTGGGTCTCGAGAATCGCCGCATCCGTGCTGAACGTGCGCACCAATCCGCCCGGCCCGGAGCCTTGCATCAGCGTCTGCGCGCGAGCTGGCGATGGGAAGAACGGAAGAATGGCCAGGGAAACAACGGAAGCGATAGACGGCGTATACCGTTTCAAGTTCACCGGCACCGAATTTTCCTTGTAAGAAGCGCGCGCGTCCACGGCATTGCACGCCTCAATCGTTAAACGTATTATCCATCAAATTGGATCTTGCGCAAATTTATACCCGGGGATGGAAAAATACGTGCCCGCGCCCGTTCATACGCTACCATATCGAACGTGGCCGAACCGCTTACCCGGATGCGCTTCAATCTCGATTTCATGCCATCGCCAGTGCCCGACCGGCCCGGGTTGGCGATTCGGGACTCGTACCGATATTCGAGTGTCACGCTGATCGTTCCGCCCGCCTTGGTTCAATGCCTGGAGTGCTTCGACGGAAACCACACCGACCTGGACCTGAGGGCGATGCTGGTTCAATTGACGGGCGAGTTGGACGTGAGCGAGCTGGAGCGGAACCTGATCGAGACGCTGAGCCAGAGCGGTTTTCTAGAGGACGAAGTGTTCGCCGGGTTGAAGGCGGAACGCCAGGGGTCGTTCGCCGCCAGCCCCGTTCGGGAACCCGCTCACGCCGGGTCGGCGTATCCCGATCGACCGGATGAGTTACGCGCGGCCATGGCCGGCTACCTGGACCGGGCTCTAAACCCGCATCCGGAATCGTCCGATGGAATCGTCGGAATCGCCGCGCCGCACGTCAGCCCCGAAGGCGGGTGGAAAACCTACGGGGAAGCCTATCGACGGCTCGGACCGCGATATCGCGACCGGACATTCGTGATCCTTGGGACCTCCCACTATGGCGATCCGGAACGCTTCGGTCTCACGCGAAAATCTTTTGTTACGCCGTACGGGACCACCGCGGTCGATCGAAAGCTGGTGAACGAGCTTGCCGCCGAACCGGCCGTGAAGATGGAGGATTACTGCCATGCCGTCGAGCACTCGATCGAGTTTCAAGTGCTCTTCCTGCAATCGATCTACGGGCCCGATATCCGCATTCTGCCGATTCTATGCGGACCTTATGCGCGCAGCATCCATGCCGGGGACCAGCCGGAGGACGACGAGGGCGTCCGCCGGTTTCTCGAAAAGCTCGGCGAACTCGCGGCGCGGGAAGGCGACCGGTTATTTTGGATCTTGGGGATCGACATGGCGCACATGGGACGCCGCTATGGAGATCCGTTCACCGCGCATGCGGGCAAAGGCCGGATGTCGGAAGTAGAGGAGCGGGACGCGCAACGGATCGACCGGATCGGTGCCGGCGATGCAGCCGGATTTTGGGATCTGGTGCAACAGAATCGCGACGATCTGAAATGGTGCGGATCTTCGCCTCTCTACACTTTCATGAAGGCTGTGCCCCAAGCGCGCGGCACGCTGCTGAACTACGAGCAGTGGAACATCGACGAGAAGAGCGTGGTCACGTTTGCGGCGATGTCGTTTTCAGACGCGGCACAACCGCGTCAAGGCGGGGATGTCACTCGTAATATCCTTGTCTAGCCTTGATGGATACTTCCGGGATGTACCTCCCGCGACTATTACTACTGGGTCATAAAAGTGGGGATCCTGATCGGCGGGTATTCTGAACGTGTGGGTACCTCGCTTGGTGCAATTCAGCCGGTAGAAGATGTCTATCGTCTCATCTGGACAGCGATAGAGCGC
>JBPCKZ010000206.1:0-11517 GCA_051003795.1 Bryobacteraceae bacterium | reverse complement strand
CCATCGCGAGTTTCGGAAACGGCGGCCAGGTAGACCTTCGCGAAGGACTCGGCCGCGAGGTCCGGAACATGACGATCTCGGCGACATCTCCGGGCATCGTGTATAAAGACCTCCTGATCCTCGGCAGCATCGTGAACGAGACGTTGCCCGCCGCTCCCGGGGACCTTCGCGCCTACGACGTCCGCACGGGAGCGGTTCGCTGGACCTTCCACACCATCCCGCATCCCGGCGAATTCGGATATGAAACCTGGCCGAAGGACGCCTGGAAATACATCGGCGGCGCCAACAACTGGGCGGGCATGAGCCTTGACGAAAAGCGCGGCCTGGCGTTCGTTCCCACCGGTTCGGCGGCGTTCGATTTCTACGGCTCGAACCGGGTTGGCGACAACCTGTTTGCGAATACGCTGCTCGCGCTCGATGCCGGAACGGGAAAGCGCGTCTGGCATTTTCAATCCGTCAGACACGATCTGTGGGACCGCGATTTCCCGGCGCCGCCCACACTCATCACCGTCAAGCATGACGGACGCACGGTCGACGCGGTCGCGCAGATAACCAAATCGGGCTTCGTATTCTTGTTCGAACGCGAGACGGGGAAGCCGCTCTTCCCGGTCGAATACCGGAAAGTCGCGAAAAGCGACGTCGATGGCGAAGCGACGGCGGAAATGCAGCCATTTCCGCTGTCCCCGCCGCCTTTCGCGCGCCAGGCGTTCACCGAAGATGCGGTGACGCAGCGAACACCGGCGGCCCACCACGCCGTTCTCGAAAGATTGAAAGAACTGCGCAGCGACGGCCAGTTCGTTCCCCCAAGCCTGCAAGGCACTGTGATCCTGCCGGGCTTCGACGGCGGCGGCGAATGGGGCGGGGCGGCTTTCGATCCCCAATCCGGAAGGCTATTCGTTAACGCCAACGAAATGGCGTGGATCATGCGCTTGGTCGAGCGGGAGAAAAACAGTGGACCCGAGACCGGCAAGAGCCTGTATCGGGAGAAGTGCGCGAGCTGTCATCGGGCGGACCTGAAAGGCAGCCCGCCGGAATTTCCATCGCTCGCCGGAATCGGACAGAAGCATTCACGCGCGGAAATCGAGACGATCGTCCGCAAAGGCAATGGGCGCATGCCCGGTTTCGCTTACCTAAAGCGCGAGGAAACGAACGCGATCGTGAGCTACATCGCAACGGGAGAAGATAAAGAGGTGGACCTCGGGCCCGGTGCAAGCGCGGCAAAACCCGATCCGAATATCGAACAAAAATACCGCTTTGACGGCTACAACCGATTTCTCGATCCGGACGGCTACCCCGCCGTGAAGCCGCCGTGGGGCACGTTGAACGCAATCGACATGAACAAGGGCGGGATCGCGTGGAAAATTCCGTTCGGCGAATATCCGGAGCTTGTGGACAAGATGGGCGTTACCGGCAGCGAAAATTATGGAGGGCCGGTCGTCACGGCGGGCGGGCTGCTTTTCATCGGCGCCACGACCCGCGACCGGAAGTTTCACGCTTTCGATAAAGACACGGGCGCGCTGCTCTGGCAGGCCGAACTGCCGGCCGGCGGCAACGCGACGCCCGCGACGTATTCCGTGGACGGCCGCCAATTCGTGGTAATTGCGGCGGGTGGCGGAAAATCGGGCGCGGCTTCGGGCGGTTCGTACGTCGCGTTCGCATTGCCGGAGTAAGGGTTCGCCGACGCCGCGATTCCCCCCAGCATGGTAAACAGCAGCGCGCCAATAGCCGGCTCTCGAGTCGGATAGTCGACCATCGCGTGCAGCAAGACAGCGAGACTTCCAATCCCCCAAAGAGAACGCCAGGCGTTTCGAGCGGTTCCTACGAAAATCGCCGCCAAGAGGAAGGCGAACGGCACGCCTCCTTCGGCGGCCCACTGAGCCCAATCGCTGTGCGCCTCGTTGGCTATGCGGGAATCGTCGAACAGCGCGTAAGCGGGGTACACGCCGCGCCAGTTGCCGAGACCAAAACCGGCGATCGGACGATCGCGAATCATATGCAAAGTCGATTGCAGCAGGCGCACGCGTGTTTGCGCGGGTTCCGGTTCCTGGAAGTGAGTCCAGATGGAGTCCCAGCCGGCCACCGCAATAAAGAGCACAATCAATCCGATTGTTCCGAGTGACACCGCGCGGAACTCCCTGGTCGAGACTATCCCCCGCCAGTAGCCCGCCAATAGAACAATTGCGATCTCGGCGTAGACCAACACGGCCCCCGCGCGTGAAGCGCTAACCACGACCGCGGCGGCCAGCACCGCGGTGCAGAGAGCATACAAGAGAGCGCGGCGGCGGTCGGCCATGACCCGGTAGAGCGCGACGGGCGTTAAGATTTCGAGGAACGCGGCGAACTGATTTTTGTACACGAAGGGGCCAAACGTTGAGTCGGCGGTCCGGAACATCGCCCATACCGCGAGGCCGCATCCGAAGGCAAGCAGGATCGAAAGAAATAGCCGGCGATTCCGGCTCGATCTTAAACACTGCAGCGCGATCCAAAAGAACAACGCGTTCGCCATCCATAACAGCGCTACGTTCCACGTGGCGAAAGCGTATGCCGTGCAGCCGAACGCCAGTTGCAACGGCCCCCATAGCGCGATCGATCCAACCGGCCACAGCAGCCAACTTCGCCGCCATTCGCCCCACCCTCGCAGGCGTTCGGAAAGCCATATGAGCGTGAGCGACAGAATACCCGCTTCCGGCACGCTGACCGCCCACGCGCCCGGCGCCCAGGCCACCAAAATCGCGGCCGCCAGGACGGCCGCCAGCGCGACGGCATAGCCGCGCTCGCTCACGGCCGAAAGCTCAACGAGAGATTCGCGATACTCAGCGAACCTTTCAGGCGCATGGCTCCGGGGGGGCGCTTGTATTGCAGCGAAATACGCGTCGGCGTTGTCGCGGTCGGCGCTTCAAAATCGAGCATTCCGCCACTCCATTCGATGCCGTGCAGATCCCGCCCGCATCCTTCCGCCACGCACCATCGCAAACCGCTGGCCGCCGCTGCGTCCGTGGTTTGGGACCGGTACCGCAACCGGTACCGCCGCCCGGGAACCAGCGGCGATGCTTGCCAGAATAGTTCCGCGGTCTCTTGTTCTTCGCCGTCGAATGTGAACTGCATGGTCGCGCTGGATTGATAAAAGGTGCTCGAGATACCGGACTGAACAGGCGCATGCCAATCGAAGCCGCGCCCGGTTGGGGCACGCGCTAAGTCGCCGTTGACGAGTGAAATGCCGAGTTCGGGGCTTAACCGCGGACCGCCGGCCGCATTCCACGGCGATACCGCATCCGCGCTCTTGTGGGCAATCAAAAAATCGCAATAATCCAGCAACACGGCGGTGTTACGGAGGCCGGCGGTATCGAGAGACGAGTACACGTCATGCGCCGCTTCCGCCCGGGAAGCTCTGATCAAATATTCCAAATATTGCGTCCGCGCGCCCTCGGGAATGGCGCGGAAAATCAAGTCGGCATTGTCCGAAATCCTCCAGCAAAGGTCGAACATCGGACCGGGTTCGCGATCCCGCACGTTCAGGCAGGCGCGCACTTGAGACCATACTTTCCGGTTGTCGTTCCGACGTGCATAAAAATTCGCCAGAGTCCAGGCGGGAGTGAACGTGCGATCCACGCGAGCCGCTTGAAGAAGAAACTGTTCGGCTTCGTGCGGGCTTCCGTTCGATTCCGCATCGAGTCCGCGGCGGATCAGCGCGGCGGAGTCCCAAGGATCGAGCCGCGACGCCATCTCGTACCCCGCCGTCGAATCGAGACGCGCCCAAAGCCGGGCGTTTCCCGAAGTCAGGGCGATGGCGCGCGTGAGGTCGTCCGGGTTGCCGCGATACGCCAGGTTGTCCGCGTACGCCAATCGCAATGACCAGTACAGGCCGGTCGCCACCAACGCCGTTAGACCGAGACGCACCACGAGACGCACCAGGAGCATGCTCCGGTATTATCGGCAGTCTACCTCTCGGACTTCAGTTTAGATGGATGGCGTCCCCAAGGGGATTCGAACCCCTGTTATCGCCGTGAAAGGGCGGTGTCCTGGGCCAGACTAGACGATGGGGACGAACAGACGACATCTTTACTGTATCGGCCAAGCCCTCTCGCCGTCAACTCCCGGGAGATTTGGAAGCTCAGTTGCACTGAATACCATCGGAAGCGCAGGCCATCCGGCTCGTAAATTTCTTAAATAGAGACGTTTTCACCGCTTCCAAAGTTCCATTCAGAAAAAAGACCCGATTTAAAGGAGAAACAAGCCATGAATTTGAAACATTCGATGATGTCCGCCGGTTTTATGTTAACAGGCGTTGCGGCGACGATTAGCAGCATGCAGGCCCAGGGGCCTCTTTACGACAAAGTGATTGTGGATCTCCCGTACAGCGTGAGTTTGAACAACACCGTTCTGCAACCGGGTCATTATGTCATCCGGCAGTTGGATACCGCCGGCGGCGACAGCCGCATTCTTCAGATTTTCACCGATAACGGCATGAAGCTCAAGACGACGGCCCAGACCATACCTGCGTTGGACAACAACACCCCAGAGAGCACGAAGGTGGTCCTGCATCACTACGGTAACGACTACTATTTTGACAAAATCTGGATCCAGGGAAAGAATTACGGCTACGAATTCCCGCTGCCTCCGGCGGTCAAATCGCGCCAACGCGAGCGCATGGAGCCTTACTCGGTCGCCGCGAAGTATGAACCCACCAACCAGAGTGGAGAGACCGTGGCCAACAACAATTCCAGCGTGAATTCCGCCCCGACGAACACCGCCGGCAATACTGCATCCACGGTGGCCCCGGCCACTACGGACCATAGCGCCAATTCGTCGAACTCGACGACTGCGACGACCGCATCGTCCAACTCGACCGACACGATCGCGCAGAATCGAACTCCTTCGACTAGCGGCAACTCTTCCGACATGTCGAGTTCCCGGAATTCGATGGATAGCGGTTCGCGGTCCAGCCGCCACATGCCAAAGACCGGCGGCGACTGGTTGACGATGCTATTAAGTGGCGGCATGCTCTCCGGCGCGGGCCTGCTTGCGCGTAAATCGGCATCGCGTTAGGTTTTACAATTGAGCGCGGAAAGGATTCTTCCCCCCATCCGCGCTCATTTCACGTTACGTCCGCATGACACGCGTGTTAAAAATTCTGGCGTCCTGGCTTCTGTCGATTGCCGGATGCTACTTCATTCTGAATGGAGCTCTTGATTATTTCGCGTCGCGCAAGACTCAATCCGAAGTAGCCGCTTTCTGGAAAGATGACGCGATTCCCGCGCCCATTCCCGATCTCCCGGCCGCGCACGCTGTCCACCGCCGAGGTACTCCGGTGGCTCGACTCCTGATTCCGCGGCTCAATGCCAATCTCTTCGTGCTGGAAGGCACGGACCCTCGCACCCTCCGCCTTGCCCCAGGCCATATGGAAGGGACGGCTTTGCCGGGAGCCCAAGGAAATTGCGTGATCGCCGGCCATCGGGATACGCACTTCCGCGTTCTGCAAAATATCCGTAAGGGGGATGAAATCGTTCTCGAATCGCAGGGCAGCCCGCATCGCTATCGAGTCTCCCAACTCAGCGTCATTTCTCCCACCAACACCAAGTGCCTGGACAACACCCGCGACACTGTCCTGAATCTGATCACCTGCTATCCGTTTCACTACGTCGGCTCCGCCCCGAAACGTTTTGTGGTTCATGCGGATCTCGAAACGCCCGGCACTTAGAAGCGATTGCGTAAAATACAATTAATGCTGGAAAGCACGGACGAGTTTTATCGCATTCAAAAACTTCCTCCCTACGTTTTCGCCGTTCTCAATGAGATGAAGGCGAAAGCCCGCGCCGATCGATTGGATATCGTGGATCTCGGGATGGGCAACCCCGATGGATCGACCCCCCGGCCCGTGGTCAGCAAGTTGGCGGAGGCGGCGCGTAATCCCAAAAATCATCGTTACTCCACATCCAAAGGGCTTCCGAATCTGCGCCAGGAAATCGTCAAGCGCTATCAGTCGAATTACGATGTCACGCTCGATCCGGAATCCGAAGCCATCGTCACCATCGGCGCCAAGGACGCGCTGGCTCATCTTCTGTTCGCGATCGTCGGACCGGGCGATGTTGTGGCTTCCCCGAACCCCGCGTATCCCATCCATCAGTACGGCGTCGTCATGTCCGAAGGGCACGCCTGCACCCTTCCCATGCCCGACGCCGCGACTTTTCTAAACCGCCTCGAAGACCTGTATCGCGGCGCGCATCCTCCGAAGATCGTTCTGATTTCGTTCCCGCATAATCCGACCACAACCTGTGTAGACCTCGATTTCTTCCGCGAAATTATTCGCCTGGCGCGCCATAATGGCTCCTATGTGATTCACGATTTCGCCTACGCCGATATTTGTTTCGATGGGTATAAGGCGCCGAGCATCCTGCAGGTGGAAGGGGCCAAGGACGTTGCCGTCGAAATCTTTTCCTTATCGAAAAGCTACAACATGGCGGGATGGCGCGTGGGCTTCTGCCTGGGCAATCGCAAGATGATAGCGGCGCTTGCGCGAATCAAGAGCTATCTCGATTACGGCGTGTTTCAGCCCATCCAAATCGCTTCCATCATCGCGCTGCGCGAATGCGAGAACGACACAAAAAAGATCTGCGCGACGTATCAGCGCCGCCGCGACGTGCTGGTCACGGGCCTGAAGCGGGCCGGCTGGCCCGTGGAGGCGCCCAAAGGCTCGATGTTCCTGTGGGCCGCGCTTCCCCAGGAGCACCGCCACTTGGGATCGCTCGAATTCTCGAAGCTCTTAATGAAAGAAGCGCTCGTGGCGGTCTCCCCGGGAATCGGATTCGGGCCGATGGGAGAGGGCCACGTGCGGTTCGCGTTCGTCGAGAATGAGCAGCGAATCCGGCAGGCTACCCGCGCGATCGGGCGCCTATTGAAAGCCTAGCGGCTGTTACTCGGGCGCCGGGACCGGTCCGCGGTTATAAAGCGACTTCTCCGGCGCGCGATACCGGATCGCCAACTGCGGCGTCTCGATCCGTTTTCCGTTCTGGTGGGAAGAATCGAACAGCGCCGCGAGAGCGCCCGTGGTCAGTAGAGTCCGTTCCACGGGATACTGCTCCTTCCCCGTAACGATCATTTGCTCGATGTAGTACACCAAGCCGGCGAAGTGGCTGAAGTAACGCACGGGCTGGAGCCAGATCTCGGTGCTAACCGGCTCCGCTTGGCCGGCGACGTTGGCCGCGAACGCGAAGTCCGTCACTTCGCCGGTCAACATGATTACGGCGGCTTTCAAACCGCTTGTGTAATCGAGAGCAAACACGATGGGGTGTTCGACGTTCCGCCTGAGATCGCCCGGCGTGGTTTTCTCGATCCGCCGGAGCCCGGCGTCCATTAACTTTTGCGCCCAGGCATTCGCGTCGAGCCACTTCCAGGCGGCATCGTCTTGGAAGCACTGCACCGCCGCGATCCCCGTTTCGCCGCCCTTGCGGCGCTCCACCATGCACTGCAGCGCTTCGAGCGTGTGAAAACCATAGATTTCCATGCCGCTGAAGCCGATGGCGACCGCGCGTTCGATCGGCGCGCCTAGTTCGAACTCAAGCGGTGGACGCCGCCACGCCAGCGGCACGGACGACCCGGCCATCAGCGGGAACTTCAGCTCGCGCGACTGGTCGTACATCCACTTCGCTTTTTGCCAGTCGTAGGAAAGGTGCTTGTCGTTGAATACCGGCACCGCTCGCCCGGTTTCCCGGAACACATCCACGATCTGCTTGAAAAGCTCATATCGCGGATACATCTTCTGGCCTTTTTCGTTGTCGGGATAATCGCCGTGCTCGCCGATCAGCACGACGCCATCGACGGCGAGCGAGCTGCCCCCAAGCAGCAGCGCCTGCCGGACGGTCTTCGAAATCGGGACGCCGTATTTGGCCGACATCCCCCGGCTCAGGTCGTCTTTGGGAACCTGATCGGTGTACATCGAGACCACGTCGACCAAGGGCTGCCGTTTCTTGCCGTTGTACTCGTAGCCGCCCAGAAGGCGCCCGGCGATCACATCGGCGTGAGAACCGGGGCGGTAGACGGTCGCGACGATTGCGACTTTTTTCTTCGCGTGGCCGGCGAATGCCAGCGGCGCAAGAGCACCGCCGGCAATGAAATCCCGCCGCCGCATCAGAAGATAATCTTCGCGCCGAACTGGACGATTCGCATGGGCGAGACCAGGCTGGTGATCGCACCCGGTCCCTGTACGCGGCCGGTCTGAATCGGGTCCGGCCCGAGCGCGCCGGTTACGGGGTCCTGGTTCGGCAGAAAAGCCCTGCTCGAGGTCAAGGTCGCATTGGGCGTATTAAAGTTCGGGTGATTCGCAATGTTGAAAGCCTCCACCCGGATCTGAAGCTTTGCCCTTTCGGTAATCGCGAAGTTCTTGAATGCCGAAAGATCCAGGCTGTTGAAGCCCGGGCCATCCAGAATTCCCTGCCCGGAATTGCCGTAATGGCAGCGATTCGCCAAATAATCGAACTGGCAAGTGACCAGCCGGAAAGCGCCGGGGTCGAACCATTCGTTGACGGTGGGATTGGCGAGGCTGCCGTTGGCGAGCCGGTCGGGGCGCACCGAACTATTGGCCGTGTTTAAAGTATTTGACTGTTGAACCGTGAAGGGGAAGCCGCTGCGAATTGTCCAGATTCCATTGACCTGCCAACCGTGCGCCGCCTCTCGCAGGAAAACGTTACGCATCGGGCCGGGAACTTCATACAGAAAACTGATCACCGCGTTGTGCTTTACGTCGAACGGATAGCGCGCTTTTTCAGCGGCGCGATTTCGAGGGCTTTGGTACGTGTTCACGATTGCCCCAAATCCCTCGTTACGTCCGTATCCCTCGCCTTCGGCCTTGCTGAAGGTGTACGCGACGTTGACCAGAAGTCCGTGCGAAAGGCGTTTATTGGCGTTGACCTGCAGCCCGTGGTACCACGAATTCGAGCCTGAATCGAGCCACCGTATCCGGCTCAACGGACGCACCGGACCGCCAACTCCGTCAATAACGTACTGGTAGGGCCGACGGGACTGCACCGAGGGACCGGAACTCAGACCGGGATCGGGATTGTTGAGCTCCACCGTATTGTCGATGTGAACTCCCTTGCTCCCGACATAGCCGAGGCTCAGCACGGCGTTGAACGGGAGTTGTGTCTGATAGTCCAAGCTCCATTGGTGCGTTCGCGGTTCGAGATTGTTGGGATTCAGGGTATTGGCGTTGGTTAGCCGCGTATTATCGATCGCGCCGAAGGGGCTTGCATAGGTAAGGATGGTCTGGTTCTTGTTGAGCACGCCATTGGTGGCTTGCGTGCTGAAATTGCTGCTTCCGGACAGGGGCGGATTGAGATTCAGGATGGTGTAATTGTTGAGCTGTTCAACGTTGTAGTAGATCCCGTAACCCGCGCGGACGACCATCTTATCGTTCAGGCGGTAAGCCAATCCCACGCGTGGCATGAAAAGTTTCTTTTCCGGGTTATAGAAATGGTAAGGCGTACGGATATTTGGGATCAACGTCGGTATCCCGTTCGTCTCTTGCGCGAAACTCAGGCTGCGCCAAAGGCCCTTTATGTCGGTCGCCGTGCTGTTGTATTCGTAGCGAAGCCCCAGGTTCAGGGTCAGCTTCTGGCTGAATTTCCAATCGTCCAGGAAGTATGCGCCGTAGCGGTTCTGGCGGGAGTCGGTGAGCGGCAGACCTTCGGGCGTGTCCGAGCTGCCCGGATAGCCCAACAGAAACGACGCGAAGCCGCTATTGCCAATCACATCGTTGAAGTTGAGATCGCCGCGAGGCACGTTCGCCGCGCCGCGGTTTAACGCTACACGAACGTAATCGAAGCCGGTCTTGAAATTATGCGCGCCCCGGTTGATGGTCACGTTATCGCTGAATTGGCCGAGATTGTTGAAATCGAAACCGTTGCCCCCGTCCTGGTCGCCAAGACCGGCGAAATTATCGATATTTACAGGCAGAAGACCCGCTTCGCGCGGCGTGAATTTCCGGTTATTATCGGTAACGACGCGAAATCCAGTCAGCCCAAGCGTGTCGTAATCGAAATTCGTGTTGGATCGGGGATTTAAGGTATTGTCCACCGAGCGGTTGTAGCCGAACAGAAACTCGTTAATCAAGCTAGGGGAAAAAATGTGCAGGAAGTGGAACGCGACGTTCTGGTTTCGTCCGGCCACCAGATACTGAAAGTTGGGGTTCACCGGCGTAGTGGCGTAGTCGATATCGTCGTAGGCATAGTGACCGAATAGTTTATTGCGATCGGAGAAGTTATGATCGATGCGCGTGAAAACCTGCTCGTCGGTCAGCTTGATGTTGCCGGCGCCGATGTAATTTACGCCGTTTAGAGGGTCCGAGTTGATGCGCTGCGGCTCGGGATAAAACTTGAGCAGTGCGATAGCCGCCGGCTGAATTCGGGACGCCGGGATAATGTTTCCGGGGAAGGGAGCGCCGGTGATCGGATCGACCACCTGGATCGCGGGGAGCGGCTTGCCATTGGCGTCCGTCCGGTTCAAAAGAGCGCTAAGGTCGCCTTGCCGGAAAGCCAGTGAAGGGACGTTGATGGCCGATGCCCCGCCTGGTTGACGCCTTCTTTTCTGTTCATAATCGACCATGAAAAAGGTTTTGTCCTTGCCGTTATAGAGCTTGGGAATCGAAATCGGCCCCCCAAGCACTCCGCCAAATTGGTTTTGACGAAGACGATTCTTGGGGTTCAGTTTCGCGCCGGGAGCATTGAAGTAGTTCTGGAAATAATCCGTCGCGTCGAAAGCGTCGTTGCGAATAAACTCAAAAGCGCTTCCGTGATACTGGTTGCTTCCGGATTTCAGTACCATGGTCAACTGCGCGCCCGAGTTCATTCCGTATTCCGCCGAATAGCTGCCGGCTTGCACCTTGAACTCCTCGATCGCTTCGATCGAGGGCGTAAACGGCACGGTGTTGACGCGCGCTTCGGTGGCGATGACGCCATCGAGGGTGGCGTGCTGATTGGTGTCGCGCTGACCATTGGCGCTAAGCGAGATACCCGCGCCAGGAACGGGAACGCCGCCGCCCCCCCCGCTTAAACCGTCGAATCCCATGCGGCCGCCGAACTGAACGCCCGGTTGAAGCACCGCGAGGCCCGCGATATTGCGCCCATTGAGCGGCAACTCCTCAATCTGCTTCGCGGTGACCACCTGACCCAGGGAAGCCTCGTCGGTCTGGAGCAGCGGCGCGTCGGAACTGATCTCGACCCGCTCGGTCTGGGCGCCGACCTCGAGGCGAAAGTCGAGGCGCGCCTTCTGATCGAGGATTAGTGTGATGTTTTTACGGCTTTCCGTCTTGAAGCCGGGCATTTCCACGGTAACTTCGTACTGCCCGACATCGATCAGCGGGAAGTTATAGTCTCCGCTAGCGTTGGTGGTGTCCTCGCGCTTGTTGCCGGTATTGGTTTGCAGCGCGGTTACTTTGGCGCCTTGCACGACGGCACCTGAGACGTCCGTAACGGTTCCCAGAATGGCGGTGGACGTGGTTTGCGCGAACGCCGAAGCGAGGCTCGC
>JBPCKZ010000205.1:0-5461 GCA_051003795.1 Bryobacteraceae bacterium | reverse complement strand
GTCGATCCAGACACTCCACCTCCAGCGTGACGTGTCCATCTAATAATTCCGGAATCTTCGCCATACCGAGATTCTACGGAATCCCGAAGCTTTCGCTTGTCGGTTTGAGGTCGAAGACCTCGCTAGTAGGATTAGCACCCGACTGTGGCTGCGTATATTGACAACCCCTCGCGAGAAGACATACGGTGAGCTTTATACCACTATGTCGGAACTTACCACATCGCAGCCCGAACCCCCGGACCCTAACCGAGATCCTAACCGGCAGGTTACGCGCGAGAACGGCGCGGTTAGCAATGTAAATTCCCGCAACGGTGGCGCGCATTCATCGCTGACACTGGCTTTATTGGCGTGTGGCATCGCAATCTTACTTGTCGCTATCGTATTGATGGGATTGAGGCAGCGCCAGTTAGGCTCGGATCTTCAGCAAACCCTCACCGAATCCAAAGCACGCGGAATGCTCGAATTGAATCTGCTCGATAAGGCCATGGGATTGGTTCACGATGAGAAGAAAGAGCGGGTCGATCAAGTGAGCCGCCTTGACCGTGAATTAGATGAGGTGCGCGAGAGATTCCGGGCTCACGCGGGCGATTTATTTAGACTGAAACGCGGACTCGTCGAGATTCGCGAGGATGCCGAGCAGCAAAAGAGCGAGTTCAAGAAAATCGACCAGAGACTGGTCCGGATGCACAAGGACGCGGATGAGCAAAAGAACCAGTTGGCTCACGTTGACCGGGCCCTCTCTCTTTTAAACGATCCGGATGCTCAACAAGTGGTGTTTGGGCGGCGCGCGCGCAACCAGCCTCGCGGAAAAGTATACACAAGTCTCAATCAATTGGTGATCCTGCTCGCCTCCAACCTTCCGCCGGTACCGGCCGGAAAGACCTATGAATTCTGGTTGATCCCCAAGGGCGCCGATCCTTCTCCCGCGGGCCTCTTCCAATCCGACACCGACGGCACGGCAATTCACATGGCCCAAATGAACAACATCTCCGCGGCGGCCATCGCGGTTAGCGTGGAAGAGGAAGCCGGATCGCCGAGTCCCACGACAAAGCCCATTCTGATGGTCGAGATTCCCGCCCAAACAGGACAACAGCAGTAATTCGATCCCCGCGTGCGATAGGGATACGGGGGCAGTTCAGCTTTAGCCACCGCGATTCCTAGGCCGTGCTCGGCATCACCGGGCGCCATCGGTTGAAAACCGGTAAACCGTCTGCTGCTTATACTGCTCGCCGGGCTTTAACTCCGTAGTGGGAAACGCCGGATGATTAGGGGAGTCGGGGAAGTGCTGTGTCTCCATGCAGAACGCGGTGCGGAATCCGTAAACCTTCCCACCCTTGCCTTTGATCGTCCCATCCAGAAAATTCCCGGTGTAGAATTGCAAACCCGGCTGCGTGGTTAGGACTTCCATAACGCGGCCGGATTTCGGATCTGTTATCTTAGCCGCCGGTTCCAGCCCGGTTCCCGAACGGTTCAGCACGAAGTTATGGTCGTACCCTTTTCCGAATACAAGCTGCTCATCCTTCGCGCCGATGCGTTCGCCGATCGCGTGCGGCTGCCGGAAATCGAAGGGCGTGCCCTCCACCTTTCGCATCTCGCCGGTGGGAATCAACGTTTTGTCGACGGGGGTGAATGTATCGGCGTTAATCGTCAGTCGATGCCCCAGAATTTCGCCTTCTCCCTGACCGGCCAGATTGAAATACGAGTGGTTCGTCAAATTGAGAACGGTGTCTTTATCGGTGGTTGCCGAGTAATCGAGTTGTATCTCATTGTTATCGGTAAGCGTGTATTTCACGGTTGAATTCAGATTGCCGGGAAAACCTTCCTCGCCGTCTTTGCTGAGATAATTCAGTTCGATGGCGTGCGCATCGGCGCTCCTTGCCGTCCACAAGCGTTTATCGAAACCGCGGAGTCCGCCATGCAGGGAATTGGGGCCGTCGTTTTTCGCGAGCTTATAGATCGCGCCATCGAGAGTAAATTGAGCGTTCGCGATGCGGTTTCCGTAACGCCCGATAAGCGCGCCGAAATAGGGCGGCGGAATCAGGTAGCCATCGAAGTTGTCGAATCCCAGAACAATGTCTCCCATCGCGCCGCTGCGGTCGGGGACCTTGAGCGATACGAGCACGCCGCCATAAGTCGAGATCCTCGCTTCCGCGCCTTTCGAGTTGGTGAGCGTGTAGAGATCGACTTCTTCACCGGCGGGCGTCTTGCCCCAGGAAACTTTATTGCCCGTCTTCGGATTCGGTTCGGCGTTCCTGTTTCCGGCGCAAGAGATGGTGAGAATTGCCGGAATAATTACAGATAAAGATAGTTTATGAGCGATCACTTCGCCCTCCTTTTACTTTCACCCATCGGCGTTCTTGGGCGGACTGCAACACGGCATCGGTGACGTAATCCGTCGCCAGCGCGTCGCGAAAAGTTGGCGGCGCGGGTTTGCCTTCTCCAAGCCCAATCAGGAAATCGGCCGCCTGATGAATAAACGAATGCTCGTACCCGATCTGCAAACCCGGGACCCACCAGTTTTTCATGTACGGATGATCGCCATCGGTAACGTGAATGCTTTTCCAACCGCGGAGGCGGCCCTCGTCTCGATGGTCGAAGTACTGCAGCCGGTGCAGATCGTGCAAATCCCAAACGATCGACGCATTCTCGCCGTTGATCTCGAGAGTGTAGAGCGCCTTGTGCCCGCGCGCGTACCGCGTCGCTTCGAAAGTCGCGAGAGAGCCATTTTGAAAGCGCGCGAGAAAGGCGCTCGCGTCGTCGATGAGAACCGGTTCATCCTTGCCGGTCAGGTTGTGTTTGCGACTCTTGACGAACGTCTCGGTCATCCCCGCGACTTCCTCGATCGCGCCGTTCAACCACATTGCCGTATCGATGTTGTGCGCGAGCAGATCCCCGGTTACGCCGCTTCCGGCAACGCTCGCATCCAGACGCCAGAGACCTTCCCCGCCCTGCGGGAGGTCGCTTGCGATAGTCCAGTCCTGGAGGAATACGGTGCGATAGTGGAAAACTCTGCCCAGACGCCCCTCGTCGATCAACTGCTTCGCGAGCGTCACGGCGGGCACGCGCCGGTAGTTGTACCAGACCATGTTCGCAACGCCGGCGGCCTCGACCGCCTTCACCATCGCTTCCGATTCCGTTGGGTTGCGGCCCAGAGGCTTTTCGCACATCACCATCTTGCCGGCATTCGCGGCGGCAATGGCAATTTCGGCGTGCGTGTCGTTGGGGCTCGCGATATCGACGAGATCGATGTCCGGCGCTTCCACCAGTTTGCGCCAATCCGTCTCCGCCGATTCATACCCCCATTTAGCCGCGAAAGATCGCGCGCGCTCCCCGCTTCTCGCGCAGATCGTCTTCAGTACGGGCCGGTAAGGAAGCTCGAAAAAATTTGCGGTTCTGCCGAAAGCATTCGAGTGGGTCCGGCCCATAAAACCGCAGCCGACGACGCCGATGTTGATTTTCCGCATTCTAGCGACCTCTCCGCGGGAGCAACCGCTCCCTTACGGTCGCGGCTCGGTAACATGCGCGTGGCCGCGATTTTTTTTCGAGCGTAGCGGTAATTTTCATGCTTCGCGACCGGCCACTAGTCCCAACACTAGTCCCAACCGTGCGCCTTTCGAACCGCAAGCATCACTCGCAGAACGTCGTTCCAGGTTTGCGCATCGAGCATCACGGAATTCGGGAACATGCAGCCGTCCCAGCAGATATGCGCGAACGCCCGCGTGACGTTGCCGCTATCGTCGCGCATCCATGCGCCCGCGTCGCGCACAATATCGAGTTTGCCATGGGGATCGAGAGGGAGGCAATGCCTTCCGGTCTTGTCGTGCGAGCCGGAACCGCCGACGGTTCCGTCGTTCTGCGCGACATGGAAATCGAAAGTCCAGGGACGCAGAGCGCGGGCCATCTCGCGATACGCCTCGGCGAAACGCTCGGCCTGCGACCAATCGAAATCTTGCGCCAGCAGCCGGTCTTCGGGCGAGTTGAATCCCATGGTGAAGAGCATGGTGTGCGCCATATCGGCCTGAAAACCGACCGTCTCCGGCATGCCGACTATTTCCAGAAGTTCCACGTTGCGGCGCCAACTATGCATGCCCGCCCAACAGATTTCGCCCTCGGCCGCTAGACGCTCGCCGGCATCGCGGGCGATTGCGCCGGCTTGGCGGAACGTTTGCGCGATCCTATTCGTGCCGCCCTCGGGATCTTTCGCCCACTCGGCGGGGCTCGCGGCGGAATCGATGCGAATCACGCCATCGGTCCGTATCCCGAGATCGCGGAGTTTGCGCCCGATGCGGCAGGCTTTCTTTACTTGAATGAGAAACCGGCGGCGCTCGTCGTCGGTTCCCATGGCCGACCCGCCGCCGGTGGCCGGCCATACCGGGGCGACCAGCGATCCCGCGCGCAGCCGCCGGGAGGAGAGCTTCTCCGCGAGCCACGCGAGATCCTCGTCCGTTGAATCGATGTCCGTATGCGGGAGCGAAAGAAAAAGATCGACGCCGTCGAAGCGCTGCCCATCCACTTCCGCCGCCGCGGTGAGGTCCAGCATGGTGTCCAGATCGATTGGCGGCTCGGAATTTTCGCCTTTTCCAACCAGGCCGGGCCACATGGCGTTGTGAAGCGCGGGATAATTATGGGTAGCGGTCATTGCCGAAGCTTTCGATAAAGTATATAAACGATGCTCCAGGTTGTCCATGTGGAAGAAATCACCCAATAAATTGCGGATCGTTCAAGGTGCTGTGTTCGCGCTCTGCGCGGGTCCCGGCCTCCTGTTCGCTCAATCGCTGAAGTTGCCGGATGGGCCGGGCAAGGAGACCACTCGGAAGGTATGCGGCTCCTGCCATGCCGCCGAGATGGTTATCGGACGGCAGGAGACGCGGGAATCGTGGGGCGCGATCGTGGAGGACATGATCCAGCGGGGCGCGACGGGCACCGACGAAGAGTTGTATCAAGTGGTGGACTATTTGTCGGCGAACTTCTCGCCATCCTCTCCCGCGATGAAGATCAATGTGAATAAGGCTACCGCAAAGGATCTGGAATCCGCTTTGCGGATGCCCGCGAAACAGGTCGCGGCCATCGTTCAACACCGCGAAGCGAAGGGCGGCTTCAAATCGGTTGAGGATCTGGAGAAGGTGCCGGGAGTGGACGTCGCGAAAATCGAGGCGAACAAAAAGCGGCTTGCGTTTTAAGAATTGAAAACACGCCTCAACCGCGGATAGGGCCGACCCGTCCGCTATAATGAAGCTCATTGCCCACGCAGTATCGCGTTTTCGCGATAAGTCCATCAAGATACGTCCATCAAGTCCATGAGCCCGGGTGGCGAAACAGGCAGACGCAAAGGACTTAAAATCCGCCCCGATCGACACTCGCAAGAAGAAGCCGTCAAGGAAAATGGAGACGGGGAAGGAGCCTGATCGGGAGGGTTAACGGCTATACTGAAGAGGCCATGCGGGCGTGGCGGAATCGGCAG
>JBPCKZ010000204.1:0-8472 GCA_051003795.1 Bryobacteraceae bacterium | reverse complement strand
CGAGTGTGGACACGGCAGGCACGAGTGCCCGCGCCACAAGAGTGCGTGCGCCACATTTGCGGCATTTCTAACTCGGGGCAATCTAGTAATCCTTCTCGACATTCGCCTCCACTGCGAACTCGTCCGTGGCAATGGCATGCACCCGCACCTCGCGTAGCTGGATCGCATCCATCCTTCGCCTCCTCCCAATTCCTCCCGCGATGGGCAACGATTGCGTCCCGCCCAAAATTTTGGGCGCGTAATAGAAAAAGACCTTATCCGCGGCCTGCGCTTCGAGCACCGCCCAATTGACTTTACTTCCAGCCTCGACCAGCAGCGAGAGCGTTGTGCGTTCTCCGAGCCACTGCACCACTCGATGAATATCGGCGCGTCCGCCCGGTCCATCGAACACCAGTACCTGAACGCCGCGCCGCTCCAACGCGTTCCGGCGGTCGGGCGATGCGGCCGATGTCGCGACGGCGACCAGATCCTCTTCGATCTTCCGAACCATTTGCGAAGAGAGCGGCAGGCGCAGCTGAGAATCGAGCACGACGCGCAGCAACGGACGGCTTCGGGGCAGCCCCGTGCGATCCGTCAACAGGCAATCGTCCGCCAGAACCGTGCCGATGCCCGTAAGAATCGCATCCGATTCGTGACGAAGCTGCTGAACGCGCGCGCGCGCGGTGGCGCTTGTGATCCAACCGCGATTGTCGTCCGGCGCCGCGATTTTACCATCGAGCGTCAAGGCGGCCTTCAACGTTACCAGGGGCTTGCCGGTCCGCATGAAATGGATGAACGCTTCGTTCAGCTTTTCCGCTTCGGGCAAAGGGGAAATCTCGACTGCGACACCGGACGCGCGCAATTTCCGGAACCCGTCGCCCGCCACTACGGGATTGGGGTCCTGCATCGCCGCAACCACCCGCGCGACACCGGCGGATATCAACGCATCCGCGCAGGGACCAGTCCGGCCCTGGTGTGAACAGGGTTCGAGATTGATGTAAAGCGTCGACCCGCGCGCGCGTTCCCCTGCCTCTTCGAGCGCCAGAATCTCCGCATGCTTGACGCCGGGATAAGCGTGGAATCCCCGGCCAACCACCTCATCGGAATGAACCAGAACCGCTCCCACCATGGGATTCGGACTGGTCTGCCCCTTTCCGCGCCGCGCAAGATCGAGAGCCTCGCGCAAGTAATCGGCGCTCATTTTTCGAACAGCGAATCGATGAAGCTTTCGGGATCGAACGGAAGCAGGTCTCCGGCCTTTTCGCCCACGCCCACATACCGGATGGGCAACTGCAATTCGCGCGCGATGGCGATGACCACGCCGCCTTTCGCGGTTCCGTCCAGCTTGGCGAGAACGATGCCCGTCACGCCCGAACTTTCGGTGAAACGCCGCGCCTGCTCCAGACCGTTCTGTCCGGTGGTGGCGTCCAGTACCAGAAGCACTTCGTGCGGAGCGGACGGAATCACGCGCGCCGCGGTGCGCCGCATTTTTTCCAGCTCCGCCATCAGGTTTGCCTTCGTCTGGAGACGCCCGGCGGTGTCCACTATGACGTAATCGGTCCCCCGCGCGCTCGCCGCTTGCAAAGCGTCGAATACGACCGCGCTCGGATCGGCCCCGGACTTCTGCCGGATTACCTCCGTGCCCGTGCGCTCTCCCCAGACTTCGAGCTGCTCGATCGCGGCGGCGCGAAACGTGTCGGCCGCGCACATCAGCACGGTGCGGCCCTCTTCCTGAAAGCGGGCAGCCAATTTACCGATCGTGGTGGTCTTCCCAGCCCCGTTCACGCCGACCACCATCACGACCGCCGGCGGCTTTTCGACATGCACGGGCGGCCGATCCGCCGCTTGCAGAATTTCGAGCAGATGCTCGCGAATAAGCCCGCGCAATTCGCCGGCGTCGTTGACCATTTTTCTATCCACGCGCATGCGAATGCGATCCAGGATTTCAGCCGTGGTGCCGACGCCGATGTCGGCGCCAATGAGCGTATACTCAAGCTCATCGAGAAGTTCGGCGTCGATCTGCTTGCGCCCCGAGAGCGTTTCTTCCAGCCGCGAGACAAGCCCCGCGCGTGTTTTCTGAACTCCGGATTTAAGCTTTTCGAGTAGCGACGGCTCCTGTTCCACGGAACCGAACAGCGTTTGAATCATTTACAAGCCCGCCCAAATATCGCCCAAATCCAAAACAAATCCGGCAACGGGTCCTCGCCCGCGACTCGTTCGGGATCGATTAACCAGCCAATCTCCGTGCCGTTATCGATCCATTCCTGCATTTTCGATTGGAGGCGGTTGAGTCTGTCGGAGGGCGATCGCAAATCGACCACGAACTTCGGACAGAGACGAATGAACTTTCGCTTCCGCTCTTTCGCAAGCCGATCCAGGCGGGAACGAGACACCCACGCCGCGTCCGGGGATCTGGCGGCGTTGTTCGGCAGCGGGAAATCGGTGCTCGAATCGAAAGCCCGGCCGCAGCCGTCCTCCTTTGCCCAGTTCCCTAACTGCGCCGTCAGATCGCTGTTTTGATAGCTCGCCTCGCCTCCACGCGGCGGCATGATGAGAATCTCCCCCGCGGCGGTGCGCTCGATGGTGCAATCCGGATACTGCTGGCGTTGCATCTAAAGTCCCGCCCAAATATCGCGCAGATCCAAAATAAATCCGTCAACCGGCCCTTCGCCCGCGACTCGTTCGGGATTGACCAATTTCTCCGGTTCCCGCCCGGGCCGGTAAACGTAAACCGTGCGATGGTCGGGATCGATTAACCAGCCAAGCTCCGTGCCGTTATCGATCCATTCCTGCATTTTCGATTGGAGCCGGTTGAGTCTGTCGGACGGCGAACGCAATTCGACCACGAATTCGGGGCAGAGGCGAATAAATTTCCGCTTCCGCTCTTTCGTAAGCCGATCCAGGCGGGAGCGCAATATCCACGCTGCGTCCGGGGATCTGGCGGCATTATTCGGCAGCATGAAATCGGTGCTCGAATCGAAAGACCGGCCGCGGCCGTCTTTCTTTGTCCATTGCCATAGTTGTCCATTCAGATCGTGGTTTTGGTAGCCCGACTCGCCCCCCGGTGGCGGCATAATTAAAATCTCCCCTTCGGCCGTGCGCTCGACCGTGCAATCCGGATACTGCTGGCAAAAATCGTAAAACTCGTCATCCGTCATCGGCTCCGGATGCAG
The DNA here is from genome assembly GCA_051003795.1 of Bryobacteraceae bacterium. GTDB lineage: Bacteria > Acidobacteriota > Terriglobia > Bryobacterales > Bryobacteraceae > JALYXS01. The sequence goes on along the minus strand of JBPCKZ010000204.1, from coordinate 5,320 downwards.
CACCACCGGCGCGAGAGATTCGAAATCTTCGACAATCAATTGCATAAATTACCGTTCCACGGGCAAGTCCGCCTGCTGGTAAGCCCGCCAGCCGCCATCGAGCGAAATCACATCGGTATAGCCCATTTTCTGCAGAACGTCCGCCGCGAGCGCCGAGCGGAATCCGCCGCCGCAATATAGCACCATCGGGGTGCTCTTATTCGGCACCAGCGTCTCGATATCCCGCTCGATAATGCCCTTGCCGATATGCCGCGCGCCCGCGGCGTGCCCCGCGAACCATTCGTTGTCCTCGCGGACGTCGATCAGCAGAGGCTTCGCGCCGGTCTCGAGCGTCTTGCGGTAACCTTCAATATCGGTCTGCCGCACGCGCGACTTCGCGTCGTTCACCACTTGAAGAAAACCTGGATTGTGCGCCACTGAACCCTCCTTTCTAATCTTCGCGCCGGATGCGCGCGCCCGCGCCGGACAATTTGGCCTCGATCTTCTCATAGCCGCGGTCGATGTGATACACGCGATCGATCACGGTTTCGCCCTTCGCTACAAGGGCCGCCAACACTAGCGATGCGCTGGCGCGCAGGTCGGACGCGATCACCCCCGCTCCCGTCAACTCGTGGCGCCCAGCGACGATCGCCTGGCGGCCTTCGACGCGGATGTTGGCGCCCATGCGCAGCAGCTCCTGCGCGTGCATGAACCGGTTCTCGAAAATGGTTTCCGTGATGATCGCGATCCCTTCGGCCTGCGTCATCAGGGCCATGAATTGCGCCTGGAGATCGGTCGCAAATCCGGGGTATTCTTCGGTCGTGATATCGACGGCGTGCAACTGCCGGTTCGCGTGCACTTGCAGCGTGGTGGCATCGGGCTGCGTGATCGGAACGCCGGCCTGCTGCATCTTCGCGACCAGCGCGTCCAGATGTCCGGGCACGCAATGCGTCACCCGAAGGCTGCCGCCGCCGATGGCCGCCGCGATCAGAAACGTTCCCGCTTCGATGCGGTCCGCGATGATGGTGTGTTCCGCGCCATGGAGTCCCGCGACGCCTTCGATGCGGAGCGTCGAAGTTCCAATCCCTTCGATTTTCGCGCCCATCTTGACGAGAAGTTCGGCCAAGTCCGTTACTTCCGGCTCGCGCGCGGCATTTTCAAGCACGGTTTCCCCGCGAGCGAGAGTCGCCGCCATCAACAGGTCCTCCGTTCCGGTCACGGTAATGCGGTCGAACCGGATGCGCGAACCCCTCAGTCCGTCGGGCGCATGCGCTTCGATATAGCCGTGCTCTTGGCGAATGCGCGCGCCGAGCTGCTCCAGGCCAACCAAGTGCAGATTAATCGGCCGGGCGCCTATGGCGCAGCCGCCGGGAAGCGAGACGCGCGCCGTGCCCGCGCGGGCGACCAGCGGCCCTAGCACCAGACTTGAGGCGCGCATCGTTTTCACCAATCCATACGGCGCTTCGGGAGAGACAATCGACTTGGTCTCGAGGCGCACGCATTCGCCCTCGACGTCGATTTTCGAGCCGATATCCACCAGCAGCCGCTCCATCGTTCGAATGTCGCGCACCTTGGGAATGCGGCGAAGGATAAGCGGCTCCGCGGTAAGCAAGGCGGCGGCCAGGGCCGGCAACGCGGCGTTTTTCGAGCCGCTGGTTTCAATTTCACCGTGCAGCGGCGTCCCGCCTTCGATCACGAATTTATCCATCTGATTTTCCGGCGGGGACGCCGGTATCGTCTGCGGCGAGGCGAATTGCGGCGCGGACATTATTTCCCGCTGCTATGAGCAGTTCTCCGGCCTTATCGTAACTCACGCCCGAGGCCTCGGAAATAATGCGCTTGGCGCGATCGCGCAGCTTTTCATTCTTGGGCTGAACATTCACCATCAGGTTCCCATACACGTATCCGAGGCGAATGAAACTCGCTGTCGTGAGCATGTTGAGAACCAGCTTCGTCGCCGTCCCCGCCTTCAAACGCGTGGACCCGGCCACGATTTCGGGACCGGGCAGAGGGGTAATCGCGATGGCGGCTGCGCGCGCCAATAGAGAATCGGGCGTGCAACTGATGCCGATGGTCAACGCGCCCATGCGCCTGGCCTCCGAAATCGCGCCCAATACGTAAGGAGTCCGACCACTGGCGGCGATTCCCGCAAGCACGTCTTTGGGCGTGAAGCCGCGGTCGAGAAGATCGCGAACCCCAATTGCCGGGTCGTCTTCCGTCGTTTCGGTGGCGCGAGAGAGAGCCTTTTCCCCACCCGCAATAATGCCTTGCACCATCTCGGGCGGCACATTGAAGGTCGGCGGACATTCCGATGCGTCGAGCACGCCAAGCCGGCCGCTGGTACCCGCCCCGATGTAAAAAAGTCTACCTCCCCGGTGAAAAGCTTCCACTATCGCGTCGACGGCACGGGCGATCGCGGGGAGTTCTGGCGTAATCGAGTCCGCAACTTTGCGGTCTTCCTCGTTGATAATGCGGAGCACTTCGATGGTGGGAAGCGAGTCGATGGCCCGCGAGGCGGGATTGCGCTGTTCGGTAAGGAGTTCGTTTAGAAGCTTTTCGAGCACGCGCTATCTTAGGCCACTCCCGCCTTTCGCATGGCGGCTTGGGCCGTTTCCAACCCCATCCTGGCGCCCTGTTCGGGGGGCATGTCCTTGAGTCCGCGGCCGAACACCTCGACGCTTACGGCGTCGTCATAACCGATTTGGCGAAGCGCGTGAAAAAATCCGGCCAGATCGATGATGCCCTCGCCGGGCATGAGCCGCTCATTGTCCCGGACCTTATCGGCAGGCAAATCGGCCGAATCGTTCACCTGCACATGAACGATCCGGTCTTTTCCGGCGGCGACGATGTCCGAGGCCTTGCCGCCGGCGTGATGCCAGTGCCACGAATCGAGCAGCACGCCAACATTCGGGCCGCACTCTTTGGCGAAGGCCACCATCTCGTCCATGCGCCAGATGAATTCGTTCGGATATAACTTCCGCAGGTGGAGCGGGCTGATGAATTCGAGGCCCAGCCGCGCGTGCGAGCGCGCCAATACATCGGCGCACGCGTGAAAGCGCTGCTGGTACGTTTTCCAAAGCTCGGCTTTCGGCGTTTCGCTCGATGGCATCAAGTAGGTGGTCATGCGCGGACAGCCGATCGCCGCGGAAAAGGAAGCTGCGTCCGCGAGTTCGCTCAGGCCCGCGCGGAACGTCGCGTCGTCCTTGCGGAACTCGGTCGGAAGGCCGATAACAGCCGGTTTAAGCTTAAGTTCTTGCAGCAAGGCGCGCGTCGATTCCAGCCCGGCTTGCATCGCCGGAGTGAGCGCGACGTCCACTCCGGGAAAGCCGACTTTGGCGGCCAGCCGCGCAAATTCCGGCCACGGCACGCGATTCGCGACCAGCGTCCCGTTGAGGGCAAGATACATTACGCCATCTTACCGCCGGGAACCCGGCAGCTTTTAAGCCGCGCTGGCGGTCAAGCGGCTCGAATCCCGTTGCAGGGGAGTAAGCGCCAGCACCCGCGGCTCCACGCGTCCGCACTCGCAAAGCGTTTTCTCGATGGCCCCGGCGTAACCGGTTTTCAATCGCAAGGTAGGCTGCCGGAAATCGGTTAGAGACGTCAACAACAACTCTTGCCGCTCGTGCCTTTCGATTACGGCGTGCTCTTCCACCAGGTGCAAGCCTTCATGTATCTCGCATTCGCGCGCGATCACTCTGCCATCGAGCCCGGCGTAATGCTCAAATAGCGGAACCTGGAACGTTCGCCAGAACACGTCGCGGTCGTGCAGGTCGAGAACCTCGTCAATTCCGGTAAACGCCACGATGGCGTGGCGGAGCAGCGGTAAGCTGAGCGTTCCGTCGTCCACCGATGAAACCAGCCGGCGAAGCACGCTTACCGGCCCCGCAATGACCTCGGGCTCATATTGCCGGAGCGAATCGTATAAATCGCTCGAATCGCGACCGAATATTCGCACGCCGCTCTTCTCTTCGAATCCTTCCATGAGCACGGCTATTCTCGATGGCCGCTCCAACGGGCGGAAGAACCTCTGCGGCGGTGCGATGGGCGCCCGCGCCGAGCTGTATTCTTCCCGCGACCCGCGGAATTGGTCGAGATCGAGAACCGCGAAATGGGCCAGTGCTTCCTCGATGCAGCGTAGCGCGGCAATCGACCGGTTCGAGTGCAAATTCGCTCGCCGCAAACATTCCCGGTACCGCGGCACGTGTTGCGCCGCCTTCAAGACTTTGCGGAAACGAACGATCCGGTCTTCGGCCGGCCGGGCGAACCGCAAGCCCAGAAATAAACGTGAGAATCGCACGCCAGAGAATATCGGCGACGCTCGATGCGGGCATTAGCAGTTTAAAATTCGAGCCAAATTTCCGCCGAGTATCTGCCGAACATCCATTTCGCCAATTCCCAATTCGTGCAAAATTTCCGATTGGCGCATGAAGATTTCGGCATTCCATCCTCGCGGAAAAAACGAGGGATCCGAGCCAAACAAAAGGCGTTGCGCGCCAGCCACGTCGAGCGCGCGCCGGAAAACCGTTTTCAAATCGAGTGCTACCGGTTGATAGCGAATCCAGCTATTACTGCTCGAGGTATCGAGGTAAACATTGGGACACAGATCGGCTAGCATCAGTGTTTCGCGGAGATATCCCGCGCCGAAGTGTGGGACCACGAAATTGAGCCCGGGAAACTCCAGAGCGATCGCATGGAGATCGACGGGATTCGAAAAACGCATGTCGAAACGCGAAGGCAATCCAAGTTTCTTGCGCACGCCGACGCTCAGGACGCCGCAATGCACGAACACGATTGCGCCGGAGAGCCGGGAAGCCATTTCGAAGACGGGCCGGACGCGTTCGTCGTGCATCGAGTAGCGCTGCATGGCGGGAAAGAGGCAGACTCCTCGCAAGCCGGAATCGAACGCGCGTTGGAGACGGGCCGGCAATTCCGGGGCGAGCGGGTCGCAGAGGAAGTAGCCGGAAAACTTCTCCGGAAAGTCGGCGATGGCCGTCGCGACGGAGCTTTCATCGCCGGGAACACTCGCCATCAGGGCGGCGCGTTCGACGCCATGGCGGTTGAGTTCGGCGGCCCACTGCCGCGCGAGTTGACCGGGATCGGAGGGAGGCATTTCCCACCCGAGAATGGCGCCAAGCGCTTCAACGCTTGTCCGCTTCGTTTCAGCTAGAGACTCGAAGAACGCGCGCGAAAAGAAATGCACGTGCGCATCGAACACGGGAATGTCGCCCCAGAGCGTTTTCATTTTGAATACCTCCCAATGTGGCGGGGGGGGGAGGGGCCCGGCCACAAAAAACACCCCCCCCGCTCCCAAACCACCAGCCAAAACCCCGCTCTCCCCCCC
>JBPCKZ010000203.1:0-32073 GCA_051003795.1 Bryobacteraceae bacterium | reverse complement strand
TGGACACGGCAGGCACAAGTGCCCGCGCCACAATCCGGGCAGACGACAAGCAGCCAAGTGCTGCCTAGATTGATGTAAGGTCCATCGCGTCGAACCCTAATTCGTGAGCGCGCTTGTAACACATCAGCGCTCGCGACCGGTCGGCCGAAATGCCCTGCAGTCCGTGGAGATAAATTGTACCCAGGTTATTCCAAGCAATCGGGCTATCCTGATTGGCGGCACGGTTATACCAAAAAACGGCTTCCTCGCCATTTTCAATCGACACCGGTTCCTAGTTGATAGAACGACCCCATCATGCACTGGGCGTCCGCCACGCCAGACTCCGCAAAAGGTCGAGTCAATGAATAAGCGAGCGTATAATCCTGCTTTGCGCAGGCCTTGAGAACAGCTTCATAGTCATAGGTTTTCTCGGTCATCGGGCTCCCGCGTAGGTTAACAGGAGAATCGGATTCGCGCGCAACAGCGTCCACCGCCGGCGGGCCATCGCACGCGTACAGGAACACACCGGAGATAATAAATTCCAGTGTCCCTCCCGTCCCGCTCCTACGTGGAGATTTCCCGCTCGCAAATTGCCGAAAATTATCGCGAGGTGCGCTCCGCCGTGGGTTCTGGAATCGAAGTAATGGGCGTCGTGAAGGCGGACGCCTACGGACACGGCGCGATCGAAGTATCGCGCGTGCTCGCCGCCGCCGGAGCGAAGTGGCTGGCGGTGAGTTCGGTCGAGGAAGGCGCGACGTTGCGCCGCGCGGGACTCGAAAGCAGAATCCTGGTGATGGCCGGCGTGTTGCCGTATGAGCGGGAAGCGCTGATCGAATTCCGCCTCACGCCCGTCGTGCATGCCTTGGAGGATCTCGGCGCGCTGGACGCGCTCGCGGAAAAAACGGCCGCGGATTTCAAATTTCATTTGAAGATCGACAGCGGCATGGGACGGCTCGGCACGCGCGCGGCCGCGCTCGAGATTGCCGCCGCCGTTCGCGCCCTTCGCCACGCACGACTGGAAGGCCTGATGACGCATTTCGCCTCCGCCGCCGATTACGGTTCCCCGCAGACGGGCGAGCAGATCGCGTATTTCGATTCGGTCCGCGCCGGACTGAAGGCGGCCGGAATCGCTCCCGCATATCGTCATCTTTCGAGCACCAGTGCATTGGCGTACGCGCGAAAAGATGCGTGGGGGACGATGGTGCGCCCCGGCCATGCACTCTATGGTTACGTGTCGCCCGCGCGCGGCCACGCCCCGCGAAGAATCCTTAACGTCCAGCCGGCGCTAACCTGGAAGGCGCGCATCGTGGCTGTCAAAGACATTCCCGAAGGCACGCTTGTCGGTTACGGCGGATCGTTCCGGGCGCCGCGCGCGATGCGTATCGCCATATTGGCCGCCGGTTACGCGGACGGAATTCCCCACCGCCTTTCGAATCGCGGGAAGGCGATCGCGGGCGGCCGCTTCGCCTCGATTCTAGGGACTGTATCGATGGATTTGACGACCATCGACGTCACGCAATCGCCCGAATTGCAGCCCGGCGATGCAGTAACGCTGCTGGGACGCGAAGGGAGCGTATCGCTCGATGCCCAGGAGATTGCACGAACGGCGGGAACGATTTCCTACAACGTGCTGTGCGGCATAGGCGCCAGGGTGAAGCGCGTGTACGTGTGAACGTATTTACGTGTGAACCCGCGCCGAGCGTTTTCGAAAAAAATCGGATACGGTTGTCCACTCCGTACGCACGGCGCGGTAGATCTTCGGCGCAAGCCACGCGAAGGCCGCGAGGAACGCGAGCACGATGCCGAAGGCGACAAGCGGGTGCTTCACGGCAATCCACACTCCGGCCGGAACGATCAAGTCTTCGAAGAAGCTAAGGCCGATATTGCTGAAAGGCTCCGGGCTGTGATTGGCCATCAGGCGCGTCGCCGCTTTCGTCGAGTGCCCCGTCAATGCCACTCCCCCGCAGAGCAGCACGACAACGAACTTGGTCACCGGATCGGTGTCCCCGAGCGCGGTCGCGCCAAGCAGCGCGGCGCCCACTGGACGAATAAACGTATGCACGGAATCCCAAACGCTATCGACCCAGGGGATCTTGTCGGAGAAGAATTCCAATCCGGCGGCGATTCCCGCGGCAATCAGAACCCGCGTGTCGGCCAAAACGGAAAGGTGCGACATCTGCGTGCTGAGGTGAAAGAGATGGAACCGGATCGCCAAGCCCAGGACGAGCACCGTCGCGTACAGACGGATGCCGGCGAGCAGGCCAAGCCCTAACGTGGAGCCGAGAAGTTGGATGGTGTCCATCGCGTGTCCTATTCGATTGTAAGTCCGGATTTATCCGCCTTCTGTAAGTGTCCGCTCGACAGTCCCGCCCGCATGCAGGATCCGGCCTGCCGCGGCTCCGCTCTAAAGTTACAACTCTGTAATTCGAATTCCTGGAAACGCTTTCCGGTGGATTCCGCCATCGAATGTAAGGAGATTAAATCCGCCGCTCATCGCGTGCGCGCCGATTACAAAGTCGGCCGGGATTCGGCGAGGTCCTGAATCCCGCCGCATTCTACGAGTCGCGGCATACGTTTGAAATGCTCTACCCGCCAACCGCCAGACGGCTTGATCCAAAACCCATTCCACTGAAATTCCAGTTTCCCGTAGAAAGGAGTCGAGAAACTGTTCCGTTCGGCGTTGTCCGGCCATCAGTTCAGAAAAGACCGGCGCAGCAACGATCAGATTCCCAAGCCTGAAAGCCTTCTCGAGAGCCGACCGGGCAGTTGAGCTTAACGCTTCGTCTTGGTCCCAGAGCGAGATAATGACGTTTGTGTCGATTGCCGTGGTCACCGGCCGCGCAGATCGCGAATCCAGCTTTTTATTCCCTTTCTTCCCGGCGCGATCCCCGGATTCCCTATGCCCTGATACTTCTTGAACCGGCTCTCCGTACGCACGGGCAGTACGCGAACCCCATTGCCATCGCTCTCGAAAATTAGACGATCGCCGGGATTCACGCCCATCAAGGCGCGGATCTCGCGAGGTATGGTGATTTGGCCCTTGCTGGTGAGTTTGGCTTGCACTTGTACTTGCATGATTCCTTACTTTAGCACGTATTCCTTTCTTTTGGCCCGCGGGCCTGGAAGCTCTCCCGTTCGAACTGGTAAAATTCCTTGGTGGTCGTCGAGGCGCCGAAGCACGATTATTCGCGAGAGGACGTCCGCCGCATGCTCAACGTTTCCGAGCAACAGCTTCGCGGATGGGAACGCCAGGGCCTCATCGCGGCGGTGCCCGCGTTCACGTTCACCGATCTGATCGCGCTCCGCACGCTTCAGAAACTTCGGGAGAACAACGTGTCTCCGAAGACGATCGGGCGCGCGATGGATTCATTGAAGCGGAAGTTGTCGCACGTCGAGCGCCCATTATCCGAACTTAAGATCAGCTCGGATGGCAAAACGATCGCCGTTCAAGTGGCGGGGCAAAAAATGGAAGCGATCAGCGGCCAGATGCTGTTCGATTTCGAAACCGCCGAACTGCGGAGCATCCAGTCGTTCCCCGGGAGAGCGGCGGTTCAAGACGAAGTTCGCCCGCGCGAGGCCGAGGAATTTTTTCAGCACGGATTGCATCTGGAGGAGACCGGCGCGCCCATTGAGGAAGCCATTCAAGCGTATAGGCGAGCCGTTGATCTGAACCCGCACGCGGCGGGAGCGCTTGTAAATCTGGGTACCATCTGCTACAGACAGCGGAAATTCGCCGAAGCGGAGGATCATTACCGGCGCGCGGTGCAGGCGGACCCGCGTTACCCGCTCGCGCATTTCAACCTCGGCAACTTGCACGATGAAAGAGGCGAATTTGAGGCTGCCCGCGAACATTACACCGCCGCGCTCCAAGGGAATCCGTATTACGCGGACGCGCATTTCAACCTTGCCCTGCTCAGCGAGCAATCGGGCGAGCCGCGGAAAGCACTAGTCCATTGGCAGGCTTACCTCAAGCTGGACGCGTCCAGTTCCTGGGCAAAAATCGCGCGCCGCCAGGTGGAGCGGCTGAAGCACGGGACCCTTTTGCAGGTAGCGCCGCGCCTGGCCCCTCCGCATTAGGCTGTTATCCTGAAAAATAAAGGGGATTGATTCGTTGCACCGCATTGCGCTCGCATTTCGCAGTTTTTTCGATCTGCTTTTCAAAGGAGTTTTGCCGGACGATCTGATCGCTGAATTGGGATTGACGCGCCAGCCGCAAACGCCCGCCAAAGCCGCCGTTTCCAAGCCCGAACCGCCCCGCGCGACCGCCTCGGACGGCGCTCTCCAGATTCTGGGCATCCTCCAAAGGGACGCAAGACTGGTCGATTTTTTGATGGAGGATATCGGCGCATATTCCGACGAACAGGTCGGAACCGCCGTGCGCGCTTTGCATGGGCAGTGCCGCGAAACCCTCGACCGGTATCTGAACTTGCAGCCGGTCATCGATGGCGTTGAAGGCACGTTTGCCAAGCCGCCATCTTCCGATCCCGGCCTCGTTAAATTTCTCGGGAACGTTCCCGCGAGCGCGCCTGCCGGCGGAGTGCTCCGCCATCGCGGATGGCGCGCGGCCAGCGTTCAACTGCCGCCGCTGACCGCGCGCCAGGATGTAACCGTTTTGGCGCCTGCTGAAATCGAGGTCGAGTAGCGTTGCCAAAGGTCACCGGGCCAAAGGTCGCCGGGCCGAACGTCATCGGGGCATACGTCATTGGGATAGACCTCGGCACCACCAATTCCGCTCTCGCCTTCACCGAGGCCGCGGTAGGCGATCGGGCGCCATCGGTCCGGATGATGCCGGTCCCTCAACTTGTGAATCCGGGGGAGGTGCGCGACGAGAACTTGCTGCCGTCGTTCTTGTACATCCCCGGAGCAAAGGATTTTCCGGCGGGTACGCTGGCCTTGCCCTGGATTGCGGAGCCGCCGTTCGTAATCGGGCGTCTCGCGCAAACGCGCGGCGTCGAGAACGCCGGCCGCATGGTGTCTTCCGCGAAATCGTGGCTATCGAATGCGGGCGTGGATCGTACGGCCGCCATTCTGCCTTGGCAAGCGCCCGAGGGCGTGCCGAAAATATCGCCGCTCGACACTTCCACCGAATACCTCCGGCACCTCCGCGACGCATGGGATTCGAAGATGCCGGACGCCCCGTTCGCCAATCAGGAAATTTTGGTCACCGTACCCGCTTCGTTCGACGCGGTCGCGCGCGAGTTGACCATGAAGGCCGCCGAGAACGCGGAGTATCGCAACGTAACGCTCCTCGAAGAGCCCCAGGCAGCCTTTTACGCGTGGATCGAGCGCCACCCCGATTGGCGCGAGCGGGTTCAGGTAGGCGATCTGATTCTGGTGATCGATATCGGCGGCGGGACCACCGATTTCACCTTGATCGCAGTCACCGAACGGAAGGGCGAATTGGCGCTTGAACGCGTGGCCGTGGGAGAACACATCTTGCTGGGCGGCGACAACATGGATCTCGCGTTGGCGAGACTGGTTGCCGAGCGGCTTGCCGCTAAAGGCACGCGCATCGATAATTTCCAATTGCAGGCGCTCTGGCACAATTGCCGCGTGGCCAAAGAGAAGCTCTTGGAGCCGGGCTCGAAAGCGGACGAGCAGCCGGTTACCATTCTGGGAAAGGGTACCGGACTGGTAGGCGGAACCATCAAGGCCGCGCTGCATCGGGAAGACGTGGACCGCATCCTCGGCGAGGGATTTTTCCCTCGCGCGCAAAGCGGAGACATGCCGCAGCGGCAGCGGCGCGTGGGTTTGCAGGAGATCGCCCTGCCCTATGCGGCCGACCCGGCGGTGACGCGGCATCTCGCACGCTTCTTGCGGCAGCCGTCTTCGAACGCTGAACACAATGCTGAACACAACGCTGAACATAGCGCGGAACATAACGGCGTCCGGCGCGGCCCGAGCGGGCTTGCCTGCCCCACCCATGTTCTATTCAACGGCGGCGTGCTGCATTCGCCCATCGTTCGCGACCGCCTCCTTGAGGTTCTGAATGGATGGCTTTCGCAGGAGGACTTTGGTCCCGTGCAGCCTCTGAGCGGAGAGGATCTCATGCACGCGGTCGCTCGCGGCTCAGCTTATTACGGAGCCGCGCGCCGCGGAAAAGGCGTTCGCATCCGCGGGGGCGTGCCCCGCTCTTACTATGTCGGAATCGAGACGGCCATGCCGGCCGTTCCCGGCATGATGGCGCCGTTGAAGGCGCTGACGGTCGCGCAGTTCGGAATGGAAGAAGGTACCGAGCTGCCGATTCCCGGCCGCGTATTTGGCTTGATCGTTGGGGAGCCCGCCGAGTTTCGCTTTTTCTCCTCCGTCGTTCGCAAGAACGATCCTCCCGGATCGTTGATCGAAGATTTCGGCGACGACCTCCAAGAGATGTCCCCTATCGAAGTGAACTTGCCCGCCGAGCAGATCGCGAGCGATGTGGTTCCGGTCTCTTTCGAAACCGTCGTCACCGAGACCGGCATGTTGCAGCTCTGGTGCGTCGCAGCCGACGGCCGGCGCTGGAAACTGGAATTCAACGTTCGCGAGCGCGTGGCGGCATGAAGGCGGCATGAAGGTTGGCATCGACCTCGGCACGACGAATTCCGCGTTGTCGTGGATCGATCCGGCCGAAGCGGAAGACACTAGTTTTCCGCCCATTCACATCTTCGACGTCCCTCAGTTAATCGCGCCGGGACGCGTGGAGGCGCGCCGCACGCTTCCTTCTTTTCTGTTTCTCGAAGACGGGCAGCCTGTCGGAACGTATGCTCGCGAGCAGGGCGCGCTCGTCCCCACGAAGCTCGTGCATTCGGCGAAATCGTGGCTCTCGAATCCCGACGTGGACCGTACCGCGAAAATCCTGCCCTGGGATTCCCAGGAAACCGGGCGAGTTCTTTCTCCGGTCGAAGTCTCTTCGCGTTTTCTGAAAACATTCAGGGAGGCTTGGGACGCGGGCTCGCGCGGGCCGCTGGCGGAGCAGGACGTCGTCCTCACGGTTCCCGCTTCTTTCGACGAGGAAGCGCGCGAGCTCACCGTATTGGCCGCGGAGCAAGCCGGATTGCCGAAGCTCACGCTGCTCGAAGAGCCGGCCGCCGCGTTTTATTCCTGGATAGCGAATAACTTCCTGGCCTCGCGCAAGTTGCTGTTCGATGGCCAAATCGTTCTGATTTGCGATGTCGGCGGCGGCACCAGCGACTTCAGCCTGATTCGCGTGTCGCGCGAAGGCGACCGCATCGATTTCACCCGTACCGCCGTGGGCAAGCACCTTCTGCTGGGCGGCGACAACCTCGATCTCACGCTGGCGTGGCTGGCCGAGAGCAAAATCGGCGCGCAGCTTTCGATCCGGCAGCGCAGCGGCTTGCGGCGGCAATGCTCGGCGGCGAAAGAGCGGCTGCTGTCGGATCCGAATTTGAAGAGTGTTGAAATCCGCGTGCTCGGCGGTGGATCGTCGTTGATCGGGGGCGCGTTGAAAACGGAAATTTTGCGCGAGGAAGCGCTCGAACTCACGCTCGAAGGATTTCTGCCCATTACCGAACGCGGCGAAATGCCGAAGGAGGAAAAGCGCAGCCTGTTTCGCGAACTCGGGCTGCCGTATGTCACCGACCCCGCCATTAGCAGGCACTTGAACGCGTTCCTCGAAACCGCGGGAGACGTTCCCGATGCCATTCTATTCAACGGCGGTTTTTTCATCCCGGAGATTTGCCGCCAGAGAGTAGCCGCCGTATTGGAGCACTGGCATGGCAAGCGGCCCGGGATTTTCGAGAACCGCGATCTGGATTTGGCGGTCTCGCGCGGCGCGGCGTATTACAGCTACGTGCGCTCCACCGGCAGCGGCGTGCTGGTGCGCGGCGGGTTGCCGCGAACATATTACATCGCGACGGGCGAGCGATCGGCGGTGTGCCTGGTGCCGCGCGGGGCGGAAGAAGGCTCCACGCTCGAAGTCGATCGCGACGATTTGCAATTGATCGCGAACCGGCCCGTTTCGTTCCGGCTCTACAGTTCGCTAGTCCGTTCGGACGATAAGCCGGGCGATGTGGTTGAGTTCGCGCCCGGCGAAGAAGTGCATGCTCACGCGCCATTACAAGCGGTGATCCGCTTCGGAAAGGCGGGCGAGAAGAGAATCCCCGTCAAGCTGGGCGCTCGTTTGACCGAGGTTGGCACGCTCGAAACGTGGTGCGATTCGAAGATCGGCGACAATCGCTGGCGCTTGCAGTTCGAGCTGCGGAAAACGGCGCCGGAAACGAGCGCCGCCGCCCGCCCCGCGACAGTTGTGAGCGACGAAGCCGTCACCCGCGGCTGCGAGATAATTGCCGGAGTATTCTCTGCGGCGAAATCCGATATCGCGCCCGAAGAGATGCCCGCCAAGCTCGAGCAGTTGCTCGGATTGGGACGGAATTCCTGGCCGCTGCCCGCGATCCGCCAGTTCAGCGACGTCTTCCTCTCGCACGCCGAGGGACGCAAGAAAAATCCCGCTTATGAAGTGCGATGGCTTAGTCTGTGCGGGTTCTGCCTGCGCCCGGGTTTCGGATTTCCGGGCGACGATTTTCGGGTGGAGCAAGCGCGGCGTATCTATTCGGCGGGTTTGCAGCATGCCAATCAAGTGCAAAACGAGGTCGAGTGGTGGATTTTCTGGGGCCGGATCGCCGGAGGCTTGAATCGCAATCGGCAGGTCGATATTTTTCAACGGATCTCGCCATTCCTTTTGCCTCGCGGCAAGAAACCGCAGCGCGTCAATTCGAGCCTGCTACGTGAAATGTGGCGCACGGCTGCCAGCCTCGAACTCCTGCCGATTACGACGCGAACTGAATTGGGCGATGCGCTTGTGCGGGCTGGAAAAACGGGCAAGTTTCACGACACGGATCTCTGGTGTCTCTCGCGCCTGGGGGCGCGGAGCTTGTTCTACGGCCCGATCAATCAGGTGCTGCCGGCGGCGACAGCCACCCGTTGGATTGAAGCTCTCTTGCCGGCTGCCCATGCGGACGATGCACTCGCCGCCCTCGCGAGGCGCACCGGCGAGCCGACCCGCGACGTTTCCCCCGCGACATTCGAAGCCATGCGCGCGAAGATCGATCCCAAGCTGATTCCCATGCTCGACGGGGAAGAAGGCCGCGACGAGCGGGCGATGGGACGAATCTTCGGCGAGGCGCTGCCCTCGGGGCTGGTGCTCGAAAGCTGATTCCGGCTCAAAGGCACTCACATATTTTCGAATGCGTATCACTTGTATTGCAATGCCTCTAGGCGCGACCTATCACGCTGGCCGATTCACGTTTTTCAAGCCAAACCGTCACTCTCTGCATTACGTCCAGATCTGTAGCATCCTGGAGGATCTTCGGGAGAAGAAAGGGGCCTAAACGGGCACTATCGGCGAAGTGGGGGATCCCCTGGGTTTCCGCGGCGCGGACGAGCCGGGCATGAAACTCCTCGCGTGAAGCTTGGTCGTGCGTGAAACCGCTTTCGACGTTGAACTGCTTGAGCAAATCGCGAGCAAATTCGTACAACTGTGGAATGTCCAGACTGGATCCGAGCACATTCCGAACGGCGTTGTCGAGTTTCGCGAGGAAATCCTCATGCCTGCCGAGCTCGTACTTGATGAACTCAAACTGACGCGTGTCAACTGGAGCGTCTTTCGGGTCGTCTTGGGTTAGAAAGATAACCGGCTTGTTCCTTTCGTGTGCAATGCCAAGTTCAAAGAACACGTTTGCGTTGCTGCCCGTGATATCCGCGATGAGGAACGACGCTTCAGAGATCTGCTCGGAGATCTTTCTCAGGATCTCTTTTGTGAGCACATTGCTGTCCCCACGCTCAACCCGTATCCGGTACTTCTCTTCGAGGTATCTTTTTAAATAGAGGAAGAAATAGTTCAACTCCGGCCGAAATGGCATCACGACGAAACAGAGCGTCTCGCGCAATGATCAGGCACTCCGTTCAAGCGTCAGGGCCTTTGTCTCCGACTTGACGCGATCGGCTAAACCGGGGAGATTGACAAGGTCGTAAGCAATGTACTGAAGCCCAGCAAGATCGGTGGGTAAATTGTAATCGGATTTGATGTTAAACAGCAAGATTGTCGGTTTGCGGAGAGCGTGGGCGAACCCAACCTCATACAGCACGTTTGGGTTTTGACGGCTGACGTCCGCGATAACCAAATCTGCCTGTCGAATGCCGTCGAGAATATTAGAGGTCATTTCGGCTCCGGGACGGAATTCATCACGGTGCTGAACCACCCCGAACCCGGCCTCCTCAACCGCGCGCCGGACGGTATCCTGAACACTTCGCCCTTCAGGGTTGAATGGCGCAATCACGAACACTTGCGGCGGTTGCATTGGCTCAGTTTACCGCATCGCCGTCGATTCAGTCCTCAATGTAAAGCACGCGGCAATAGCCTCGAATCGCCGCCGCCGCACAGTTGATTCTTGTGGCTCTGGAGATCTGGGAGGCCCGTTTCCGCGCTATAAAACCCGACGGCGCGTAAACCTGACGGACTGCCCGATCTCCGATGCAACCTGTCGGCGTGGCCGCAGCCCTGTCGTACACATGGCGGGCTTCGAGAAAAAGGCAGCGGTTCCAGCCGTTTCTCCGCCGGATGCGCGCGCCGTGTTTGCGCTGCTGTGCTCGTTTCCCGTTTTGCGTTTTCCCAAGCGGTCAACGGTTGTGGGCAACGTCACGGACGCATTCGGGGCATCCGTCGCCAATGCCAAAGTCATCGGACGTGCATACGGGCCTGAGCCGTTTCCGCCCACGCCAATGAAGTGGCAACTACAATTTCTCCGATCTACCGCCCGGACCTATGAAGTCGGAACGCCCGGTCGAAGCGAAACAGGTCAAGGGCATCCCGCTCGGTGGCACCCACAATTTTCAAGACCTGAGTATCCTGGCCCCCGGCGCGCCAAGCCGGAAGGGCAGCACGCAGCATTCCTCGATCCTCAGGTGAGTCTCGCGACACGCTTCAACGGCCAATCCGCCAAGACTTTTCGGGAGTCTGAAACCGAGCCGGCTGCCTCCCGCCGGTTTGGCGGGAGATTGCTTCATTTCGAGTAGACAAGCACCTGGGGCGCAAGCGCCCCAGGAGTAAGGACGCGGCACGCAAAAGTGCTTGCGCCACAAGTCTTACACGCCGCTGGCGCGCCGGTACAATTCCGCGAATTTTTCAATCCCGAGTTGCTCGGCGCGCAGCGAGGCTTCGGGCCAAGCATCCACCATCTCCCTCCCGCACGAACCCGCCAGATTATTTCGCAGCGTCTTCCGCTTGTATTGGAAACACCTTCCCACGAATCGCAAGAATTTTTCCGGGTCTCCAATCCCCAATTCCGCCGCGCGCGCACGCGGGGCCAGCCGGATCACCGCGGATTCCACCTTCGGAGGCGGGTGAAAAGCGTTTGCAGGAACCCCAAAGAGCAATTCCGGATCGCTAAACAACCTCGCCTCGACCGAAAAAAAACCGTAGTCCCGCTGTCCCGGCAGGGCGGTGATTCTTTCGGCCACTTCCTTTTGGATCAGAAAAACACCGCGCTGTCCCGTCCGCAGCACTCGCGAGACGATCGGCGAGGCAACATAGTACGGCAGATTTCCCGCGATAATGCCGGCGCCCCATCGTGTCCAATCGAAGGTGAGCGCATCGCCGCGCACCAGCGTGAAACGCGGTTCGCTCGAATAGCGCGCTGCTAGATTCTCCGCCAGCGCCGGATCGAGTTCAATCCCAATCACCCGCTCCGCGCGAGCCAGCAGCTTATCCGTTAAGGCGCCCTTTCCGGAGCCGATTTCAATCGCGAGGGGTTGTCCGGGATCGCAAGCCGCCGCGGCGATGCGCTCTAGTATCCCGCCCTTGATTAGAAAATGTTGGCCGAGCTTTTGACGCGACAGCCGGTCAACCCCGGACGTTGATGTGGCGGAAGCTCACCATAACCTTGCTCGATAGCGGCAATCCGTACGCCGTCGCGGGATTGAAGCTGGTGAACAGGATCAAGTTGCCCATCTCCCGCATCTCATCCCGACTGAGCTTCCCGCCAGGCACGCTGTAATCCGCCACGTTGCCGTGCCGATCGATGGTCAGCTCCACCATGACGTCGCGCCCGCTGCAACCGAAAGGCGATGGATCTTCCACGGTAACCTGCGTGAAAAGACCGGACGGAACGTCGTTCCCCAAGCTCCCCGCGCGGCCGATACCGTCGCACAAAACGGCAAACAGCAAAAACGCGCAAAGCAGCCCGCCTGCCGCCGGTACCGCGAGCGGGCGCATGATATTGTGCACCGCGAGCGAAGCGCGATCGCGCCAGCTCCGGCGCGTTCTTTCGCGCGACGCGATTACCCGCAACGCGGTTTGCAGCCGCGGCGGGCACTGAAGGACGGGAAGTTCGAGCATCAATGCCCTGACGGAATCCAACTCTTGCGAGTAGCTGGTGCAATCGCGGCAGCCGGCCAAGTGAAACGAAACCCGTTCCCGTTCTTCGCGATCGATTTCGCCGTCGAGAAACGCCGACAGCGACTTCTGAACGTTCTCACAGCTCATATGCATTCTCTGGTTTGAACCGGATGCAGGGCGGGCGCCGGATTCAACCTTTCCGCCAATTGCCCCCGCAACGCCTCGCGCCCGCGCAAAATACGGGATTTCACGGTTCCCAAAGAAATTTGCAGAACCTCGGCAATTTCGTCGTAGCTCAAATCCTCCAAATCGCGTAGGACGATGGCGGCCCGAAAAGATGGGTTAATCGCCGCCAGCGCCTGCCGGATCAGGATCTGCCGCTCGCCATCGAACGCCCTGTCAAATGGCGATCGTGCCGTGTCGCGAAGCATTCGCTCCCGCGGCGCTTCGTCTTCAAACTCCGCGTTGAGCCCCACTTCTTTATGCCGGCGCCGAAATAGCCACCGGCGGCGATTATGCGCTTCATTGACCGCAATCCGGTAAATCCAAGTGCGCAGGCTGCTCTGCTCCCGAAATTGGCCGACGTTACGAAAGACTTTCAGAAACACTTCCTGGGCCACATCGCTCGCATCGCCCGAGTCGTTTAGAAGTCGATACGCCAAGTTGTAGACTGGCTGCTGAAACCGCTGGATCAGCTGCTCGTATGAATTTTCCAACCCGGCGCGGAGCCCGGCGATAAGAACTCGGTCCTCGCGGACGCTCTGCAAATTCGAGTTCAGGTCAAGCAGTATGGGACTAGACACGGCCGCCTTTACACTACCAGACACCGGAACGCGCGAAAAGGTTCCAAAAGCGCTTGGGTTACATTATATCTGCATGCGTAACACACTCACCATCCGACTGCCCGACGATTTAGCCGAATGGCTTGCCGCCACCGCCCAAAAATTGCGCGCGCCGCGCGGCCGGATCATTCGCGAACAGTTGGAAAAGGCGCGAAGTTCCCAAGAAAGTTCATTCATGCGATTGGCTGGAAGTATCGACGGACCCGCCGATCTCTCCACGCGCAAGGGCTTTTCCCGGAAGTGAGAGTCATCGCCGATACCGGATTCCTTGTCGCGTTCGGTAATCGCAACGATCTTCATCATGCATGGGCGGTGGAGATAGCAAAGCGCGTGAACGAGCCATTGTTGACGTGTGACGCCGTGCTGGCCGAAACCGCATTCCACCTCGGCAGCGCCTCCGCGGTTCTTGATTTTGTCCATGAGGGGTTGGTGCGGATCGCGTTTCTCGTCGCCGAACACGTCCCCCGATTGTCTGAACTGGCCTCCCGCTATAAGGACCGGAAACCGGACCTCGCCGATTTGTGCCTGATCCGCATGAGTGAGCTTCACCCCACGCACGATTTGATTACGACCGATGTCAACGGTTTCCGAGTGTATCGGCGCGGGCGTCGCGAAGCCATCCCGCTGATTCATCCGCCAGTCAAGTAGCCTTTTTGCTACACTAAAACCTGAAAACAAATGCCGAAACGTACATTTCAGCCGAACAACCGCCGGCGCGCCAAGACTCACGGCTTCCTTACCCGCATGAAGACCGCCGACGGCCGCGCCGTCATTAACCGGCGCCGCGCCCGGGGGCGCAAGAAACTTACCGTCCGTTCGGAGATGAGGTAGCGGAATCGCAGGTTTTCCTAAAAGTGTCCGGCTGTTACGATCGCGCGATTTCCGAAGAGTTTACGACCACGGCACCCGCTATTCCGGCCCGTTGTTTGCGGCTTTCTGCCTTGCCGATCCCGAAAATCCCGGCCCCCGCATCGGTTTTACCGTCCCGCGCGCCATTGGGTGCGCCGTTGTCCGCAACCGCATCAAGCGACGCCTGCGGGAAGCCGTCCGCCTGCGCCTGGACAACTTGAACCCGCAGTGGTCGATCGTCTTCAATCCTCGCAAGAGCGCCCAGAACTGCCCTTTCCCGGAGCTGGAACGCGAGATCGAGAAGCTCTTTCTCCGCTGCAGCAAACATTAGCGGGCGTTTTGCGTATGTATAAGCGATGCCTCTCTCCCATGCTTCCGTCCGCCTGCCGGTTTCATCCCACTTGCTCCGAATACATGCGGCAGGCCATCGTGCGGCATGGGTCCGCCAGGGGCGTCTGGCTGGGCGTTAAGAGAATCGGCCGCTGCCATCCGTTCCATGCCGGCGGCGTGGACGCCGTACCCGAATAAACGACCAATGACTTCCCACACTCAGACCGGCAAGAAAGATCTCCCGATGGAGGCGCGCCTGCTCCTCGCGTTCGTCCTTATGGGTCTGGTCATCTTCGCCACTCCGTATTTTTACAAGTTGGTGCTGCCGCCCGCGCCGGCAGTCAAGAAAACGGCGCCTTCGTCGAGCCAATCCGCGAATGTAGCGGCTCCCGCTGTTTCGGGTGCAACGCCGCCCGCAGCCCCGGCTACTGGAGTTGTTGCGGCAGCCGTCGAATCCACGCCTGTCGCCGATACGGATGAATACCATATTGTGTTCTCAAATCGCGGCGCCGTCGTGCGGAGCTGGACCTTAAAGCATTACAAAGACCGCGGCGGTAAACCTCTCGAAATCGTGAATACCGCAGCCGCGCCGAAGGTGGGCTATCCGTTCTCGCTCGAGTTCCGCGATAAGAAGCCGCCCATCGATCTCAACCAGGCTTTGTTTGTGGCGAATCCGGCGGCCGATGGCCTCTCCGTTTCCTTCGAATACTCGAACAACGGTCTTTTCGCCAAGAAGAACTTTTCATTCGAAAAGAATGGCTATCTTTCGCACGTCGAAACGGAAGTTACCCAAAACGGAACTCCCTTGCCGAATCTGGTGGAATGGCGCGGCGGTTTTGGCGATTTCGCGGTTCAGAGCGCGGCCGGCCAGCAATCCACGATTCACTTCGATACCGCGTCCGGAAAGCTCGTTCGCGAAAACGCCAAAGCCGCCAAGAACGGCCCCGTGAACGCCGACGGCGCTTTCTCTTTTGCCGGGATTGAAGACCAATATTTCACCGCGGCTTTTCTCCCATCGGGCCCTGGCGCCATCGAAACCACCACGTTCAACGATTCGGTCCCCACCCTCTACGACAAGAAGGACGAGCCTTTCGTCGGAGCCGCCGTCGGGGGCGGAGGCACGAATAACCTTTCGCTTTTTGTGGGCCCGAAAGACATCGACACCCTTCGCAAGGTGAATCCCAAGCTCGAGCAGATTGTCGATTTCGGCTGGTTCGGCATTCTTGCCAAGCCTCTGTTCCTCGTCCTGCGGCTTCTCAATAACCAGTTCGTCCACAACTACGGCTGGTCGATTGTCATCGTCACGATTTTCATCAACATCCTTCTGTTCCCCTTGAAGCTGACGAACATGAAGTCGATGAAGAAGATGCAGCGGCTTCAGCCGCAGATCGCCGCGATCAATGAGAAGTACAAGGCCATGAAGTTGACCGATCCGCGCCAGGCTCAGAAGAATCAGGAAACGATGGACCTGTACAAGGCCAACGGCGCGAATCCCATGGGCGGGTGTTTGCCGTTGCTGATTCAGATGCCATTCCTGTTCGCTTTCTATAAGGTGCTTGCCGTCTCGATTGAAATGCGCAACGCCAGTTGGCTCTGGGTGAGCGATTTATCGCAGCCCGAGCAGATTGCGATTCACGTTTTGCCGATCCTGATGATTATCACCGGGTTCATCATGCAAAAGATGACGCCGGTGGCGGGCGGCGATCCGAACCAGCAGAAAATGATGGCCATCATGCCCCTTTTCATGGGCTTTTTCTTCTATTCGGTGCAGAGCGGCATGGTGCTATACTGGCTGACTGGAAATTTGGTCGGCATCGCGCAACAGTGGTTTTTCAATAAGACTATGACGCCGGTGGAGTCCGGCCCAGCCGTGCAGGTCTTAACTCAGAAAAAGATTGCCCGGAAATGAGCGATAGAAAGTACACGGTCGAATCGATCGGTCCGCATCTGGAGCAATTCTTACGGCCCGTCTTGAAGCAGGCGGGATTCGCGCTTGATTTCCAAGCCGCGCCGGGCGATTTTTCCAACCCGGAGATTGAGAATCCGGAGGTGGTGGTTCGCTTCTCGGGGCGCGACGTGGACTTATTGCTTGCCAACAAAGCGGAGCTGCTGTTAGCACTCGAGCAGGTCTCCATGGAAGCCCTGCGGATTCCGTCCGAGGATCATTCGCGGCTCTCCTTCGATGCGAACGATTACCGCATGTTGCGCATCGAGGAGCTGCGTTTGAGCGCCACGGCCGCGGCCGAACGAGTGAAGACGACCGGAGTTCCGTTCCGCTTCAATCCCATGAACAGCCGGGAGCGCCGGGTGATCCACGTGGCGCTGCGAAACGAAAGCGCCGTTCGCAGCGAGAGCGCCGGTTTCGGAGGCTACCGCCAGGTGGTGATTTATCCGGCCGGAATGGCGAGCTTGCCCGCACCGCCACCGCCGCCTCGCCGCGGACGCTAATTCAAGTCCCGTGGCGCGGGCACTCGTGCCTGCCGTGTCCACAATCGTGTGGACAGGGGTTTCGGAACGAGTGTCCACACGATTGTGGACACGGCAGGCACGAGTGCCCGCGCCACAAATGTCAAAGTGAATCTTCGCGACACCATCGTTTCCATTTCCACCCCGCCGGGACGCGGCGGTCTTGGCCTCGTCCGTCTCTCCGGCACCCAATCCCGCCGGATCGCCGAAGCCTTTCTTAAGCTTGCCGCTCCATTGCGATCCTGGTGCGCCGCCCTGGCGGAACTTGACGACGTCGATCAAGTCGTCGCCACCTTCTTCGAGAATCCGCGCTCCTACACCGCCGAAGATGTGGTCGAGATCTCCTGCCACGGCTCGCCCGTCGTGCTGCGCCATTGCGTCGAACGCGCTCTGGCCCACGGGGCGCGTTTGGCCGAGCCGGGCGAATTCACTCTCCGCGCTTATGTCAACGGCCGCATCGACCTCCCCCAAGCCGAAGCCGTGCGCGATCTCATCGACTCCACTACGCTCTATCAGGCCCGCATCGCCGCGCGTCAGGTGGAGGGCTCGGTGTCCCGCCGCATCGCCCCGGTCAAGCGCCAACTCGTCGAGTTGATTGCCCTGCTAGAGGCCGGAATCGATTTCGCGGAGGACGATATCAGCGTCGCCCCGAATCACGAACTGCTCCGCCGCCTCGAACCCGTGCTCGCCGGAATTGCGCGCCTCGCCGCGACATTCGCTTATGGCAGCATCGTCCGCTCCGGCTTGACGCTCGCAATCGCCGGCCGCCCCAATGTCGGCAAGAGCAGCTTATTCAATCGGCTTCTGGAACAGGACCGCGCCATCGTCACCGATCTTCCCGGCACCACGCGCGATCTGGTCTCGGAAGTGGCGGCTATCGAAGGGATTCCAGTAAAGCTGGTGGATACGGCGGGAATCCGGCAGGGGGAAAGCGTAGTCGAATCGCTCGGCATCGAGCGCAGTTACCAGGCGATGGCCGACGCAGACCTGACGCTGGTTGTCGTGAATGCTTCCGCGCCGCTCGATACGGCGGATTTGGATCTGATCGCCCGGGCGCGCGAACAAGGCCGCTGGCTGCTGGCCGCGAACAAATGCGATCTGCCGCGCTCGCAATCTCCAGGAGAAGCGATTCCCGTCTCCGCCCTCACCGGCGAAGGCATCGGCGCTCTTCGCCGGGCAATCGTGGACGCAGTCGCCCCGCGCGGCGCACATGGTACATCCGAAGAAGAAACCGGCCTAATCACCAGCCTGCGCCAGGAGCGCCTTCTGCGCGAGTCTTTGGATTCGCTCGAAGCCGCCCGGACCGCTATCGTGGAACACATTCCGCACGAGATGCTGCTGCTCGATCTCTACGGCGCCCTTCGCGCCATCGACGAAATCACGGGCGCGACCACCGCCGACGACATCCTGAATCGCATCTTTTCGACCTTCTGCATCGGAAAATGAGCCCCGCCGCATCTAAATCGATGTAACGATATGAATGTGAACATGCAAACCTCAAATCCCGCTTTTACCGGCACGACCTACGACGTCAGCGGCGTGCGTGCCGGGTACGGCCCCTCCATGACCATTTCCGGGACAGTCAACCGCGCCGGAATCCTGTTGCTGTGCGTCCTGGCGACCGCTTGCTGGACGTGGAACCAGTTCCTGACCACGGGCGACCCGGCTTCGGTCGGCGGCTATACGATGATCGGCGCGTTTGGCGGTTTCATCGCCGCGATGGTGACGATCTTCAAGAAAGAATGGTCGCCCGTAACCGCCCCGATTTACGCGCTGCTTGAAGGCCTCTTTCTGGGCTCGTTTTCCGCCATGCTGGAGGCGCGCTTTCCGGGCATCGCAATCGAATCCGTAGCCCTGACGTTCGGAACCTGCTTCTGCCTGCTGCTGGCGTACCGGTCCGGCTTGATTCAACCGACACGGAGATTCACCATGGGCGTAGTCGCGGCAACCGGCGGAATTGCCGTCGTCTACTTCGCGAATATCGTGCTCGGCTTTTTCCACGTCCAGATCCCCGGTATTTTCGGCAGCGGTCCCATTGGCATCCTGTTCAGTCTGGCGGTGGTGATAGTAGCCGCGCTGAACCTGGTCCTCGATTTCAGCTTCATCGAGCAGGGCGCTCAGCGCGGCGCGCCGAAGTACATGGAGTGGTACAGCGCGTTCGGCCTGATGGTCACGTTGATCTGGCTATACCTCGAAATCACGCGGCTGCTTTCGAAGTTCCGAGGCGAGCGACGTTAATGAACTACGGGCTGGACATCCGCTCGGATGGCGCGTTGGATTTTCTATCGCTAGGCGCCCTGGTCCATCGGCTCGACCCCGGAATCATCCCGTTCCGTAAGGCAACCGAATGCAAGATCCACGTCAGCGGCGGGGAATTCAACGCGGCCGCGAATCTGGCGGACTGCTTCCGCATGCAGACCGGAGTCGCGTCGGCGATGGTCGATTACCCGATCGGTGAATTGGTGGCCGAGCGCGTGAAAGCCATGGGAGTGAAGCCTTTTTACAAGCGCTTCGAGCACGATGGCGTGACCGGACCGAATATCGCCGCCGTTTACAGCGACCAGGGAAAGGGCGTGCGCGCGCCCGTCGTCTTTTACAACCGCTGCAACGAGGCCGCCGCGCGGCTCAAGCCCGGCGACTTCGACTGGAAGGCGATCTTCGCGCCCGGCGTCCGCTGGTTTCACAGCGGGGGCATCTTCGCGGCGCTCTCGGAAACCACCGCTGAGTTGATTATCGAGGGGATGCAGGCCGCCAAAGCGGCCGGCGCGGTTGTCTCCTTCGACCTCAATTTTCGCGCCAAGCTCTGGAAGGTATTCGGCGGCGGCGATCGCGCCGTTTCGGTTATGAAGCGGATCGTCGATAACGTGGATGTGCTCGTCGGAAATGAGGAGGATCTGCAGAGCGGTTTGGGCATCCCCGGCCCCGAAGTCGCGCGGACTTCGAATCTCGACCCCAGCGCCTTTTTCGAGATGATCGACCGCGTGGTGAAGCAGCATCCTCAAATCAAAGTGGTGGCAACCACCTTGCGCGAAGTGCACTCGACCAACCGCCATAGCTGGGGCGCGGTGGCGTGGATTAACGGCGAGACCCATATTGCGCCGACGTGCGAGCTCGACGTTCTGGACCGCGTGGGCGGCGGCGATGGTTTTGCGTCAGGCTTATTCTATGGCCTCCTAACGGGCGAACCGCCGGAAGAGGCGATCAAGCTGGGGTGGGCGCACGGAGCGCTCCTGACCACGTTTCCCGGCGACACGACCATGGCTACCGTGGAACAGGTGCGGACGTTCGCGAAGGGCGGATCGGCGCGGATACAACGCTGAAAATCTAGAATACAACTACCGCGCGGCCTTGCACATCATGGTTTAGCAAACGCTCCAACAGGCGCGGGGTCTCTTCTAATTCATGCCGCTCAGTCTCCGCTTTCACTTCTCCGGTTTCCGCCTGCCGGAATACGGCTTCCAAATCGTCCTTCGTGCCGAGGAAGCTTCCGCGCAGGCGGATGCCCTTCAAGATCGTATCCGCGATGGGCAGAGTGAAGCTCGAGTTCGCCAGACCCACCAGGACTACCGTGCCATTTCGCTTCACCGCTCGAAATGCCTGCTCGATGGCGGCCGGAGATGCCGTGAACACGATAGCCGCATCCACTCCGCCGGCTTGCTTCTGAATTTGCCGGCCGCCTTCTTCGGCCAGAACCGCCAATTCCGCGCCGTGCGACCGCGCGCGTTCCAGCTTCGATTCGGCGATATCCGCCACAATCGCGCGGACGCCCAGGTTGCGCGCATACTGCAGCGCCAGATGTCCCAGCCCTCCGAATCCGAATATCGCGACACTCTGTCCCGCCGCGAGCTCCGCTTCCCGCAAGGCTCCGTATGCAGTCCATCCGGCGCAGCACAAAGGGGCCGCTTCGTGCGCCGGCAGCGCCTTGGGAACGCGAACCAATCGATGCGCCGCCGCAATGGCGTATCCAGCCAATGCGCCGTTCACGGTGTAGCCGGTGTTCTTTTGTTTAGGACAGAACCGCTCGCGGCCGGTCCGGCAGTATTCGCATTCCCCGCACGTCGAGCCGAGAAACGTGATGCCAACGCGGTCGCCCGCGGCCCATTCGCCCGCATCCGGCCCAGCCGATTCGACAACGCCGATGCCCTCGTGTCCAAGCGTCAGAGGTTGCAACGGCAACTTCGGCAGACCGGCTACGAATAAATCGGAGTGGCAGATCCCGCACGCTTCCATGCGCACCCGGACGTGCCCCGCCGGAGGATCCGATACTTCAACATTGCGAATCTCCACAGGCTGCTGGGCGGCCGGTAACACCGCTGCCTTCGTTTCGATTTTCAAACCGCCACCTCATCCAGGATGTTGTAAAACTCGGGGAACGATACGGAAGCGGCTTCGGCGTTGTCGACGATGGACTCTCCATCGCCGAGTAACGCGGCGACCGCGAACGCCATGCCGATGCGATGATCGCCGAACGAATCGAAACGCGCGGCGCGAAATTTCTGGCGTCCGGGAATCGTCATGCCATCGGGTGTTTGCTCCACGCGGATTCCCATGCGCGCGAAGTTATCCGCTACCGTTGCGATGCGGTCCGTCTCTTTGATGCGCAGCTCACGCGCGTCCCGGATTACAAGGCCTTCTTCGCTTGCCGCGCCCAGCACCGCGAGCACCGGGATCTCATCGATCAACGCGGCGGTCGTGGATTTTTCGATCACTCCGCCCCGTATTGGCGAGTAGCTAATCTGAATGTTCCCGACCAGCTCCCCATTGACCTGCTCCAGATGCAAGACGCGGATTTGCGCGCCCGCCGAAATCAGGAAATCGAGCAGCGTGGACCGCGTGGGATTCAAGCCGACACCCTGAATCAAAAGCTGCGAACCAGGCACCAGCAGCGCCGCCACGATGAAGAACGCAGCGGACGAGAGATCGGCCGGAACCATGAGCTCGCGTCCGGTCAAGACGGCGGGACCATGCAGCGTGATGACGCCCCGCCGCAAGGCGATGTCGGCGCCGAATTCCCGCAGTGCGATCTCCGTATGGTCGCGCGAACGGATCGACTCGCGCACGATAGTCGGCCCATCCGCATACATCCCGGCGAACAGAATGCACGTCTTCACCTGCGCGCTGGGCACCGGAAGCGTGTAGTCGATCGCGCGTAAACCGGTTCCTTCGATGATCAGCGGCGGAAAGCGGCCGCCGCGCGCGGTGATGCGGCCCCCCATCTGAGTCAGCGGTTGCATTACGCGGTCCATGGGGCGGCGCGACAACGATTCGTCCCCCCCGATCCGCGAGGTAAACGGCTGCGCGGCGAGCGCCCCGGACATCATGCGGATGGTAGAGCCCGAATTGCCGGCATCGAGATCCTGGCCTGGAGATTTCCATCCGTGCAGCCCTTGGCCGTGGATGGTTACGTCCGTGCCATTCTCTTCGACATGGATTCCGAGCGCGCGAACCGCGTTCAGCGTGGAGTGGCAATCCGCGCCAGTTGAGAAATTATGCAAGTGCGAGGCCCCTTCGGCCAAGCCGGCGAGGATCGCGTAGCGGTGCGATATGGATTTATCGCCGGGAAGCCGGACGGCGCCCTGAATGGCTTTGGCGGGCCTTATGGCTTTTTGCATTTTCCGAATTATTCGATCGGGTAGGGGCCGGGCTTTGCCACTCTCAGATCGTGGCCGGGCTCGTCCACGGCCGAAATTTCCAGTATGACGGCGCGCGGAGGGTCGTTTAACTGCGCATGTATCGCGGTTTCTCCGCCGGGTGCAAGCGATTCTTCCTCAACCGTTGCCTTTTGCGAGGTTAACGGTGCACGCTCCGGCCCGAAAAATTGGAATACAAGCGTGAGTCCGCGGATCGGCTTCTCGCCCACGTTGCGCGCGCGGGCGTCGATATCCACCAAACCCTCGGTTCGTCTAGCGCTCACTTCCGTCATTTCGATTTCGGGAGCCTTATGCTTCTTGTCCGCGCCCGGAAGCGCCAGCGTGGTAATCGCCAAAAGGAAAACTGTAAATTTCATGGGAGCGGGACGTTTCTCCCATTGTGCCTCAACTGAAACCAAACCCGCCAAGCGATTGCCCGCCATCGCACACGTAGATCGCGCCGGTGATGAATTGCGCGGCATCGGAACAGAGGAACAGCGCGAGATCGGCAATCTCGCCGCGCTCGGCGAAACGTCCGAGCGGAACGGTCTTCCGGACGCGCGCGCGGCTCTCTTCATCGGGCGCGAGCCGCCGCATTCCTTCGGTATCCTCGACTGGCCCCGGCGTAACGCAATTCACGCGCACGCCCGCCGGGCCCCACTCGAGCGCGAGCGTCTTGGTGAGCAGATCCACGCCCGCTTTCGCCGCGCAGACATGCGCCTGCATCGCGATCGGCCGGAACGCGTGTGTCGCGGATATGTTGACGATCGAGGCGCCCGGTTTGCGCAAATGTTCGTAAGCGCCGCGGCAGGCGTTGAAGGTGCCGAGCACATCGATATCGATTACCGCCTTGAACCCGTTTGCCGACATCCCGAGCGCCGGGGCCGGAAAATTTCCGGCGGCGCCGCAGACGAGGATATCGATTTCGCCCCAGCTCTCTCGCGCGGACTTCAACGCTTCCGCCAGCGCATCGTACTGGCGCACGTCGGCGGCATAACCGGCCGCTTCGCCGCCTTTCGCTTTTATCTCCGCAACGGCGCGATCGAGCTTCTCTCGCGACCGGCCGAGAATCGAAACTCTCGCGCCGTGTCCGGCGAAACGCTCGGCTAGCGCGAGGCAGATCCCGCTGCTCCCGCCGGTGATGAATGCATTTTTTCCTTCCAGCAGACGATCGCGAAAGATACTGGGCATTGTGCCTCATATCATAATGTGGGTTGAGTTCCATCTATTTGATCCGCCACGGGCAGGCGGGGAAACGCCAGTCGTACGACGAACTTTCGGAGACGGGACGCGCGCAAGCCAACCTGCTCGGCGAACATATCGCGGCGCGGGAAATTCGATTTCGGGCCGTCTACTCGGGTACGCTCGCGCGCCAACGGGACACGGCCCTTGCCGTTATCGAGAAAGGTAAGAGTTGTCCCGAATTGGTTTTCGACCCGAACTGGAACGAGTTCGATTTGGATGAAGTGTATCGCGGGATTGCGCCTCAACTTTGCCGGGAAGACACGCGGTTTCGAAGCGAATACGAAGAAATGACGCGGCAAATTGCGGACGAGAATTCCCCGATTCATCACACTTGGTCGCCATGCGACACGACCGTTGTGCGCGCCTGGGTGGAGGGACGCTACCTGTTCGAGGGCGAATCGTTCGAGCAGTTCCGCGCGAGAGTCCGGCGGGCGGCGGCCGCGGTGCCGGAGTGCGGACGGGAAGAAAACATCGCGGTGTTTACGTCGGCCACGCCGATTGCGGCGTGGATTGGCGCGGCGCTGGGCCTAGAGGCCCGGAAGATCATGCAACTGGCGGGACTGATGTACAACACTGCGATTTCGGTGTTGCGAACGGGCAAAGACGAGCCGCGATTATTCTCGTTCAACGGAATTCCACATTTGCCGGACCCGGCTTTGCGCAGCTTCAGATGAGAATGAGAAGGAAGTATGGCGACAGAAAAAGAATTGCTTGACCGTATCCGCTTTCTGGAGGAGCAAAACAGCATCTTGCAAGATAAGCTGGATGCGATTTACGCGATCATCGACCCGGAAGGCGACGAAGTGGACGATTCCCTGATTCAGATCGAACCGGACTCTCGCGCCCCTTCGTAAAACGGGAGAGCGAGGGTTGCACCAGCCGTGCCTGCGCCAGCCGCGCTCCGTTATTTCGGATGGGGCGCGATGTCTTGGATAAAGTAAGCGTCACGCTCGATAGTGAAATAAAAACGCCAATCGCGGTTAACGCGGGCCTGCCTCCGATTTCTAGCCTCGTCGTACATCTTGGCGCGCAATGAAGGATGGCGCAGGTCGCGTTCAAAAAAGGCAAACTGTTTGTAAAGGGCCTTGCGCACGGTAGCTGGTGCATCGGCGATCGCAATCGAAAGCGCGATCGGAGAAAACAATTTTCATCGACGCGAACGCTTAGTTTGTTTGACTGCCGTTCGCTCCATGGACAGGCGCTCGATATAGGTGCTGGCTTCTTTTGCCGTGAAAGGGCCGTGAACGCGACCAGCCTTAATGTTTTCGTCGGATTTGTCCAGACGGGCATCAATGATCCGGCGCTGCTCGGGCGTGTACTCGTCGTCGGCGTTCGGGAACTCAGAGAGATCGATCGCCAGTTTAGGCGTCATGACGATCTTGCCGCGCTGAAATGAAAACTCGACCAGGTCGCACTGGGACAGACCGGCCTGCTCGCGCACCCGCGGCGGAATCGTAACCTGGCCTTTGTGTTCGATTTTGGCAGTGGTGCGCATAAGACTATCCCGACTTATGATCGAAGCATAGCAGGCCCAAAACTCGGTCGCGGTAAACAAAAACACTACCTTCCGGGCACGTGCAGCCAACCGCGCGTCAGCAGGTCGCACATGGTGAAGAAGACCATGATCGCCAGCCAGAATATGCCCGCCGCGACGATCATTTTCGTCAGTTTGGTGCTGTAGTGAACGTGCATGAAGAACAACACGACCAGCGACGCCTTGAAAAACGCGATCGCCAGCGCGACCACCACGTTGAACCTTCCGAGATCGACAAAGGCGACGGCGGTGGTGACCACCGTCATCACCATCAGCGTCAGGAAAACATAAACGTAAATTTTTACGGGAACGATGTGCTCGGTCATGGTTTCACCTGCCGCTGCGGTCGATCAGGTAAAGCAATGGAAACAGGAAAATCCAAATGATGTCGACGAAATGCCAGTACAGTCCGAACATCTCGACGGGCGTGTGCCACTCGGCGGAAAAATGGTTCTTGTGAGCCTGCCAGAGAAGGACCAGGATAATGGCCACCCCAACGATCATGTGCAGCGCGTGGAGACCCGTCATGCCGAAATACAGCGAGAAAAATAGGGTGGCGTGCTGCGGGTCGGGACCTTCAAAAGCGAAATTCGGCCCCGGCACCTCGTGGTGGACGAATTTATCGTGGTACTCGATCCCCTTGATGCCGAGGAAGACCGATCCTAGTCCAAGGGTAAGCAGTAGAAACGCAATCATCGGTTTCTTTTTGCCGAGCGCGGCCGAATGGACCGCCATCGCCATCGTCAAACTGCTGCAGATCAGCACCAGGGTATTGGCTCCGCCAAGCCAAACATTCAGCTTTTCGCTGGCCGCGGCAAACGCCTCGGGGTAAGCGTGGCGGTAGGCGATATACGCCATGAACATGCCGCCAAAAAACATGATCTCCGTCACCAGGAAAATCCACATTCCCAGCGTGGACGCGTCTTTCTGCTGCTCGGCGTCTACAAAATGATGCCTTACGTCAAGCGCGTGCGTGTCAGGCAAACTGCTTTTCCTCCTGAGTCGAATACGTATAGGGGTCCTGCGTGACGACGGGCGTAATCTCGAAGTTTTCGGTAGGAGGCGGCGAGGGGGTCTGCCATTCGAGACCGGTCGCGCCCCATGGATTGGGTCCGGCGGCCTCCCCGTACTTCAGCGACCAGGCGAAGTAGAAAAACGGCAGTAAATAACCGATTGCGAGAATGGAAGCGCCAGCGGAAGAGAGCACGTTCCAAACCTGAAACTCGGGCGGATAAACATGATAGCGGCGCGGCATCCCCAGATAACCCAGGATAAATTGCGGGAAAAACGTCAGGTTAAACCCGAGGAAGATAATTACGGCCGAGAGCCTGGCCCATGCTTCCGGATACATCTTGCCGGTCATTTTCGGCCACCAGAAGTGAATGCCGCCCATGTAGCCCATGATCGCTCCGCCCACCATGACGTAGTGGAAATGGGCAATCACGAAATAGGTATCGGTCAAATGCACGTCCATCCCGAGAGAAGCGAGCATGATTCCGGTCAGGCCGCCGATGGTAAATAGCCCGATGAATCCAAGCGCGTAAAGCATCGGCGTCGTCATCTGGATCGAGGCCTTGTGCATGGTCGCGGTCCAGTTAAAGACCTTGATCGCGGAAGGGATCGCCACCAGGTAACTCAGGATGGAGAACACCATGCCCGCGTAAATGGACTGGCTGCTGACGAACAGGTGATGCCCCCACACCAGGAATCCGAAGACCGCGATCGCGACGCTCGAAAACGCGATGAACGTGTAGCCGAACGGAGGCTTCCGGCAGAAAGTAGTGACAATTTCGCTGACTACGCCCATGGCCGGCAGGATCATGATGTACACGGCGGGGTGCGAGTAAAACCAGAACAGGTGCTGGAACAGGACCGGATCGCCGCCCAGCGCGGGATCGAAGATGCCGATATGAAATCCGCGTTCCATCAATAACAGGATCATGGTAACCGCCAGAACGGGCGTGGCGAGCACCTGAATCATGCTGGTGGCGTATATGGACCAAATGAACAACGGCAGCCGGAACCACGTTTGGCCCGGCGCTCTCATGCGATGCGTGGTAACGATGAAATTGAGGCCGGTGAGAATGGCGGAGAAGCCATTGATAAAGATGCCCAAGGCCGTCGCGATGACATAACCGTTCGAATAGGACGTGCTGAATGGCGTATAAAACGTCCAGCCCGTATCGACGCCGCCGGTGAGCAGGACGTAAAGCGTGAATGCGCCGCCGAGCATGTAGATGTACCAGCTCAGGAGATTAATCCGCGGGAACGCCAGATCTTTGGCGCCCAGCATCATCGGCAGCATGAAATTGCCGAGAATCGCGGGAATCGATGGTATCAGGAAGAAGAACACCATGATAATGCCGTGCATGGTGAACAGCTTGTTGTAGGTGTTCGAACTCACCAGGTCGCCCGCGGGCGTCGCCAGTTCGAGCCGGATCAACACGGCGAAAAGGCCGCCGATGAAAAAGAAGAACGTCACCGCGATCAGATAGAGAATGGCGATGCGCTTGTGGTCCTGGGTTAGGAGCCAGCTCTTGATCCCGTACTCCGCGTTGAGATAATTTTTCTTTTCGGCTACTGCTTCTGTTGCGGTAATCATATGGTTTCCAACTTCAACTATTTACCGGCTTTTCGGTAACGACGACGCGCCTGGATTAGTCCGGATCTGCTGTCGCGACATCGGACGGGAGCCGGAAGGAACTCCGCCCGTCGCCGGCCCGCCCGTCGTCGCGCCGGCTGCCGCGGCTCCCGCGGCCGACGTATTCTTATTCTTCGGGCCAATGGACTTAACGTACTCGATTAATTCCAGAATGCCATCTTCGGTAACCAGCCCCTGAAACGTGGGCATGATCGGCTGATAACCCTCCACCACTTTCGCTTGCGGATAAAGAATCGACTCTCTGATATAAGGAGCGTCGGCCGTCACGGGAGCGTGTTTTTCGAGGTGGACCGTGGTCCCGTAGAGTCCAACGAGGTTCGGGCAGCGGCCTTTCCCGTCTTTTACGTGACACGTCACGCAGCCTAATTGCTCGAACAGCGCTTCGCCTTTCTGCGACATCGATCCCATGCCGCCTCCCCCGCCGAGCCAATTGTCGTATTGCGCCGGGTCCATCACATAGACGGTTCCGACCATGCCCGAATGATTGGTGCCGCAGTATTCGGCGCAAAATATGTGATATTGGCCTACCTTGGTGGGACGGAACCACTCCGTCGTATAGCGACCCGGAAGCACATCCGCCTTGGTGCGGAACGCCGGGACGAAAAAATCGTGAATCACGTCTTCCGACGTCATGGTGAGCTTGATGTTCCGATCGACCGGGATGTGCAGCTCGTTAATCTCGCGCTGCCCCTCCATATGTTGGATCTTCCACATCCATTGTTTGCCGGTGACATAAACTTCCATCGAATCGTCCGGCGGCCGCGATTCCGTGAAGTAGATGCTGGTCCCCCACGCGAACATCACCATGGAAATGCCCAGCGGGATCACCGACCACGTGATCTCAAGCAGCAGCCCGCCATGGGCGGCCCGCGGCAGTTCCGAATTGGAGCGCCGCCGGTACTTGATGGCGAAGAAAATGACCAAAAACGCAATCAGCACCGAAAAAAAAGCGCTGACGAGCAGCATGTACGTATAGAGACCGTCGACCTGCTTGGCGATGGTGGATGCCTGATCCGGGAAGATAGGTATGAATTTCGGCAACATAGGCTATGCGGCGCGGTTCACGCCCGGTTTCGATTCCCTTCGCAGCATGATCGCGACAAATCCGCCGAGCAGCAGCACCGTCGCGCCGCCGGCCAGCCGTAGAACACTCATCGCGACCGGCGTGTATTTTCCCGTGGATGCATCGTAGTGGTAACAGAACAGCAGAATTTGATCGACCGCGTTGCCGATTTTGTTTTGCGAGGCCTCAATGAGCCCGAACCGGATATCTTTCGCCGAATAGTCGATTCCATAGAAGTATCGCGACATTTTGCCTTGCGGCGTCACGATGTAAATCGCGCTGGCGTGCGCGAATTGATTAGTGTGCGGGTCGAAAACGTAGCGGAACCCCACGGCACTCGTAAGCGCTTTGATCGAATTCACGTCGCCGGTAAGAAAATGCCAGCCGTTCGCCGTGCCCGGGCGGTCGTAAGCCTTCATGTAGACCGCTTTTTTCGCGGCCGCGATCGCCGGGGTTTCGCGCGCGTCGAAGCTGACGGACACCACTTCGAACTCCTTGCCGGGATCGAACGACAGAAGCTTGAGGGCCCGCTCCGTTCCATTGAGGATTTGCGTGCAGAGCATCGGGCAGGTGTAGTACACCAAGGCGAGAACGACGGGGCGCTTGCCGAAATAGCCGCCTAATTTGACTTGGAGGCCGGTTTCGTCGCGGAAAACCGTGTCGAGCGGAAGCTGCGCGTTTAATTTTTGGTCGATGCCGACGTACTTGAGCGGCGATTGGCGGTCGGTACCCTTGAAGTTGAGAAGATCCTGCGCCATGAGCGAGCAACCGAACAACACGAACAGTAACGCGGCGCGGTTCATTTGGGCGTCACCTTGGTTGGCAACCCCTTCTTCAGCACCGCATCCATCGCGCGATCGATCGGAATCCGCACGATCCCTTTATCCGGGTCGATCCACCCGTAGCCGCCCAGAATTTTCGCCTCGCTTTCGCGCAGTTCTTTCAATTCGATTCGGGGCGTGGCTTGCAAACGCGGTTCCGGCGGCGCCTTGGGCCTCTCATCCAGCACTCGCTTCGCAATCGGAGATTCCGCGTTGGCCGCCGCTTCCCGGTCATAGAACAGATCGAATAATCCCCACATCGCCATCGCCACGATCAGGACGCAAATCGCCAAGCCAATTCCGTATTTGGTGATGGCAAAAACGTCCGCGTCGCCGGGTTCCGCCGCGACTCTCGGGTTCTCCTCGGAGGGGAGTTCGCGCTTAATGATGTCGTCCATGGTCCAATATCTTTTGTAAATCGGGCGCGTTGACCGGCATCAACGGCTGTTGTTGCAATTGTCTCAAGAACCACCAGATCCACACGCCGCCGATGCCGATCGGCGCCGCCAGATCCATCCAATGCAGCCGCAGCGCGCCCTTGTCGAAATTCGGCTCCACCAGCCAGAAAACATCCACCAGCCGGATAATCACCACCCAAACGGCGACGAACAATAGCTGCTTCGGGTTCTTCTTCAAGCTTTGCGACAGCAACATCAGGAAGGGGAGCACGAAATGGAACAACAGCAGCACCCAGC
The DNA here is from genome assembly GCA_051003795.1 of Bryobacteraceae bacterium. Taxonomy (GTDB): domain Bacteria; phylum Acidobacteriota; class Terriglobia; order Bryobacterales; family Bryobacteraceae; genus JALYXS01. The sequence continues at coordinate 1,626 of JBPCKZ010000203.1, read as the reverse complement.
CGACATATAGCCAGCCGCCGTTGAACCGGTTCACGTACCACGGGATCTCTTCCGGCAAGTTGCCCGACCAGATAATGATCAACTGCGAAAACGACAAGTATGCCCACAGCATCACGAACGCGAGCAGCAGTTTGCCGAGGTCGTGCAGATGCCGTTTGGTAATAAGATCCGAAAGCGGCGGACGAGTGGCCAATAGCACCAGGACCGCAATCATGAAGGCAAGCGCGGACAGGCCCTGGCCGATCATTACGAGCAGCCCGTACACCGTCGAAAACCAATGCGGATCGAGCGACATCAGCAAATCCACCGCGGCGAACGTGATGGTGAGCGCGTAAACAACGAGGCCCGGACCGCTGAACATCTCCAACTTGTTGGACCAAGGCATCGGCCCGCCGCGGTCTTGATCGACGGACCACTTGTTCAAGAAGAAGACCATCGCGCCCCAGATCGCAAAATAGAAAACGATGCGCGCGAAAAAGAACGGCTGATTCAAGTAAAAAGATTTGGCCTGAAGCACCGCATCGTGCGCGGCTTCGGGCCGGGTCCACGGATACAGCGTTCCCATGCCCAAGACCAGCGGCAGGAACAGCGGAATCATGAGGTATACGCCGCGCGTGCCCGATTCCAGAGGCCGGCGGATCACCATGCCCCAAGCGCCGCCTGAAAGGTGATGCATCATCAGCATGCCCATGGAGCCCAGGCCCATGCCCATCCAAAAGAAGAATCCGATGAGGTATGACCGGAAGAACTGCTGGCGATCGAGGATAAAGCCCAAAATGCAGAGCAGGAGGCCGATTACGCCGACGATCAGCGCTTTGCCTTGCCAGCGGCGCAAGTCTCCAGTCAAATCCGGCGCCATCAAGTATGGGTTGTCGTTCATTGTCTCTTTCCCTGACGGACGGACGGCGGCACGGCGGGGCGTGCTGGGAAATTTCGTTGATCGTTCACTTGCGGCACGGTTGGGTTGGCGGGAGTCGCGTTCGACGTGCCGGGCGCGGGAAGTTGGGCGCGTTCTTCGGGCGAAAGCTCGGCGACATTCGCGTTCTGGCTATACTGCAGCGCGCGGATGTAAGCCACGATGGCCCAGCGGTCGCGCGCTTCGATTTGCTGCGCGTAATTCAGCATGGCGCCATAGCCATTGCTGATTACGTCGTAAAAATGTCCGACGGGGGCTTTGCGCAGGCGATCGATGTGATACGACGGCGGCTGCTTGAAGCCGCGGCGCACGATCATCCCGAGACCGTTGCCGATCTCTCCGTGGCAGGGGCTGCAATAAATGTTGAAGCGCTGCCGGCCGCGCTCGATAACGGCTTTGTCGACTTGGATCGGGAACGCGTCGAGATCGTCTTTGCCGTTCTTGCCGGTGTAAAAGGCAACGTCTTCGTGAAGTTCTCCGCGCGCGACGGTGCCGGGAACGAGCGGGCGCGAGGTGCGCCCATCCTCGAAGAAGTTGCTGTGGCGCAGGGGCTTGTATTTGGGCTGGTCGTGCATGTCCTGGCGGCAACCGGCGAGCAGAAGCAGCATCGGTAGGAACGCTGCTGCAATGTGGCGCGGGCACTCGTGCCTGCCGTATCCACACTCGTGTGAACACAGGTTTTTCCGGCTCTCGGAATAAGTGTCCACACG
>JBPCKZ010000202.1:0-10951 GCA_051003795.1 Bryobacteraceae bacterium | reverse complement strand
GCTCTCGCGCTCACGCTGGCAAATTGCGGCTACATCGGGGAAACGCTTCCGCCGGCTCTCAACCTTCCCGTCAGGATCGCCGATCTCGCGGCGGTCGAGCGCGGCTCGAACATCATTATCCAGTTCAGCATTCCCAAACAAAGTACCGAGGGGCTGGTTCTGAAGCAACCGCCGGATCTGGATCTCCGGATCGGCCCCACGCTCGCCGATGCGAAACGCCTGCCGAACGTTCCCAACTCCGGGGCCGCCGTGCGGTACGCCGCGCCCGCGGAGGAATGGTACGGGAAAGATGTCGTGATCGGGGTGAAGGCCCTGAATTCGAGAGGGCGCGATGCCGGCTGGTCCAACCTGCCGACGCTGTCCATCGTACCGGCCGTTCCGAAGCCGTCCGGCCTGATTTTGAAAGACGTTCCCAGCGGCGTGCAATTGAACTGGCAATCGCCGGCTACGATGTTTCGGGTATACCGGCGCGATGGGCCGCTGGGCAACTGGTCCGTCCTTGCCAGCCCGAACGCCTCCGCATTTGACGACATCGCAACGGATTACGGCAAAACCTATACTTACTTCGTTCAGGCTCTGGCTCCAGCCGGCAACTCGGTCGCGGAGAGCGAACCTTCGGACGAGGAAACGATTACGCCGAAAGACACTTACGCTCCAGCGGTACCCATGGGCCTCGGCGCCGTCGTATCGACCAAGAGCATTGAGTTGGTTTGGGACCGCAACACCGAATCCGACCTGGCCGGCTATTGGGTTTACCGGGCTTTGGGCGCGGGCCCATTTGAACGGGTTTCGGGCTTGCAGGAATCGCCGAGCTTCAGCGATTCGAAAGTGGAGCCTGGCAAGCATTACCGCTACGCGGTGAGCTCGGTCGATCGGCAGAACAACGAAAGCAAGCAATCCGCGCCGGTCGAGGCGACGGCCCCGTAGACTTGGCTCGGCCGCCGTGCCGTGACGCAATGCTATGCTTAACCCAACTCATGCCACGGGCTCTCGCCTACGTCTTCTCACCCGAGACCACGGGCCTGATGGTCGTGGGATCGGCGATTGCGGTTGCCGCCGGCCTTGGTTTTCGATCCCACCTGCGCAATCGCCCCGACTCGGCTGAAATGGAAGCCCGTCGCCGGCGCGGCGTGAGTTCCTGGGGCAAGATGGGCGATGGCGTCATTGTCGAGCTTCAGGAAAATGCGATCGAGTATTCTTATCATGTCCGCGGTGTCGGTTACACCGCATCGCAAGACTTAACCGCTCTCCAGGCTTATTTGCCCGAAGACCGGTGGAGCGTCGTCGGCCCGGTGAGCGTTAAATACGATCCGCGCAATCCGGCCAACTCCATCGTTCTCTCCGAGCGATGGAGCGGCCTCCGCAAGGTGAGATAGCATGAACGTTATGAAAACCATTGCAAGAAAACGATCCATCTACCTCATGCTGACGTTCGCCGCTTTCTGCGCGGGAATGCTGGTCGGTGCAAACCGGTATAACGCGCCGACGACCGTTCTGCACGTCTCGACGGTAACCTGGAAGCCGGACGCCACGCCTGAGCAGCGCGCGGCCGCTCTGGCTGGAATCAAAACGATGGCCGCCGAAATTCCCGGCATCAAGAACGTCTGGATCAAAGCCACCAAGGTGCAGCCGAGCGAGCGCACCGCGGCCTTTGCAATCGAGTTTGAAAACAAAGCCGCCGCGGAGGCGTACGTGGCCGCCCCGGCGCACAAGGCCTGGGAGAAAATTTACATTCCGCTTCGCGAAGAAAGCAGCAATACGCAAATTACAAACTAAATTTGGTTGTGATATCGCGGCGTTTCCCATGAACGAAGGCACCAGCCATTCGCGTGCGGCCCAAAACAACATTCTTCCGATCGTATTGCCGAACTGGTCGACCCCGAGGCAAACCAGATCTCCCGGCTTGGAATAATTGGATCGGCCTGCGCGGCCGATACGGAGTGGTTGTGGCAGCCCGATTCGGACACGACAGGCCGAGATTCAAACGGATTGCAGGCCGGCGACGTAATTCACGAAATCAACGGTGCAAGCAGTTCGACGAACAAGATCGATCCGCGGAGTGCATTCAGCTCCCAGTGAGCGGACCAATATTTTGGGCAACGCGCCAAGGAATGTGCGCGGAAGCGTTTGACACTCTCAGGCTATGGTTTCCTCGCGGAGGGTTACGGCGCGCAGGAAATCCCGGTCGATCTCATAGCCGAACCCAGGCTCCTCCCGCACGGCGATGGTCCCGCGTCGCGTCGTCTCCACTTCGGGCACAATAATGTCGCGCTTCCAATATCGTTTGCCGGCGGAAACATCGCCGGGCAAAGTGAAATTCGGCAGCGTCGCCAAGGCGACGTTGTGCGCCCGGCCGACTCCGGCTTCGAGCATGCCGCCGCACCACACCGGAATTCCGGCCTTCTCCGCGACATCGTGCAACCGCTTCGCTTCCCGAAAGCCGCCGACGCGGCCGAGTTTAATGTTGATGATCCGGCAAGCCCGCAGTTGAATCGCCTGTTCCGCGTGGTGCGCGGAACGGATGCACTCATCGAGACAAATCGGCGTGTCGAGTCGCGCTTGCAGCGTGGCGTGGTCGATGATGTCGTCGTGGCTCAACGGCTGCTCGATCATCATCAGGTAGAAATCGTCCAGCTTCTTTAAGTGCGCGGCATCGGCCAGCGTGTAGGCCGAGTTCGCATCCGCCATCAGGCGAATATTCGGGAACCGCTCGCGGACCTGGCGGATAGCGTCGATGTCCCATCCGGGCTTGATCTTCATCTTGATGCGCTGGTATCCGGCCGCAAGTTCGAGTTCGATCTTCTCGATCAATTGCCCAACCGAATCCTGGATGCCGATCGAAACGCCGCAGGGAATTTCCGTTCGCGCGCCGCCGCCGATGTGGCGGTAAAGCGGCCGATTCAGCAGGCGCGCTTCGAGATCCCAGACCGCCGCTTCCATTCCGCCCCGCGCCATCAGGTGTCCGCGAATGTGTTCGGTCAACGGGGCAACGTCGTTCGCCGTCTCCAACTCGCGCCGGATCACGCGCGGCGCGGCGTAATCGCGGACGATCGCCCACGAAGCGTCCGTCCACTCTTCGTTGTAGAACGGATTTTCCCCCGCCGTGACTTCGCCCCAGCCCGAAACGCCGTCCGCGACCGCTTCAACCAGGATGATGTCGCGTTCGTACGTGCGGCCAAAACTGGTTTCAAAGAAGTGCACCAGCGGCATGCGCAACTGGCGCAGGACGATCCGGTCGATTTTCATGGCAGCCGCCCCAGCAGATAAATCCCCTCGCCTTCCGTTCGCTCAAATCCGATTACCGCCAAGCCCCGATCAAAACATTCGAGAAACTGGCGGCCGATCTCCTGCTGAATCGCGCGCCCTTGTTTGGGATCTTTGAGCCGGATAGTGGAAATCGCGGCGGGAACGGGAATGCGCGCCTCGATAGCGGGGCGGAAAAGCGGCTTCCCATCGAGCATCGAATTCACCCTTTCACTGTCGATCCACCATTCGGCGGTACACCGGTCCGTCGGGAGTCCGCCATGTAGATGGCTCGACGTGGTGCCGTATTGATTGCGAACGTAGCGCCTCACGATTGCTCCGAGCCGCTCCAAATTGAACCAGGCATTCTTGATTTCGAGCGGATCGAAGGTCCACTCGATCAAATCGACCGGCCGGGACAAAGCGTCTTCGCGCTGCCGCAATTTCAGCAGCCGGCCGATGCCCGCGTTTCGATATTCCGGCGCGACGCCGAGCATGTGGCTATGCAAATAGGACCGACCGCCGGGCTTCATTCCGGGTATTGCGAGGCAGAATGCGACCATCCGCGCCGCGTCGTAAGCGCCGAACGCCTGGCCACCCACTTTAGTCGCGACCACAAAAAGCCGGACCGGAAGCAGTTCGATGTCTTCGAAGCCCCAGATGCTCTTCTGGAGAGCGACGGCGTCCCGGAATTGTTCGTCCGTGGCGAGCGCCTGAACCTCGATCTTCAAGATTTGGCCTCCTGCCAAAGACTTTCCATTTCATCGACCGAACTCTCCTGCAAGGATTTGCCCCGAGCTGCCAATCGGGACTGAATGAAGCCAAATCTTCGACGGAATTTCGCGTTCGCGCGGCGAAGCGCTTGCTCCGGATCGATCTTGTAAAAGCGCGCCAGGTTGACAAGGACGAACAGCATATCGCCGAGCTCGCCTTCCTTTTCGGCGTCGGGAGCCGACTCGAACTCGGCGCGTTCTTCGTCCAGCTTGGCCAGAACTTCCGCTGAATTCCGCCAATCGAACCCGACCTGCGCGGCCCGCGAGGAGATCTGCTGGGCTTCCACCAGCGCCGGAAGCGCGCGCGGGATTCCGTCGAGCAAGCCCGTCCCAGTCTTGCCCTTCTCCCGATTTTCTTCGGCTTTGATCTCGCTCCAGCGCTTGCGAACGTCGCCTTCGGTGGGCGCGGTTTCATCGCCGAAAACATGGGGATGGCGCCGGATCAGCTTTTGCGTAATCGCGTCGATGGCATCGCCGATGGTGAACAGGTTCTGTTCGGCAGCCATCTGGGAGAAGAAGACGGCTTGCAGCAGCAGATCGCCGAGCTCGCCCGAAAGTTCCGGCCAGTCACGCGCGTCGATGGCATCCATTACTTCATAGGTTTCGTCGAGCAGAAACGGTTTGATGGTATCGAAAGTCTGTTCGCGGTCCCAAGGACAGCCGCCGGGTGCGCGGAGGCGAGCCAGGATGTCCACCAAACGCTCGAATTTAGCGCCGATCGGTGTGTCCGCGGATTCCGGCATTCCGAGGAACGGGGTAGTTCTCAAATGCTAGCCGACCACGTTCGCATGACCGGGGCCGTTCGAACCAAGGGCAGAGTCCGCATGGCCGGTGTATCCGTAATTTGCAGGTAGGTTTCCAAATAGCGCTTTACCATCCGCTCCGACGAGAATTGCTCGCGCGCGACGGCGCGGCAAACTTCGGGCTTCAGATCGCGAGCCGCTTTGATCGCTTCGGCCATCTCGTACTCGTCCCGAACCAGAAATCCCGTCCGCCCCGGCTCCACGATATCGGCAAGCGCGCCGGACGGGAACGCCACCACGGGCGTGCCCGAAGCGAGCGCTTCCATCGCCACAAGGGAACTGGTTTCGGCAACGGTGCTCGGAATCAGCAGGCATCGCGCCTCATTGAGCAGCCGCCTCTTGCGCGCAAAACCGGCCGGTCCGATGAATCGCCGCCTCGTGTTCAATCGCGGAACGATTTGCTCTTTGAAATACAATTTGTGCGATGGATATGGGAAGACTTCGCCCGCCAGTATAAACTCCACCCGTGCTTTTTTCGCCGCATCCAGCGCGAAATGAAAGCCTTTCTCGGGGCAAATCCTGCCGAGCGACAATGCGAAATTGCGCTTGGGGATCTTCGAATCGAACCGGTCGACATCGACACCGTTAGCGATTGTCGGCACCAGCAGCGGACTCCGCGGACAAGAGCGCCGTTGGGCGGCCGAAACGCAATGCATGTAAGTATTAGGACGTTGCAGCCGGAACATATCCCGCGGATACCAGCTAGGCGGCAAATGCAGAGTGGCTAGCACCGGAACCCGCCCCGCCGGTAGATAACAATGAAAGTCAAGACTGTGCATATGGATCAAGTCGATCGGATACCGTTTGAGCGTTTGCTCGATCGCAATGCGGTGCTGTTGCCGACCCCAGCGCCGGACCGAATCCGTCAAAGCGCCATCCCATTTGCGAGTAGAGATCAGTTTGCCGCGAACCTCGGAACCTTCCACCGCGATAACAAACGAGTTGTGTCCCTGTTTCGTTAATTCCCGATCGAGAATTGTGAGGATTTGCTCGGAGCCGCCCACGGCATTCGGACCGACGGGAGTCAGCGGGTAGGCAACACTGAGTATGTTTAGGCCCATTTCAGTGCTATTTAACACTAAGTAGGTGTTCTATGGCAGGTTCCATTCGTGTCAGCTTAACAATTCAGATGTCTCCCGAGTAAGCTAAGCTTCAATGCCATCATAACCCCAGGTAGCCCGGACATGTTGCATCTCCGCCGGCGATTGCCCGCAGAACTTCGGTAGCTATCTCCCATTGGCCCACGATCGGATTGGTAAGCAGCGCAAGACGGGCGAGGTCGAACGAGCGCTCCACCGCCGCGCGAATCGTCAGCCGCTCGCAAGCCTTGACGGCCAGCACTAATCCGCGCACCGCATCCGGCAGCTTGCCAACGCCTAACGTTCTCGGCCCGGCGCGGCTTAGTTCGCAAGGCACTTCGACGACATCTTCCGGATCCAGGTCTTCGATCGCGCCATTGTTGACGGCGTTGATGACAAGCCGGGTCGTCGAATCGCCGGAGAGAGCGGTCATCGCGTCAATCGCAATGCGATGGTAGCCGGTAGCCCCCTCGAAAGGATCCCAATCGTGGCTACCTTGCGCGAATGCGGATTCCGCGTTTGCCTCGAGACGCATGTAACTGGCGTTACGCCGATTCAGATAAGCCTTGTACAACTCGATCCCATGGCGCGTATTGCCCGCGCTAACTTCACGGTCAAGGTCCGCCAGCAGGCTATTGTTCAGGGTAAGAATTTCTTCCCCGCGGCTCGCGCCCGCGGCCACCTGGTTCCGGTAAGCCTTCCGCTGAGAGTAGTAGAAAAACAAATACTCGGTCGGAATCAACCCCAGGGTACGGATTAGCGCCGGGTCGAATAAGTCCCCGGGATACAGCCGGAGCAGCGCCGCATCTTCGGCCAAGAGGCGTGGCATGACACTTTCGCCTCGCAACAAAACATCCCGTACCCAACCCAGATGATTCAGTCCGGAATACTGAAATTCCATCTGCTCGAAAGGCTCTCCCAGGGACCAGGCGATGCGATGAAACAGTTCGCTAGGCGTATCGCAGATTCCAATCGCCTTTACGCGGGAGTGCGACGTAAGCGCCTGCGTGATCAGCCCGGCGGGGTTCGTGAAATTGATAAGCCAGGCCCCCGGCGCATACCGCTCGATCAGCCGCGCGTATTCGAGCGCCACCGGTATGGTGCGCAACGCCATGGCGATCCCGCCCGGCCCGGTAGTCTCCTGTCCCGCGAGTCCGTGCTCGATGGAGATGCGCTCATCCCGTGCGCGCATCGCGATCCCGCCAACCCGGATGCTGCTCAACACGAAGCTGGCGCCTTCAAGAACTTCTTCGATTCGGGCTGACGTTGCGATGCGCATGCCGCTCCCGCGCGCGATCTCCTCGCCCAGTTTACCCATCAACCCGGCCCGATGCGCGTCGATATCGTAGAGGACGAGCTCGCGAATCCCGATCACGCCCGCCGCTTGCGCCAGACCGTGTATCAACAGCGGAGTGCGCACGCCGCCTCCGCCGATCAGCGCCACTTTCTTATTCACGCCTTAACCGCCTCCAGCGCCGCACGCAATTCTTTCAGTGTGGGGAACGAGGCGATTCCACCCAGCGCGCGGGTGGAGAGAGCGCCGCAGATATTCGCGATCTCCAGGCAGCGCTGCGGCGGGTCGCCCTTCAGCCACGCGTAGATAAACCCGGCGTCGAAGCAGTCCCCCGCCCCGGTCGTATCCAAATTCGAAACCGGATGAGGATCGCAGATCAGCTCGGTCTTGTCCCAAAGCAGCGCCGCGCCTTTGCCGCCCAATTTCAGGCCGACGCCGCGCAAACCGCGGTCCCGGAGCGCTCGCAGCATCTTGTGCGGCTCGGTTTCGTTCGTCATCAACTCGGCTTCCCGCTCGTTCGGCAAAAATAAATCGCTCTGCGACAACATCTCCGAATTGCGCGGATCGGTAAGCCAACTCGGATGCCAGCCCACGTCGATCGAGATGCGGCAGCGCTTCTTGTGCAGAGCGGCGAATAACCCGGCCTCATGCGTGCGATCCGGCGCGCAGGCAAAATGAACGTGGCGAGCCTTTGCCATGAGCTTGCGCGATTCGGGATCCCCCAAAAGATCGTGCAAGCCGGAGTTGGCGCCGTAATAGGTGAAATATGCGCGATCCTCGCGAGTGGAAACGCTCACGGTCAGGCCCGTCGGCTCGTCGACGTGGTGATCCATGGCGGTGGCGTCAACGCCACTTTCAATCAGGCGCTTGATGAGCCACATGCCGTCTTCCTTGCCGACTAACCCAAGTACGGCAACATTGAGCCCGAGCCGCGCGAGCCCGCAGGCCGTAATAGCCGCCCCCCCGCCGATCTCCCGCCGGAACTGGCGCGCGAACGATTCTTCGCCCAGCTTAGGCAACGACTTGAATTCGCTGAGGACCTCATCGATGAAGAAATCGCCGACCACAACCGCATCCCATTGCTTACTGGCGCTAGGCTGCGGCGAGGGCATCTAACTCAGAATATCGGATTGGCGCGTGCCGGAAGCTCGTGCCGCGCCACGTTCACCCCTTCAAATCCCGGAACGCCTCTTCAATCTCCCGCCTCGCTTCCGTTGCCGGAATACTAAGCGGGAGCCTTGGCGGGCCCCCGTAGTACCCGTTCAAGTCCATCGCATATTTCAATCCGGGCACGCCGTACAGGTCCGTTACCAGAACGCTCGGGTGCGCAATGCGGGCTTGCCAATCGAGGCCGGCATCCTCTTCACGCGACCGGAAGGCTTCCCAGATCGCGATCGCGGAATACGGCGCGGCGCTGGCGAAGGAAATCGCGGCGCCGTGAGCCCCCGCCCGCAAGGCTTCCCACACTCCGCTGGCCGATCCCGTCAGCAATTGAAAACCCTTCCGGGCTCCTTGCGCTATCTGCCGTAAACGGGCCGCCGGCGTCCCGTTCTCAATCGCTCCGGCAATGTTCGGGTGGTGTGAGAGCGCCGCAATTGTCTCGCTCGAAACGTCCACGCCAACGTAAGGCGGCGCGTTATAAATAATCACCGGGATCTTGGATTGATCGGCGACGGCGCGATAGTAAAGCATCTGCGCCTCCGCGCCGTGCAGCGTCGTTTTGTAGTGATGCGGAACCCCGCACACCGCCGCGTGATATCCCAAGCGAGCCGCTTCGTTTGCGAGCGCCGCCGACTCCCGCACGCCTTCCGCGGTGGCGTCGGCAAGCAACAACCGTTCAGGCGCCGCATGCTTCGCCACCATCTCCCAAACCCGCATCTTCTCTTCCGCCGTCAGAAGCACGCCTTCGCCCGCGGAAGCGCAAACCAGGTAACCGGCGAGAGATGCCTGGTTCCACTTCTCCACGTTGTGCTGAATCTTGGTGGCGTAGAGGTCGCCCTTGTAGTCGAACGGCGTGGCAATGGCCGCGAAAATTCCTTGCAATTTCATGTATGGTTTAACGACGATTGTGACACGTCTTTATGTTCTTTCTGAATATCGGTTGCGAGCCCGAGGAGAAGGATATTCTGATCGCCAACCTTTGGGAGCGCGGATCGACCGGCATTGCCGAAGGCGATCTGCCCGGCGGCTTGTGCAGCCTCCGCGCGTACTTCGATAACGACGCCGATGCCGCCGCCCTCCGCGAGGAGTTCAAAGCGCCAAGCGAAGCCGCCGAAGACCTCGATTGGGTCGCGGTCGCGCGCGAGCGGTTGCAGCCCATGGCGGTGGGATCGCGATTTTTCCTGATCCCGGAATGGCGCGACGATCCCACGCCGGCCGGACGGTTCCGCATCTCGATCAATTCGGGACTGGCATTTGGAACCGGCGCGCATGAGAGCACCCGGCTTTGTCTCGAGCTCGTCGAAAAATACATCAAGCCCGGGATGACTGTCGGCGATGTGGGGACCGGGTCGGGCATCCTCACCGAAGCGGCGGCGTACATGGGCGCCGCGCCGGCGATCGCGTGCGATGCGGATGAGACCGCCGCCGCGGTCGCGGCGCGGAACTTTCGAAATGCCGGCACGCTCGCGCATGTGTTCGCGGGATCGGCCAATGCGCTGCGTTCGGATTCGTGCGATGCGATTATGGCCAACATCACGCCGGAATGGATCGTCGCGCTCGCCCCCGAGTGGATGCGCGTGCTTCGTCCCGGCGGGTTCGCGATCCTCGGCGGGTTCGAAGCGTCCGACGTCGATCGCGTGTCGCGCGCGCTGGTGCAATCGGGCGCGCGCATCGCCGAAACCCGCTCGGAAAACGAGTGGCGTGCCGTGGTAGCTTATCGGCGAGGGGACGTATGAATCCAATATCGAGAAGGCAGTGTATGGGAGCGGCCGTGACGGCGCTCGCGGCGGCCGGATCGGCACGGGCCGCGGCGTTCCGTCACCCGCTGGGAGCGCAGCTTTATACCGTCCGCATGGTAACGCCCACAAAGGCGGAAGAAACCCTGCGCGCCATTGGAGAGATTGGTTATCGGGAGGTCGAGCTCGGGCTCGCGGAGCTGCCGAAGTTCGCGCCGTTTCTCAAAGAGGATCGTCTGAAGCCCGTAAGCTGCCACGTCGAGACCGCGCTGATTACCGGCGGCGATCCGAGCAAAGCCCAGAGCGGGCTCGGCGTCGCCATCGATGAGTTAAAGAAGTACGGCGTCGAATATCTGGTGCTGCCCTACATTCGCCCGGAGGATCGTGGCGATCTGGATTTCTTCCGCCAATTGACGGACAAGATGAATCGCGCGGGCGAGCAATGCCATGCCGCGGGACTTCAGTTTTGCTATCACAACCATGCGTTCGAATTTCAGGGCGAGAAGGGTCAACGGCCAATCGATCTTATGATCGAGCGGTTGGATCCAAAGAACGTCGGATTTGAGATGGATGTGTTCTGGGTGAGCGTCGCGGGGAACGATCCGGTCCAAATGCTGCGCCAACTCAAGGGCCGCGTGCCGCTGGTGCATTTGAAAGATGAGAAGCGCGGCGCCCCCACGCAATACAACGAGAAAGTTTCGAAGGACACGTTCCAGGAAGTGGGGCACGGCAGCCTGGATTTCCCGGCGATCCTGCGGGCGGCCGAAGCCGCGGGCGTGAAGCACTATTTCGTGGAACAGGACCAAACGCCCGGAGATCCGGTTGCAAGCCTAAAGCAGAGTTACGATTACCTGCGAAGCGT
>JBPCKZ010000201.1:0-80131 GCA_051003795.1 Bryobacteraceae bacterium | reverse complement strand
CGACCGCGAATATCAACCGCACGAACTCAGAGCGGGAGCTAACCCAGGACCGAATCAGCCCGTGGGCGGGGTTGTTCTCGATAGCGTTCCGATGGATGAACTGGCGGCGATCCTGCACGGATTGCCGTTCGCGGAAGAGATCGTGGCGAGGGTTCAAAGCGCTTACGCGCCGGGCAGGAGCTTCGGGGAGGCGTTCGGCGCGCTCACGGGCGATCTGCTTGCGAGTTATCCGATGCTGCAGATCGATCCCATGTCGCCGGCAATGCGGGAACTGGCCGCTCCCGCGATGCGGGCGGCGGTCGCCGAGGCTCCGGAGTTGACGCGGGAATTGCTGGCGCGCAACCGCGAGCTGACCGAAGCCGGTTATCACGCCCAGGTGCATGTCGAAGAGAGCACCGCGCTGTTCTTTCTGCTCGAAAACGGGAAGCGCCTCAGCCTGCGGCGGCAGAACGGCGAGTACGTTTCGCAAGGGCGGCGGTTTTCCGTGCAAGAGTTGCAGGATCGCGCGGACCACCTTTCGCCTAACGCCCTGCTTCGCCCGGTCATCCAGGATTACATGCTGCCGACGGTGGCGTACGTGGGCGGGCCGGCGGAATTGGCGTATCTCGCGCAATCGCAGGTGATTTACAAACGCCTACTGGGGCGGCAGCCGGTGGGCTTGCATCGGAGCGGGTTCACCGTGCTCGACGCGCATAGCCGCAAGCTCATGGCGCGTTATTATTTGGAACTTCCCGATTTTTTTCACGGCGAGGAAACGCTGCACCGCAAAATCGCCGAGCGGCTGGTGCCTCCCTCGGTCGCAAAGACCATGCAGGCGACCAAGGACACTGCCGGCAATCTGATTCAGCGGCTCTCGGCGGAACTGAAGCGATTCGATCCGACGCTGGCCAAGGCTTTGGCTAAGAGCCAGCGGAAGATCGAATATCAGATAGCGAAGATCGAGGGGAAAGTGGGCAAACAGGCGATTGCGCGCGACCAGCGGGCCGCCGGCGACGCCCGCTCGCTCTCGGGGTTGATTTATCCGAATAAGCATTTGCAGGAGCGGCTGTATTCGATAGTTCCGCTGATCGCGAAGCACGGTCCCGGGTTGATCGACGAGATCTACGGGAATGTGCGACTCGAGTGTCCCGATCATCAGATGCTGGTTGCCTGATGCGTATAAACACAGTCAAAAAAGCCCTGGCCGAAGGGAAGATGCAGCTCGGCACTGGATTCGGGCAGCTTCGGTCGCCCGAGATTGCCCGGATTCTCGCGGCCGCGGGATTTGAGTGGGCGTTCGTCGATACGGAGCACGGCGGTTTCGACCTTGAAACGGTACAGGACATCTGCCGCGTCTCATTACTCGCGGGCCTGAGTCCGATCGTGCGCGTCGGCGATTTGCAGTATTCGATGGTGGCTCGCTCGCTCGATTGCGGGGCGCAGGGGATTATTTTCCCACGCGTGGAATCGCCGGAGCTTCTGGAGAAGGCGGTGAGTTGGACAAAGTTTCCGCCGCTCGGCATGCGCGGGTATGGATTGACGGCGGTGCAGATCGATTATGAAACGCGCAGCTTCAATGAAGTGATCGAGCATGTGAACGCGAACACCATGGTGGTGCTGCAGATCGAGACCAGGAAAGCGCTTGAAGGCCGCGAGGAGCTGCTATCGGTGCCGGGGATCGATGCCGTGATGATCGGGCCGGCCGATCTTTCGATTTCGCTGGGGGTGCCGGGCGAGTTTCAGCACCCCAAGATGGTGGAGGCGATGGAAGCCGTGCGGGATAGCTGCGCGCGCCGCGGGATTGCGCCTGGAACGCAGACGCGAACGGCGGCGCTCGCGAACTTCTGGAAAGAGCGCGGGATGCTTTTCCTGGGGTGCAGCAATGAGACGGGGATGCTGTACGAGAGAGCCATTGAGCTGGCGAAGCAGATCAAGTAGGTATTGCACAGTTCTCTTCGCGGCGCTGATTTGTGCAGCGCCTAAGGTTCACCTTTCACCGAGCGCCGAAGAGCAATCCGTTCTGGATCGTATTTCGGCCGATTCGCTTCGCGGCCACCTTTCCTTCATCGCCTCCGACGCGCTTGAAGGCCGTGACACACCCTCGGAAGGACTGACGATCGCGGGCGAGTACATCGCGGCACAGTTCCGCCGCGCGGGTCTCGAGCCCCCCGTGAACGGCGGCTACTTCCAGAACGCCGATTTTGTCGAGATGACGCGCGATCCGGACGGCGTCCAACTCGAACTGGGCGGGGTTCATGTGGCCAAAGAGCAGGTCACGCTGCAATCGACAAAGGCGCTCGATCTAAAAGCCGCGCCCGTTTTCAAGCTGGGCAGCGACGAACCGGAGAGCGCTTCGCTGGAAGGGAAAGTGGTCGTTGGCCGGATGCGGGATTACCGGCGAAGGGACGCGATCGAGAAGCTGAAGCCCGCGGCCATCGTCCTGTTTTCGAAGTCCGAGCGGCGGGAGCGCGGCGCGACTTATCTGGTCGCCGCGGATCGACTCAAGAACCCGCGTCCCGTCCTGATCGTGGTGTACGATCCGGCGGCGGTAAAGGCGTTTGACGCGCTTCCAACGGGTCTCACGAAAGAAACCGTATCGATCGCCGCCTCGGCGCCTTCGGAAAAACCGGCCGGATTGAGGAATGTGATTGGGCTGCTGCGGGGTTCCGATCCGGTTCTTGAAAGTACGTTCATCCTGGTGACTGCTCATTACGATCATCTCGGCGTTAAGGCAACGGGCGACGGCGACCGCATTTTTAACGGCGCGAACGACGATGGCAGCGGTACGGTATCGGTGGTGGAGATCGCCGGCGCTCTCGCCACGATGAAGCCGCATCCAAAACGCAGCATCGTCTTTATGACATTCTTCGGAGAGGAGAAAGGCTTGCTCGGATCGCAATATTACGCCGCGCATCCGGTGTTTCCGATCGGCAAGACCGTCGCCGAAGTAAATTTGGAGCAGATCGGGCGGACCGACGACGCGAGCGGACCCCAGATCGGCACGGCCACGTTCACGGGCTTCGATTTCACGAACCTTCCGAAGACCTTCGAAGCGGCGGGCGCGGAGACCGGCGTAAAGGTTTATAAATCGGGCGATAGCGACTCGTATTTCGACCGTAGCGACAATCAGTCCCTCGCGGACCACGGAGTTCCGGCGCACACGCTGGCGGTTAGCCTGGTGTTTCCGGATTATCACAAGGTCTCGGACGAGTGGGACAAAATCGATTACGCGAACATGGCGAAAATCGACCGCATGGTGGCGTTGGGGCTGATAATGCTGGCGGATAATCCCGAAGCGCCCAAGTGGAACGAGGGGAATGCGAAGACGGCGAAGTACGTGAAGGCATGGCGCGAAGGCAGGAGCGTCCCGGCTCCTTAAAGATGGGGATGCCGGCACTGGACCGGCATCCCCGCGGCGAGTTACTGGTCGCCTCCGGTAAGAATCGCCATGGTGTCGATGATGTTGGAGCCGGTTATGCTGGAACCCCAAACTACGTTCGAGCCCCACACGACGTTCGATCCCCAAACTACGTTCGAGCCCCAGACGACGTTCTGTCCCATGACGAACGTCGCGGTGCCGGCACTGGCGTTGCCGCTGAATACCACGGTGGGTGAATTCGCGCTCTGCCCCGCGGCCGCGAGATCGGTGCTGGCGAGAGCCGCGTCGACGTTGAGATAACCGGCACCGACGGTGAAGATATCGTACTGGGATTTATAGGTGATCTTCGTCGCCGGATCGGTGTAGAACTGGTCACCGGAAACTGCTTGGACGCCGTTTTCATCAGCCGCGCTTTCACCTGGTCGGGTGTAATTTGCGGGTTCTGCTGAATGAGCAGGGCCGCCGCCGCGCTAACGAATGGCGTCGCCATGCTGGTACCGCTCAGCATCAGGTATTTCTTTGACGCCTTGGAATTGCCAAGCGACTCAAAAAATTGTGTCGCGATGGCCGTCAAAGGGTAACTCGTGGTGAATGTGCTGAGGGGAGCGAGCGTCGAATCGATCAGATTGCCGGGCGCCACCAGATCCGGTTTCACAACCATGTCAAACGACGTTGGCCCTTTCGAGCTGTAAGTGGCGATCGCATCGTCGCTCTTCGTCGTGGTACCCATGTCCTTCATGGCGCCGACCGTGATAACGTACGGGTCGTTGCCTGGGGCCGTGATGGTTCCATAGCCGTAGGTTGTAGTTGGGTTGGTGCGGCCGTAGTTGCCCGCGGCGACCGCGACGACGATGCCGGCCTTCCAGGCCTGTTCGACGGCCTGGCAGAGCGGATCGATCTTGTAGCTTTCAAATACCGGGCGGCCGAGTGACAAATTAATCACGCGGATGTTGTAGGTGCTCTTGAGGGCGATGGCCGCCTGAATGGCCTGGATCACGCTACTGTCGGTACCATTGCCATTCTGATCGAGCACTTTCAGGTCAATGAGGTTGACGCCGGTGGCGACGCCCTTGAAAGTGCGGGTGTAAATTGTTCCCGTGGAGTCCATGCCGGAACCGGCGAGGATTCCCGCCACGTGCGTGCCATGGCCGAACAGATCGTCGGTGCTGCCGGCTACGAAGCTCTGCTCATAGATGACCTTGTTTATCAAATCGTCGTGATGGCCGACGCCGCTATCGATGAGAGCGATGCCGACACCGCTGCCGTTGACGCTGAACTGATACGCGAGGTCGGAGCCGATGGTTGCCGCGGCCTGATCGAGATGGGCTCTCACCGGTCGGTTCGGGCTGATGAACGCCACATCCGGATCGTTTGCAAGGTCTTTCAGAGCGCTAGCCGGCACACTATAGTGACCGGCCTTAATGAAATCCATTTTATGCTGGAGCACCCCGCCTTTATCGGCGACTTTCTGGTGGTGCGCCTCGGTTGGCGTGACCCGATATTGAACGATCACATCGATGTTTTGCGCCGCAACCCCCGATTGCAATTCCTTCGAAAGCTTCTCGCTCCCGGCCCACGCGGCGCTCGATAGACTCATCGATACAACGATCACGATGAGTTGTGTCTTTTTATGAATTAACCTTTTCACGATTCTCCTTGTAAATTCTCAAAACAAACTTAGATTTCGCCGACAACGGTCAAATTCTCGGAAACCGCGCCATTACCGGTACCCCAAACCGCGCTGGTTCCCCATACCGCCGAGGTTCCCCAAACCGCCGAAGTCCCCCATACCGCCGAGTTTCCGCCGACAAATACAGAGGTCCCCCAAACCGCGGAAGTGCCCCACACGGCTGAAGTACCCCAAACCGCGGACGTACCCCAAACCGCCGAATTGCCGTTGACGACATACACATTTCCCGACGCCGAATCGGTCATCGCCACGGGAGATTGTCCAGACGAGCCAGCCGGAAGCATATCTCGATTCGCGAGTGCGGCCGGAATGTTTAAGTAACCGGATCCCACCGTGAATAGATCGTACTGGCTGACATAGGTGGTCGTGACGTTCGTCGCCGGATCGGTAACGGTCACTTGGCTACTTGCCGGGAAGGTCTTCGACGCGGTCCTCATCAACCGCGCTTTGACCTGGTCGGGCGTCAGCGTGGCGTCCTGGCCGATCAGCAGCGCCGACGCGCCGCTCACGACGGCGGCCGACATGCTCGTCCCGCTTAATATAAAGTAACTGGACGGCAGCAGGGCCGGCGAATTCTGATACGCCGAACTCGCCACGACATTTTGCGGATATTTGTTGGCGAGCGTGCTATTCCGGTCGAGGATGGAGAACACCTGATTTCCCGGCGCGAGAATGTCGGGCTTTACGATGTGGTCGAGCAGGGTGGGACCTTTCGAGCTATAAGTCGCAACCGTGTCGTCGCCTGTTCCCGGGGTGCTTTGCGTCTTCATCGCGCCGACGGTGATGACCAATGGATCGTTGCCCGGCGACGTGATCGTCGCGTATCCCATGGTGCCGGCGGAGTTATCGCGCCCCGAGTTTCCGGCGGCGACAACCACGACGATACCCGCCTTCCAGGCGGATTCCACCGCTTGGCAAAGAGGATCGAGAGTATAGCTCTCAAAAACCGGCCGTCCGAGCGAAAGATTGATCACGCGAATGTTGTATTTCGTTTTCAGGGCGATGGCCTGCTCGATCGCCTCAATGACCATCGCATCCGTGCCGTTCCCGTTCTGATCCAGGACACGCAAGTCGATGAGATTCGATCCCGGGGCAATGCCTTTTATCTGATGCGAAAAGAGAGGCCCCGCCGAGTTTCTGCCATTTCCG
Organism: Bryobacteraceae bacterium; assembly: GCA_051003795.1. Taxonomy (GTDB): domain Bacteria; phylum Acidobacteriota; class Terriglobia; order Bryobacterales; family Bryobacteraceae; genus JALYXS01. The sequence goes on along the minus strand of JBPCKZ010000201.1, from coordinate 73,934 downwards.
GCGATAATGCCCGCGACATGCGTGCCATGGCCGTAAGCGTCGCCACCGGCGCCACCGGGGACGAAGCTCTGCTCGTAAACGACGCTGTTATTAAATCCCAAGAAGCCGGTCAAATCACGATCCGTAGTTATGCCGCTGTCAATCACGGCCACTCCAACATCGTTGGCGAGTCCGGGAGCGACCGTGGATGCACCCACGGTTTGGGGGGTGTAATCGTAAGTGAAGCTAGCGGCCGCGCGCTGCAGTCTGCGGTTCGGAGATACGTATAACACTTCGTCGTCCGCTTCAAGGCTCTTCAGCGCGCTCAGCGGGAGCGTGTAGGTTGCACCCTTAACCGCCTGAAATACCTGCTGGAGCACGCCGCCCTGGCTCGCAACCTTCTGGTGGGAAACGGGCATTGGCGGGTGCTTGTATTGGACGATCACGCTCGCGGTGGATGCCGGATCGAGTCCGCGCAAATCCGGTGAAATTTTTGGCCCGGCAAACGCCAGCGCCGCGAGACTCGACAAAAGAGTTAATTTAGACGTTGTTTTCACTACTTCTCCTTGAAATGCGGCTAGATAAGCCGTCACGGATAAAAGCAAAGTTAAGGCCAACGCCTTTTCGCGCCGATAAAAGCAAAGTTAAGGCCAACGCCTTTTCGCGCCAAGTAGTTGATTCGATGTCACTTTTTTGTCGCGTGGTGAAGCCGGATTGGGACAAGTTGTCCCCCAAACGTGCCTTTCCGGGTGCTCGCGGGTTATCGGAAGAGTCTAAAGTGTTAGCGGCAATGGCGTCTTTCTCACGAACGGCCCTGCCGGGCGTGCCGCCCCCGCCGAAGGGACAATGTGTCCCGTTTATTCGATCACTTCGAGAAATGCGTTGGCCGCGTAGCTCAGGGCGCGGCGCGAAGGATGAACCAGATGGATCTTCCTCTCGACGTGAAGCTCCGCGACCTTAACCGCGCAAAGCGTCTGGTTCGCGAGCTCGTCTTCGACGCACATTCGCGGGATGAAAGCGACGCCCAAGTCACTTTGCACCAGTTTGCGAATCGTTTCGATGGTCGGCATCTCAATGTCCATATTGAGCGGGACCTTGTGGCGCTGAAATTCGCGCAGCACGATCTCGCGGTAGGGGGAAAGGACGTTGTGGGCGATAAACGTTTCCATGCCTAATTCCGATATGGAAATGGATTTGCGGCCCGCGAACCGGTGCTGCGGTGAAACCGCGAGCACCAGGGAGTCGCTATAGATCACTTTCGAAACCAGGCGCTCGTCGCGGGGCTCGTAGCTGATTACGCCCAGCTCCAGATTGCCGTCGATGAGCTCGGCGGGAATGCGGCTGGAAAGGCTGCGGCGGATCTGAATTTTGACTTTAGGGTAGAGGCGGCGGTAGCGGTCGATGTGATGCAAGAGATAGAGCGCGGTGGATTCATTGGCGCCTATTGTAAGGCGTCCGGCGGAATTGTCGCGCAGTTCGGCGATGGAATTACCGAGTTCGGCGGTGAGATTCTCGAAGCGGCGCGCGTATTCCATTACCGTGCGGCCCGCATCGGTCAGGATCAGCTCTTTACCCGAGCGGTCGATCAACTTTTCGCCCAAATCGGTTTCGAGACGCTGAAGCGCCAGAGAAACGGCCGGCTGAGTGCGAAAAAGCTTTTCGGCGGCTCGGGAAAAGCTCTTTTCATTGGCAATAGTGAGGAAAACGTGAAGGGGATAGAGCTCCATCACCTCCGATTATAAATGATTCTTATTTACATCCCGAATTGAATAAATTTGATTTATTTCGCTGCCGGACTCATAATCGGAGATCCGGAGGCGAATCGACATGAACAATCGAGTCTGGATTTTTGACACAACGCTGCGCGACGGGGAGCAATCGCCGGGGTGCAGCATGACCGTGCCGGAGAAGATGCGCCTGGCGCGCAAGCTGGCGGAGTTGGGGGTGGATATTCTGGAAGCCGGGTTCCCCATCGCGTCCGACGGCGATTTTGAGGCGGTCGATGCGATCGCCCGGGAGTTTCCGTGGGTGCAAGTGGCGGCGCTGGCGCGATCTTGCACGGGCGATGTCGAGCGCGCCGCGCGATCGCTGCAACATGCCAAACGGCCCCGCATTCACACGTTCATCGCGACCAGCGATATCCATTTGAAGTACAAGCTGAAGAAGTCGCGGAGCCAGGTACTCGAGGAGGCGGTGGCGGCCGTGGAGTTGGCGCGGCACTATGTGGACGATGTCGAGTTCTCGGCGGAAGACGGCGCGCGGACCGATCCCGGCTACCTGGAAGAGGTGTCGCGCGCGGTGGTCGCGGCGGGGGCGCGCACGGTGAACATCCCGGACACGGTCGGGTACTCGACGCCGGATGAATACCGCGATCTGATCGGACGCATTGTGCAAGCGCTGGGCGATTCCGCGGTGGTGAGCGTGCATTGCCACGACGACTTGGGGTTGGCGGTTGCGAACTCCCTCGCGGCGCTGCAGGCCGGCGCACGGCAAATCGAGTGCACGGTCAACGGGATTGGCGAACGCGCCGGGAACTGTTCGCTCGAAGAGATCGTGATGATATTGAAGACGCGCAACGATCGCTATCCTTTCCGCACGGGCATCCATACCGAGCACCTTTATGGCGCAAGCCAGCTGCTAAGTTCCATCATTACGTTCGGCGCGCAGCCGAATAAGGCGATCGTGGGGCGGAACGCGTTCGCGCATGAAGCGGGCATACATCAAGACGGGTACTTGAAGGAGCGGACGACGTACGAAATTATCGATCCGAAATCCGTGGGCGTGCCCGAGGGAAAGCTGGTGCTTGGCAAGCATAGCGGGCGCCATGCGCTGAAAGACCGGTGCACGGATCTGGGTTATACTCTGACGCGGGAAGAACTGGACGGGTTGTACATCGCGTTCACTTCGCTCGCGGACCGCAAGAAAGGAATCATGGATGAAGAGATCGTCGCGCTTATCACGAAAATTCAGCAGCCTGAGCCGCAGCCGGTTGGCTAGATTTCCTGGTCAAACTCCTGGTCAAACTCTTGGTTAAATTTTGAATTTCAATATTCTGGTTCTGCCGGGCGACGGCATCGGCCCCGAAGTCACCCGCCAGTCGGTGCATGTTCTCCGTCATGTGGCGGAAAAGTGGAAGCACTCGGTTAAGCTGACGGAAGGATTGCTGGGCGGTATCGCGATCCATAAGACCGGCTCGGCCCTGCCGCCGGCAACCGCGGAGCTTGCCGCCCAGGCGGACGCGACGCTGCTCGGCGCGGTGGGACTTCCCGAATTCGACGACAAGCCCCCGGAGCAGCGGCCCGAGCGCGGCCTTTTGGGTATCCGCAAAGCGATGGGAGTCTACGCGAACTTGCGCCCGGTGCGAGCCTACGCTTCGCTGCTCGATTCATCGCCGCTCAAAAATGCCCTGGTGGAAGGGGCGGACATGATTATTGTCCGCGAATTGACCGGCGGAATCTATTACGGAACGCCGCGCGGGATCTCGGGCACTGGCCCCGAAACGCGCGCCATCAATACGATGACGTACACGCAGGCCGAGATCGACCGCGTGGCGCGTACGGCTTTTCACTTGGCGCGCAATCGCCGCAAGAAACTGATGTCGGTCGATAAGTCGAACGTACTCGAGAACTCGCAGTTGTGGCGGCGGGTGGTAACGGACGTGGGGCGTGAGTATCCGGACGTGGCGCTGGAACACATTCTGGTGGATAACTGCGCGATGCAGTTGATCTTGAATCCGCGGCGTTTCGACGTGGTGCTGACGGAGAACATGTTCGGAGATATCCTGAGCGACGAAGCGGCGGTGCTGGCCGGCTCGATCGGGATGCTGCCCTCGGCCTCGATAGGCGAGAGGAAAGCGTCCGGCGTTTGGGTGGGGTTGTATGAACCGGTGCACGGATCGGCTCCGGACATCGCCGGGCAGAATAAGGCGAATCCGCTGGGCGCGATCGGGTCGGTCGCGGCGATGCTGGAATACAGCTTCGGGCTGAAAGAAGAGGCCGCGGCGGTTTACCACGCGATGGAACAGGTTTTGGGGACCGGGCGAGTGACGGCGGATCTCCGGCCCAGCGGCACGCCGGCGACGACGGAAGAAGTCGGGGAAGCGGTCTGCGCGGCCATTTAGGTTACAAAAATTTATGAGTGCCAAAACTATTATCGAAAAAGTATGGGATTCGCACGTCGTTCACGCGGCGGAAGACGCTCCCACGCTGCTTTACATCGATCTTCATCTGGTTCATGAGGTAACTTCTCCCCAGGCGTTCTCGGGTTTGCGCGAGCGCGGGTTGAAGGTGCGGAGGCCGGACTTGACGCTGGCGACCTCCGATCACAGCATCCCGACCACCGACCGTTCTTTGCCGATTCTCGATAAAATCGCGGCGCATCAACTCGATGAGCTCGATCGCAATTGCCGCGAGTTTGGCATTCCGTGTTTCGGGATTCATAGCGCCAAACAAGGTATCGTGCACATTATCGGACCGGAGCTGGGAGCTACGCAGCCGGGCATGACGGTGGTGTGCGGCGACAGCCACACGGCGACGCACGGGGCGTTCGGCGCGCTGGCGTTCGGTATCGGTACGAGCGAAGTGGAGCATGTGCTGGCGAAGCAGTGCCTGCTGCAGCGGAAGTCGAAAACGTTTCAAGTGCGCGTGGATGGCACGCTCCGGCCGGGTGTCACGGCGAAAGACATCATACTCGGATTGATCGCCCGTATCGGCGTGGCCGGCGGGACCGGGCACATCATCGAGTATTCGGGATCGGCCATCCGGGCGCTCGGCATGGAACAGCGGATGACAGTGTGCAACATGTCGATTGAAGGCGGGGCGCGCGCGGGGATGATCGCGCCGGACGATACGACGTTTGAGTACATCGCCGGCCGGCAATTCGCTCCGAAAGGCGCCGAGTGGGACGCCGCCATTGCGCGCTGGAAGCAGTTGCCCACCGATGACGGCGCGAAGTTCGATCGCGCTTTCTCGATAGACGCGGGCGAACTTGAGCCGATGATCACTTACGGGACGAACCCCGGCATGGGCATGGCGATCACGGCAAAGCTGCCCGATCCGTCCGATATCGCCGACCCCTTGCAGCGCGATTCCCTGACGAGCGCCCTAAAATATATGGGGCTTGAGAGCGGCCAACAATTGTTGGGGCATCCGGTGGATGTGGTCTTCATCGGAAGCTGCACGAATGGCCGGATCGCGGATCTGCGCAGCGCGGCATCCGTGCTGAAAGGGCGCAAGGTGAATCCGAAAGTGCGCGTGATGGTGGTGCCGGGATCGCAGGAAGTGAAGCGGCAGGCGGAAGCCGAGGGCCTGCCCCAAATATTCCGCGATGCCGGGTGCGATTGGCGCGAGCCGGGGTGTTCCATGTGCATCGCGATGAACGGCGATCAGTTGGAGCCGGGGCAGTATAGCGTTTCGACCAGCAATCGCAACTTCGAGGGGCGGCAAGGGAAAGGCGGCCGGACGTTTCTGGCGTCGCCGCTAACTGCCGCGGCTTCCGCGGTTACGGGTACCGTTGCGGATGTGAGGACGATGTTAGGACAAGGCCAATGACGCCGTTTAGAGACTTCACCAGCCGGCTGATGCCGATGCCGTTCAACAATATCGACACGGATCAGATTATTCCGGCGCGATTTTTGAAAACCACTTCGAAAGAGGGGTTGGATAAAGAGCTATTTTTCGATTGGCGATATGACGCGCAAGGAAATCCGAAGCCGGATTTCATTTTGAACCGACCTGAGTGGAAGGATGCGCAAATCTTGTTGGCCGGGGATAATTTCGGTTGCGGGAGCTCGCGCGAGCATGCTCCGTGGGCATTAACGCAGTTCGGATTCCGGGCGGTCGTCAGCACCTCGTTCGCGGATATTTTCAAGCAGAATTCGCTGAAGAATTCGCTGCTGCCGATTGTGGCGCCCCCGGATGTGCACAAGGAACTGTTCGAGATGGTCGCGCGCGATCCGCAAACCTGTGTCACGATCGATTTGGCCGCTCAGAAGTTGATTCTGCCGGATGGCCGCGCGGTGGATTTTCCCGTGGATGCGTTTTCGAAAACTTGCCTGCTGGAAGGGGTGGACGAGTTGGGTTACATCTTGAAGCAAGAACCCGCGATTGCGGAGTTTGAATCGCGGCGGGCAGGGTCGATTCACACGACTGTATAGTTTCGTGAAAGTCCTTCTATTTCTCTCCTTCACGGCCGTTCTTTTGGCGCAAGCCCCGCAACCCGAGTTCGATCTTCTCCTGAAGGGCGGCCACGTCATTGACGGAAAGAACGAGATCAGCGCGGTTCGCGATATCGCGATCAAGGACGGCAAAGTCGCCGCGGTTGAGGCGAACATCCCGCCGGCGAGAGCTTTGAAAGCTGTCGATGTTTCGGGCCTGTATGTAACGCCCGGCTTGGTGGATATCCACGTACACGTGTATCCGGGCCTTGAAAAACATTCGTACGCTTCCGGCGATTGGGGACTTCATCCCGACGGTTTCACGCTGCGCAACGGTGTAACCACGGTGGCCGATGCCGGATCCTCCGGATGGCGCAATTTCGAAGACTTCAAGACCCGGATTATCGACGAATCGAAGACGCGCGTGCTGGCTTTCCTCAATATCGTCGGCGCTGGGATGGGATCGGGGCGGATCGAGCAGAATCCGGCCGACATGGAAGTGAAGCCCGCCACGGAGATGGCTTTGAAGCATCCAGGGTTGATCGTCGGCGTGAAGAGTGCCCACTTCAACGGGCCGGAATGGACGCCATATGAACACGCGGAAGAAGTCGGGAAGGCCGCCCATATACCCGTGATGGTGGATTTCGGCGACAATGTTCGCGCGGGGCGTTCGCTCCATGATTTGCTGACCAAGTACTTCCGTCCGGGCGATATTTATACTCACATGTACGGCGGAGTCCGCGGCGAGCAGGACCCCGAGACGCACGGCCCGAGTAAAGCCATGATCGAAGGCCGCAAACGCGGAGTTATTTTCGATGTGGGCCACGGCGGCGGCAGCTTCGGTTGGAGTTGCGCCATCCCGTTGATGAAGGCCGGATTTATTCCGGATTCCATCTCGACCGACTTGCACCATGGGAGCATGAACGCCGGCATGAAAGACATGCTCAACGTGATGGATAAGTTCCTGGCGATGGGCATGTCTTTGGACGACGTGATTCTGCGTTCGACCTGGAATCCGGCCAAAGAGATTCACCATGACGAGCTTGGCAATCTTTCGATCGGCGCGCCCGCCGACGTTGCCGTTTTGCGCCTCGAGACCGGTCGTTTCGGATTCGTGGATCAGTATGGAGCCCGATTGGATGGGACTCAGCGGCTGCTCTGCGAGTTGACGGTGCGCGGTGGAAAGGTGGTTTACGATTTGAACGGCATGACCCGGGAAAGTTGGGAGAAGATGAAACCCGGATCGAGGGCCGGCGATCCGCGCTGGGATGGATTCGCGCGTCCTGCGAGGCGGCGCATCTAAAGCGATAGCCCGCGCATTACTAGAACACCCGCCGCTTCAGTCTCTCCACGGTGAACTTCGCCGTATCGGCCACCGCCATGACGGCCATCACTCCGGCCTGCACGGGATCGCTCACCACCAGATCGGCGGCGTCCGGAACGCTGCCCGCCATATTGAGGCTGATCACCAACAATCCTTTTTGACGGACTTCGCGAACGGCGTTTTCGATGTCTCCACCCATCAGCGCGCCAGCCAGCACCAAGGCTTTCGCGCGTGGCAGGCGCGCCACGGCGCGAACCGCGTCCGCCAGAGTTTGCTCCCCAACCAGCGGAATCGTATCCACGGAAATGTGTTCTCCGCGGATGTTATGCCGGTCCGCTTCCGAGACCGCGCCGATCGCCACTTGGCCCACTTGCGCGCCGCCGCCCATGATGATGATCCGCTTGCCGTAAATTTTATCGAGGCTCTTCACCACCTCAACGTTGTGCACGATGGGCAACAGCCGCAAGTCTTCGAGCATCGGCTGAACTCCGGGCGCGGTCACTTCGAAATAGATTCGGGCTTCGCCGGGAGTTTGTTCGAGAATGCCCACGGACGTAATGTCTCCCCGATGCTGCGCAATCACTCCCGTGAGGCGGTGGAGAATTCCCAAGCCGCCGTCGGCATAAATCAACAGCCCTATTTTCTCGCCGGAGGTTGCCGTGTCCACCAATCGAGTGTGCCACAGGATATGATCTCTTACGTGACCAGAAGAGAATTAATCGCGGGTGCGCTGCTGGTGCACGCCATCCCCGTTAAAGCGAAAGGCCGCATCGATAAATCGCGCATCAGCGCGATCTCGGATGAGGTTGGCCTGACCGCGGCCGACGCCATCGCATTCGCGAAAGAGTACGGCCTGCAGTGGCTTGAAGTCCGCAACGTGCCGGAGTCGAAAAAGGAATACGCGTTTCAGCCCGAGCCGGTGCTCAAGGCGGCCGCGGCCTCGTTCAAGGCGAACGGTCTGCGGATTTCTTTCATGAACACTTCACTGCTGAAGTTCGGATGGCCGGGAACGGAGCCGGTCCGCCGTCGACCGGAAACGGACGAGGCCCGCGCGAAACGGATGGCGAGCGAATCGGAGCGGTTCGACAAGCGCATGGAGTCGTTGGGAGAAGCTTTGAATGCCGCGAAAATTCTGGGCGTCGATAAAGTTCGCGTGTTCACCGGCTCACGGGTAGCGGACCCGCGGACCGTTTTTCCGCGAGTTGCGGAAACCATCAACCAGATGGCCGACATCGCGGCGAAAGAGAAAATACACCTCCTGATCGAGAATGAGGCTTCGCAGAATGTCGGGACATCCGAGGAACTGGCGGCGATCATGGAGATGCTGCCCTCGAAATGGATCGGGATCAATTGGGACCCGCAGAACGCTCTTCCCTTGAAGGAAGTGCCCTATCCCGACGGATACAACGCGCTGCCCAAGAAGCGAATCCTCAACGTGCAGATCAAAGGCAAAGGGGTGATGGATAATCCCGAGCGTCTGGACTGGAAATCGATCCTGCGGGCCATGCAGCGCGACGGCTATCCGTACCAGATCGGCCTTGAGACGCATATCTTCGACGGAACCCTGATCCAGGCGTCGCACGCGTCGATGCGGGAAATTTTGCGGATGGTCGGAGAGTTGGGTTAAGTAGATTAATCGAAGGAGAGAAACATGAATCGAAGGTCTTTTCTGAAGTCCGCCGCGGCCACGTCGGCCGTCGGCGCGGGCACTCCGCCGCGTGCCCAGGCGGAGCTTCCGAAGATGAAAATCACGAGGGTCCGGGCCTACGCGCCGCCGAATCCGAATCCGCTATTCAATCAGAGCGACATGGTCGTCACCATCGAGACCGATGCCGGGATCACGGGCATTGGGGAGGGCGGCTCCAAAGACATGCTGGAGCAATGCGCCGGGCGGCTGATCGGGCGGGATCCCCAATACATCGAGAAGCTTTGGCAGGATATGTCGCGGGCATTCTTCTATCCGCCGGGGCGCGAAAAGGTGGACGCCCTCGGCGCTCTCGATCTTGCGCTTTGGGATATCAAGGGCAAGGTTCAGAAAATGCCGGTGCACCAAGTGCTGAACGGCATGGCGCGCGATCATTGCGAATGCTACAACACCGCCGGCATCATCCCCGGAATTAAGCCGGGGATGAGCGTGAAGGAGCGGGCGCAAGCCACCGTCGAAGCGGGCTATCGCGCCTACCGCATGGGCGCGGCCGACGCGCGGCCCAACACAACCTTCAATATCCGCGAGCGGGTGAACGCGCTTTATAACGATTGCGTTCAGGCGCGGGAAGGCGTCGGCAAGAACGGCGATTGGGTCGTAGATTTCCACCAGCGGTTCGATCTCACCGACGCCATTCGCGGCTGCGACATGATCGAAAGCCTCGCGCCCTTCTTCGTCGAAGATCCGGTGCGCGCGGAGGCGTTTCTTGAAGATTTGCCAAGATTGCGGCGCATGGTGAAAGTCCCCATCGCCGCCGGAGAAGAATGGGGCAACCGGTGGGATTTCAACAAGCTCGTCGAAAACCACGACATCGATTACGTGCGCGCCACGCTGCCCAATGTTGGCGGCATCACGGAGATGATGAAGATCGCGGCGATCTGCGAAACGCATTTCGTCGGCATCGTGCCGCACTTCACGGGACCGATCGCCACCGCGGCTCTGGTCAATTCCCTGGGCACGTTTCCAGGTCCCGTTTTGATGGAGTTCAACTATCAGGGCAAGACGCTGCCGCATTTGCCGGCGTGCCTCGATTTCAAGAATGGCAAGCTCTATCCGAACGACCGTCCGGGGCTTGGCGTGGAACTCGATATGAAGCAGCTCAAGCTGGTCACCGAGATCACGCAGCCGGTTACCGCGCGCGCCCAGACCTACTTCCGTCCCGACGGCTCGATCACCAACTGGTAATCGCGAGCCATGAAAGCGGGGATTCTTCTACTGCTTGCGGCTGCCGCTATCTCGAACGCGCAGCCCATCCGGCAACTGCCGTATTCGCCGAGCCTCGACACAACGTCGATGGACACGGCGGTTAACCCGTGCGACGATTTCTATCTATATTCGTGCGGGAACTGGATCAAAAAGAATCCGATTCCCTCCGATCAGGCGTCATGGAACGTCTATGCAAAGCTCGCCTACGACAATGAGCGATTCCTTTGGGGTCTGCTGGAGGACGCCGCGAAACCTTCGCCCGACCGGACGGTTCCACGGCAAAAGATCGGCGATTTTTACCACGCCTGCATGGATGAGGCCACGATAGAGAAAGCTGGCATCGCGCCGATCCGGCCTTGGCTCGACGAGATCGCGTCTATAAAAACCCTCCCCGGCCTAATGAAGTTCGCGGCGGAGCAGCATCGCCTCGGGACGGGGACAAGCACGATGTTCGGGTTCTCTTCGAATCAGGATTTCGAGAACGCGCAAAACGTGATTGCGTTCGCCGGCCGGAGCGCGCTGGGGCTGCCGGATCGCGATTACTACACGAAAACGGACCCCAAATCGGTGGAGATTCGCGCGAAATACGTCGAGCACATGCAGCGCATGTTTGGAATGCTCGGCGACGACCCCGCCGCCGCGCGGGTCCATGCCGATCAAGTGATGGCGATTGAAACCGCGCTGGCAAAATCGATGCTGACGCGGGTCGAACTGCGGAATCCACGCAACCTGCTGCATAAATTTACAGTCGCAAAGTTGAAAACGCTCGCCCCGGCGTTGGATTGGGATCGTTTCTTCCCCGCCGTCGGACTGGAACACGTTGAAACCGTGAACGTGGTGGAACCGGCGTTCTATCGGGCGCTCGAACAGCAGCTTCGCGCGCGCGGAATCGACGAGTGGAAAAGCTTTCTCCGCTGGAACGTCGTTCGCGACGAGGCTCCCTATCTGACCTCGGCTTTCTCGCAAGCGAATTTCGATTTCTACAGCAAGTATCTGCGCGGGATTCCGGAGATGAAACCGAGATGGCGCAAGTGCGTGCAATGGGTCGATCGAGATCTCGGCGAAGCGCTGGGCGAGGTATTCGTGGCCAAGACATTCACCCCGGAAACCAAAGCGCGCACGGTTGCAATGACCAAAGAAATCGAAGCCGCCATGGAGCGGGATCTTGAGACACTGCCGTGGATGGGCGAAGACACGCGCAAGCAGGCCTTGCTGAAGCTCCACTCCATCGTGAACAAGATCGGGTACCCGGACAAGTGGCGCGATTACGGCCCTGTCGATATCAAGCCGGACGATTTCATCGGCGATGTGGTACGCGCCGAGCGTTTCGAATACCGCCGGCAACTCGCGAAAATCGGCAAGCCGCTCGATCGCGGCGAGTGGAATATGACGCCGCCGACCGTCAATGCCTATTACGACCCTCAAATGAACGACATCAATTTTCCGGCGGGCGTTCTGCAGCCGCCGTTGTTCGATCCGAAGATGGACGACGCGCCAAATTACGGCAACACCGGCGCGACCATCGGCCACGAGTTGACTCACGGATTCGACGATGAAGGCCGCCAGTTCGACGCTCGCGGCAACCTCAGAGATTGGTGGACGGCTAAGGACGCGGCCGAATTCGAGCGGCGCGCCAAGTGCGTTTCCGATCAGTATTCGCAATATCCCGTGGTCGACGACATCAAGATAAACGGCAAGCTGACGCTCGGCGAGGACGCGGCCGATCTCGGCGGGACGCTTCTGGCGTACATCGCCTGGAAGCACGCCACCAGCGGCTTGGAACTCAAACCGATCGACGGGTTCACGCCCGATCGGCGCTTCTTCATCGGCATGGCGCAATGGGCCTGCGGCGACATGCGGCCGGAGATGAAGCGCGAACTGGCGCTGACCAATCCGCACTCGCCCGAAGAGTACCGGATCAACGGCGTGGTTTCGAACATGCCGGAATTCGCGAGCGCGTTCGGGTGCAAGGCAGGGCAAAAAATGGTAAAAGAGAACGCATGCCGGGTATGGTAAATCGCGCGTACACAGTTTTGCTCTTAGGCTTCGCCTTGCTCCTGGGCCTGGCCGCAAACGCGGCCGCCGCGGATTGGCTGACCTTCGGACACGATCCGCAACGTTCGGGCTGGGCCTTCGAAGAGACCACGCTTACTCCCGCCAACGTTTCCGCGCTCGGCCTCAAGTGGAAATCGAAAGTAAAGAACGAATCGTACCGGCTCTCGGCCTTGACAGCCCCGGTGGTCGCCGCCAACATCTCAACCAGCCGTGGACTGCGCAGCGTCGTCTACGTTGCGGGTATCACCAGCCAGGTGTTCGCGCTCGATGTCGAAACGGGCGAGGAGTTGTGGAGCCACGCGTTCAAATCGGTGGTGCTGCCCGGCCAAGGCGGATATCAGGGCACGTTCCTCTGCCCGAACGGAATCACATCGACGCCGGTTATCGACAGGAGCACCGGAATCCTCTATGTGATCGCGGCCGATGGCTCGCTGTTCGGTCTCGATCTGGGTAGCGGAAGAGTTCGCTACGGCCCGGTGCAATTTGTTGCGCCCTTTGCGAAGAGCTGGAGCTTGAATCTGGTGGATGGGACCATCTACACTGTCCTGGCGCAAGGTTGCGGAAACGGACTTTCCGGATTCTACTCGGTGAATGTCCGCGACGCTCACCACCCGGTCATTCAACAACTTCTGCTTTCGAACACGAACACGGCCGGAATTTGGGGACGGGGCGGTCCCATCGCCGGCACGAATGGACGCATCTACGGCGCCACGGCCGACGGACGGTTTGATCCCATCGCCGGCGACTATTCGAATACGGTAGTGTCCGCGTCCCTCGGGGATCTGAAGCTGCTCGATTATTATCTGCCGCCGAACTGGGCGTATCTCAACAAGAAGGATCTCGACCTCGGCGCATCCAGCCCCGCCTACTTTGGCTGGCGCAACCGCAATCTGATCGCGGATGGATCGAAGGAAGGGGTTCTCTATTTGTTGGATGCGGACGCGCTGGGCGGAGGCGACCACCAGACCACGCTGTTCACTTCGCCGAAACTCGGAAACGATCGCGACATCTGCTGTGAAGGCCTGGGCATCTGGGGCGGCTTGTCGAGCGCCCGCGACGACGAAGGCCAGACGTGGCTCTATGTGCCTTTGGGCGGACCGCCGTCGGCGAACGGCCCCAAGTTTCCGATCGCGAATGGCGACAATCCGCACGGCAGCGTCATGTCGTTCAAGGTGGTGGCCGATCCGAAAACCGGCGGCCCGATCCTGGAACCGGCCTGGATATCCGGCGATTTCAACATTCCCGATCCGGTCGTGATCGCCAACGGCGTGGTATTTGCGCTCTCGACGGGCGAGAATGCCGTGCAGCGCGGCGGCCAGGATAAGCGGTTGCTGAATACTCGTCCCGCCGTTCTGAAAGCGCTCGACGCGAAGACCGGAAAAGAACTTTACAACAGCGGCGATGCCATGGCTTCATGGGTGCATTTCAGCGGCTTGGCGGTGTCGGATGGACGGGTGTTCGCCGTCGACCACGATTCGAATGTGTACTGCTTCGGGTTGCCGCCCAAAACAGCGGTGAGATAGCGATGATATCCTGTTGAATTCGCAATCATGGCCAAGAAAACTCCAATCACCGTGGCACACGGCGACGGCATCGGTCCCGAAATCATGGACGCGACGCTCCGCATTCTTCAAGAGGCCGGGGCCGCGCTCGAGATCGAAACCATCGAGATCGGCGAGAAGGTGTATCTACGCGGCAACAGCGCCGGCATCGATCCGAGCGCGTGGGAATCGCTTCGCCGGACCAAAGTATTTCTGAAAGCTCCCATCACCACGCCCCAGGGCGGCGGTTTCAAGAGCCTGAACGTCACGGCGCGCAAGAAGCTCGGACTCTACGCCAATGTCCGGCCCTGCGTCTCTTACGCGCCTTTCGTCGAAACGAAACACCCCAAGATGGACGTCGTCATCGTTCGCGAGAACGAGGAGGATCTCTACGCCGGCATCGAATACCAGTTGAGCGGCGAGGTGATGGAGTGCATCAAGCTCATCTCGCGTCCGGGCAGCGAAAAAATCGTGCGGTTCGCCTTCGAGTACGCCAAGGGAAACAACCGCAAGAAGGTCACCTGCTTCACTAAAGACAACATCATGAAGATGACCGACGGTCTCTTCCATAAAGTCTTCGACGAGATCGCGGCGGAATACCCGGACATCGAGAACGAGCATTGGATTGTCGACATCGGCGCGGCGAAGCTGGCCGATACGCCCGAGGCCTTCGACGTGATCGTGATGCCGAATCTGTACGGCGACATTCTCTCCGACGTAGCGGCCCAGATTGCCGGATCGGTGGGCCTGGCTGGATCGGCTAACGTCGGCGTCACGGCGTCGATGTTCGAGGCGATCCATGGTTCCGCGCCTCGCCGCGCCGGTCAAAATCTTGCGAATCCGTCGGGCTTGCTGCTCGGAGGCGTCATGATGCTGGTGCATATCGGGCAGACCGAAGTGGCGGAACGCGTCCACAATGCCTGGCTGCGCACCATGGAAGACGGCATTCACACCTACGATATTTACGACGACCGCGTGAGCAAACGGAAAGTCGGCACGCGCGAGTTTGCCGATGCGGTAATCGCCCGCGCGGGTCAAAAGCCGCAAACGCTGAAAGAGGTTAAGTACAACCCCGACGCGGCCAAGCGAAAAGATTGGGTGCGGAGCACGGCGAAGCCTCCGAAAGTGGATCTGGTGGGAGTGGACCTTTTTCTCGACTCCTGCCATCGCGATCCCAAGGAATTTGGCGATGCGCTTCACCGCATCCAGCACGACGGCATCGAGCTCTGCGACGTTTCGAACCGCGGGACCGTTATTTGGCCCGGCGGATTGCCCGAGACTTTTTGCACGGACGAGTTCCGCTGCCGTTTCTGCCTGCGCGACAAAAACCAGAAAGTTACGCACGAGCAGATCCTGGGGCTGATGCAGCGCGTGAGCGCGGCCGGCTACGACATCATCAAGATCGAAACGCTGCGGAACTTCGACGGCAAGCCCGGCTACACGCTCGCGCAGGGCCAATAACAATGGTGGCTGTCGTCATGGGCAGCCGTTCGGATTGGGAAACGATGCGGGCGGCCAGCGAGACGCTTGCGGAGTTCGACGTCCCGCATGAAACGCGAATTGTTTCGGCGCATCGCACGCCGGGACTGATGGCGGAGTTCGCCTCGGGCGCGGAGGCGCGCGGAATCGAAGCGATCATTGCGGGAGCCGGGGGCGCGGCGCATTTGCCGGGCATGATCGCGGCGCACACGTTGGTTCCGGTGCTCGGAGTGCCGATTGAAAGCCGTGTCTTGAAGGGGATCGATTCGCTGCTCTCGATTGTGCAAATGCCCGCCGGAATTCCCGTGGGAACGCTCGCCATCGGCGCGGCGGGGGCGAAAAATGCGGCATTGCTCGCGATCGCGATTCTTGCCAACACGCGGCCGGCCCTGCGCGAAAAACTGCGCGCGTTTCGCGAGCGGCAATCGAAGCAAGTCGCCGAAGAGAAGCTTCCGTGATTTTTTGAATGCCGCCGTTTCCGATTTTACCGGGCGCCGCGATCGGCGTGCTGGGCAGCGGCCAATTGGGCCGGATGTTCGCCATTGCGGCGCGGCGCATGGGCTACCGCGTGCATACGCTTTCGCCCGATGAAGACACGCCGACGGGACAAGTGGCCGACGTCGAGATCAATGCCGCTTACGACGATCTCGACCAGGTCCGCGGTTTCGCGGCGCGCGTGGATGTAGTCACATTCGAGTTTGAGAACGTTCCCGCCGCGACGGCCGAAGCCGCGGCCCAACACGCGCCCGTGCGGCCGAGCGGCGAGATCCTGCATGTGACGCAGCATCGTTTGCGGGAGAAGAATTTCCTGGCCCGGCACGGTTTTCCCGTAACGCGTTTCGTGCACGTCCGGACGGCGGCGGAATTGCGCGCGGCGCTGGACGCGCTGCGGGGCCCGGGCATCTTGAAGACCGCCGGATTCGGCTACGACGGCAAAGGCCAGGTGCGCGTGCAGTCGGCCGCCGGCGCGGATTCGGCGTGGGATGCGCTGAATGGCCAGGAAGCGGTGCTCGAAGCGGTAGTCGATTTCGAATGCGAACTCTCGGTGGTTGCCGCGCGCGATGCCGGCGGAGAGTTCGTGCATTACGAACCCGGCCGCAACGATCATGTGAATGGGATTCTCGACGTCTCGTCCGCTCCGGCTGAGATCGATCCCAGGATCGCCGCGGAAGCGGTCGCGATCGCCCGAAGCGTCATGAGCCAATTGAACGCGGTGGGTGTTCTGTGCGTGGAATTTTTTCTAACGCGCTCGGGGAAGCTCCTGGTTAACGAGCTCGCCCCGCGTCCGCACAATTCCGGGCATTGGACGATCGATGCGTGTATCACTAGCCAGTTCGAGCAGCAGTTGCGATCCGTTTGCGGTCTGCCGCTAGGCGCGCCTACGATGCTGCGGCCCGCCGCGATGGCGAATCTCCTGGGAGATTTGTGGGAGGCCGGAGAGCCGGATTGGGCCGCGATCTGCCGCCATCCCGAAGTGAAATTGCATCTCTACGGGAAGCTCGAACCCCGGCCGGGGCGGAAAATGGGACATCTGACCGCGACCGCTCCGGACGCGGCGCAAGCGGAGAAGATTGTGCGCGAGGCCCGAAATTTCCGGTAGGGATTTCAGGAGACTACCCGAACGCGAGCGTGATCGCGCCAGCCGTAATCAGCAGCCCCCCGATTGCCTTGACGTGCGTAATTCTCTCCCCCAGAAAAATGGCGGCGAGCACAATCACCAGCGCCACGCTCAACTTATCCACCGGCGCGACCGACGATGCCGGGCCAAGCTGAAGCGCGCGGAAATAGCATAGCCACGAAAGTCCCGTGGCGATTCCCGACAACACCAGGAACAACCAGCCGTGCGCCGAAATTGCCGCGATCGCGCCGGGTTTTCGCGTCGCGTAAGCGATGGCCCACGTGAACAGCAGAATCACCGACGTGCGCACGGC
This sequence comes from Bryobacteraceae bacterium, assembly GCA_051003795.1. Classification (GTDB taxonomy): domain Bacteria; phylum Acidobacteriota; class Terriglobia; order Bryobacterales; family Bryobacteraceae; genus JALYXS01. The sequence continues at coordinate 56,560 of JBPCKZ010000201.1, read as the reverse complement.
GGTCGCCAGGTTCGAATCGATGCCGGCAATGCCGATCTTCGCGAGGATCGCGGTGGCGGCCGCGAATGCCGCGGATAAGAGAGACCAGAAAAGCCAGTTCATCACTCCAGGATCGCCCAATTCCGCAAGAATCTAAACTTTGTGAATCCAGGCCAAAGCGGGCGGCAAAATTACACAAATCGCGATAGACTACTTAGGTAGCCGTCGATTGCCCGCCGACATGCCCCACACACCGTTTCTCCGCCTTATTTTCCTTGGAGTCTGCGCGGCCGTCGCTATCGCCGCTCCAGCGGCGGACGAGCCGTCATTCGCCACGGGCGTCCAGCCAATTCTCCAGGCCCGCTGCACGTCATGCCACGGCGCGACGCCTCAGGGCAAGCTCGATCTCCGCAGCCCGGAAAGCATTCTGAAGGGCGGCGCTTCGGGTCCCGCGATCGTGCCGGGGGTGGCGGAAAAAAGCCTGCTCATCACGAAAGTCATTACGGGGCAAATGCCGCCGGGCAAAACGAAGTTGACCGGCGTCGAGATCGATCAACTGCGGGGCTGGATCGACCGGGCGCTCCCAACGCAAACAGGCGCGTTGCCCGTTGTGAAGGAGCGCGAAGCGCTCGCCGTTTTCCAGGCGCGATGCAACCGCTGCCACGGAGGCTTGGAAAAGCAGGGCGGTCTCGATCTCCGCACGGTGGAAAGCCGGCTCAAGGGCGGTAAGTCGGGTCCGGCATTCGTTCCCGGCAAGCCGGAGGAAAGCCTCCTCTACCAACGAATCGTCAACGGGCAGATGCCGCCCGCGAAAATGGCCAAGGATCTCGCCATCGAGTTGCCGACCGATGCCGAAACACGGAAGATCCGCGCGTGGATTGCCGAAGGCGGTCCGGCGCCCGAACCTCAGGCCGCACCCGTCACCGCGCTGGTTAAGGAATCGGACCGCAAGTTCTGGTCGTTCCAGCCGCCGGTGCGTCCGCTGGTTCCGAGCGTCAAAAACGGCGCGCTGGTGCGCAACCCGATCGATGCCTTTCTGTTGCAAAAGCTGGAGTCGAAGAACCTCAAATACTCTCCGGAAGCCGGCCGCCTCACGCTAATGCGGCGCGTTTATCTCGATCTCATCGGGATGCTTCCCACCGAAGCCGAGATCGATGCATATCTGAAGGACACGTCCCCCGGCGCGTATGAGAAGCTGGTCGACCGTCTTCTGGCCTCGTCGCACTATGGCGAGCGATGGGGACAGCACTGGCTCGATCTCGCGGGATATTCCGATTCCGAAGGCTTTGGCCAGGACGATGGCGTGCGCCCGTTCGCGTGGCGCTACCGGGATTACGTAATCCGGTCGCTGAACGCCGACAAACCCTACACGCAATTCATCACCGAGCAGATCGCGGGCGATGAGCTTTCCGACGACTGGAAGAAAGCAAAGGGCACGGCCGATCAGACGACAATCGATCGGATTGCGGCGACCGGCTTCCTGCGCACTACGCCCGATCCGACGGACTCGAGCGAACGTGGCCTCATCACCGAGCGCATGAATATTCTGGCCGATGAGGTGGAGGTGCTGACCTCCTCCGTAATGGGCGTGACGGTGGGTTGCGCGCGCTGCCACAACCACAAATACGATCCGATTCCGCAGCGCGATTACTACCGGCTCTCGGCAATTCTGCAAGCCGCCTACAACCCCTACGAGTGGAAGACGCCGAATAAGCGCGAAGTCGATCTCGCGTTGGAATCGGAGCGCAAAGAGGCCGGCGAACACAATGCGCCCCTCGAATCGGAAATCAAGAAAACCGAAGAGCGGATCGAGAAGATTACCGGACCGCTTCGCGCGCAATTGCTCGACGAACGCCTGGCCGCGGTTCCCGCGGACGCCCGCGATGCGGTCCGCGCAGCCGCTTTGGCGAAAGCCGCCGAGCGGACCGACGAGCAGAAGGCGCTCGCCGCGAAGTACGACGCCGTAGTCAGTATTTCCAACAACGAGTTGCTCGACAAGTTCCCGGACTTGCGCGCCAAGACGCGCGCTCTTCAGGAACAATTGAACGCCGCCAAAGCCAAGCTTAAACCGAAGCCGCATATCCGGGTGCTGACCGATAACGCGGAGACTTCGGTAGCGTATCTCCTACGGCGCGGCGATCCAGTGGACTACGGCGAAACAGTGGAAGCGGGCGTGCCATCGGTGCTCCAGAATGCCGCGTTGAAATCCTATGAACCGGTACCGCCGTTCCCCGGCGCGACCGGGCGGCGCCTTGCGCTCGCGAAGTGGCTGACGCAACCGAATCATCCGCTGACGTCGCGCGTGGCGGTGAATCAGTTGTGGCTGCGGCACTTCGGGCGGGGTATCGTCCCGACCGTTTCGAATTTCGGGCACTCGGGCGCGCCGCCATCGCATCCGGAGCTGCTCGATTGGCTGGCGACCGAGTTCGTCCAAAACGGTTGGAGCATGAAGTCGATGCACCGGTTGATGGTGACTTCGACCGCCTACCGGCAGTCTTCCCAGGTGAGCGAAGCGTTGATCGCCGTCGATCCCGATAACGCGCTTCTATCGCGCATGCCGCTGAAGCGCATGGACGCGGAAACGCTTTACGATTCGATTTTGACCGCGACCGGCCGCCTCGATCCGGCGCTGTTCGGCAAACCGGTGGAAGTAACGGTAACCGCCGATAAGGAAGTGATCGTGAAGCCGGAGAAGACCGGCTTCCGGCGGAGCATTTACGTGCTGCATCGAAGGCAGACCCCGATGTCGCTGCTCGACGCTTTCGATGAGCCGATCATGACGCCGAATTGCACGGAGCGGCGGCGCTCGAATGTCGCGACGCAGGCGCTGCACATGATGAATGGTTCGATGGCGTGGGAATCGGCGCGCTTCATGGCGGGGCGCGTGATCGACGAAGCGGGCGCGGACCGAGCCGGGCAAGTGGCGGCGATCTATCTGCGGGCTTATTCGCGGCGGCCCTCGGTGGAAGAAACGAAATCCGCGGTGGACGCGATTGAAAATTTTCGCAAGCAATGGCCCGCGCGGCTGGAGAGCGATAACGATTCAGCGCCGCGCGCCGAAGAAGCGAACTGGCTGGCCGTGGCGAACTATTGCCATGCGATCTTGAACTCGGCGGAATTCAGTTTCATCGATTAAGCGAAGATTAGGTGATTCATCATGACGGAAAACGGCACGCGGCGGGATTTCTTTTCGAGGATCGTGGATGGATTGCACGGAGCGGCTCTCATGTCGCTGCTGGGGTCGGAACTTTGCCCGGACCTCCTTGCCGCGCAAACTTATGACCTGAAGGCGAAGGCGCCGCAGTTCCCCGCCAAGGCCAAGTCGGTCATCCACCTCTTCATGAACGGCGGCCCGAGCCAAGTGGATCTGTTCGATCCAAAGCCCACGTTGAAGCGGCTTGCCGGCACCGCGCCGAGCCGCGAACTGAGTTTCGCGATTTCGAATGGAGCGGACGCGGGTACGCTGTTCCCTTCGCCGTTCGAGTTTGAGCCGCGCGGAAAGAGCGGCATAGAGATTTCCGACGCTCTGCCGCATCTAGCGGAATGCGTGGACGATATCGCGTTGATCCGGTCCATGTATGGCGAGCACGCCAATCACGAGCCGGCTCTTTTCTTGATGCACACCGGGCGCACGATTGCGAGCCGTCCCTCTATTGGAGCGTGGGTGGCTTACGGTCTGGGCACGGAGAACCAGAATTTGCCCGCGTACGTCGTCTTGGACGACCCCAAAGGCCTCCCGATCAACGGGATTTCCAACTGGCAATCCGCCTGGCTGCCGCCGATCTACCAGGGCACGCGATTTCGCACGCAGGGCGCGCCGGTGCTCAACCTGGAACCTCGCCCGGAGATCCCGACGCCGTTGATGGAAGCGGAGCGGAGCGTGCTGCGGAAGCTCGACGATGCGCACCGCGCGCAACGGCCGTACCAACCGGATTTGGACGCCAGGATTTCGAGTTATGAACTCGCGGCGCGAATGCAGTTGGCCGCCTCCGATGCGCTCGACTTGAACAAGGAGACCGAAACCACGCGCGAGTCGTACGGGTTGAACGATAAGGCGACCGAGTCCTACGGGAAGCGTTGCCTGATGGCGCGAAGGCTGGTAGAACGCGGCGTCAGATTCGTGCAACTCTACATCGAAAGCCAGATCTTCGATAGCCACAGCAATCTGCACACGGACCTTGGTTACGCATGTACCAAGACGGACAAACCGGTGGCTGCGCTATTGAAAGATTTGAAGCAGCGAGGGCTGCTGGATTCGACGCTGGTCGTGTGGGGCGGCGAGTTCGGGCGCTTGCCGATTTCACAAGGCGCGGCAAAGTCGGCCGGCCGCGACCACGGGCCAAACGGTTTTAGCGTGTGGATGGCAGGCGGCGGCGTGAAGCGCGGCGTGACTTTTGGAAATACGGACGACATCGGCTTCAAGGCCGCCGAGAACCGGGTGAGCGTCCACGATTTTCATGCGACCATCCTGCATCAGCTCGGTCTCGATAACCGGGAGCTGTTTCTGGATCGAAACGGCTTGCGGGAGCGGCTGACGGATCAGTACCCCGCGCGCGTCGTGACCGAGATTATCGCGTAAGTCGAACGAAACCTTAGTAGTGATACCGCGCCTGGAGAAAATCGATTCTGTTGACGGATACGCGATACACTAGCCGGTGCTCTTGCGTGATTCGTCTGGACCATGTTCCCGACAACCGGTGCTTGAGCTGTTCCGGTTTTCCAATACCGGTAAACGGATCCCGCAGTACCGATTCAATCAGGCTCAACAGGCGCAAAGCGGTGTTCCTGTCGGTTTCGACCCAGTGACGAAAATCTTCCCGGAATTCGGGTTGAAAAACCGCATCCCGCTCAACGGGCCGGCTCAAGACCCACGTCCCGGCGCAGATGTTCAACCGATTCCGGCTTTCCCTGTCTTTTCTCGGCCCGCTTAAGCGCTGTTAAGAGTCGCTGGGCATTCTTGGGAGATCGCAAGAGGTGCTCCGTTTCGAGCAAACCGGCCAGTTCAGACGCTGAAATCAGCGCGACATCTTTCGAATTCCGCCGGCGGATGATCACCACTTCCCGGTCGTCCGCTACTTGGTCCAACACTGAAGCGAGCTCCGCGCGGAGATGCGTGTAGGTTGTCTCCATCGGCATGTTTGTGCCCTCAACAGCATTGTACACCTTTTCTGTACGAAAGCCCTGCGCGCCTACAATCGTGTTTTACGATGCCTTCAACTAAATTCCTCGCGGGATTGCTTGCGGTGACCCTGTGCGCTCAAACCTCGGTGCTCATGTATCACAACGATCCTCAAGGCACCGGGCAAAACCTCCATGAAAAGGTCCTCACTCCGTCGAATGTCGGCTCGGGCCAGTTCGGCAGGCGGTTCTCTTATCCGGTAGACGGTTACGTCTACGCGCAGCCGCTCTATGTTCCCGGTCTCGCGATCCCCGGCAAAGGATCGCACGACGTGGTGTTTGTCGCGACCGAGCACGATAGCGTTTACGCTTTCGACGCCACCAGCAACGCGGGAGCCAATGCCGGGCCGCTTTGGCACGTGAGCTTTATCGATCCGGCGGCAAGTATCACAACCGTTCCGCAGGCGGATGTTTTCAATTGCAGCCAGATCGTTCCGGAAATCGGCATTACGGGGACGCCCGTAATCGATCTGGCGAGTGGAACTCTATACGTGGTCGCGATGACGAAGGAACCTTTCCCGAGTACTACGGGACTGGGTTACGCGCACCGTTTGCATGCCCTGGATATCCTGACCGGCGCGGAAAAGCGCAGTGTATTTATTCAGGCCTCGGTGCCCGGCACGGGCGAACGCGGGACCACGGTTACGTTTATCCCCAGAAACTATAAGCAGCGCCCGGGACTGCTGTTGCTGAACGGTGTCGTCTATACCGCCTGGTCTTCCCATTGCGACCAGGGCACGTATCACGGATGGCTGATCGGCTACGATGCCCAAACCTTGCAGCAGGTGTCGGTCTACAACAGCACGCCGAATGGCGGCCAGGGATCGTTTTGGGCCAGCGGCGCGGCCCCGACCGCCGACGCCTTCAACAACATTTATCTGATCTCGGGAAACGGAACTTTCGATGCGCAAAGCGGCGGTCCCGACTTGGGCGAGAGTTTCATCAAGCTCTCCACCGGCGCGGGCTTGAGCGTAGCCGACTATTTCGCTCCGTTCAATCAGGCCGAGCTGAATTCGAACGACCTGGACACGGGTTCGAGCGGCGCACTCTTGTTGCCCGACGGAATCGGCAGCGCCAGCCATCCGCATCTGCTGGTAAGCGCGGGAAAAGAAGGCAGGATCTACCTTCTGGATCGCGACAACATGGGCCACTTTCAGCCGGGAAGCGACAGCCAGATTGTGCAATCCCTGCCGGGTGCGGTCGGTGGCTTGTTCGGAGTGCCGGCATACTTCAATAATCAAATTTATTTCTCGGGTTCGGGAGACGCGCTGAAAGCGTTTCGCGTAACCGCCGGTCTCCTTTCGACCTCCCCTGTATCGCAAACCGCGGTGGCGTTCGGGTTTCCAGGCACCGTTCCCAGCATTTCCGCAAACGGAAATTCGAACGGAATTGTCTGGGTTGCGGAGCCTTCGGCGAGATTGCGCGCTTACGATGCCGCCGATCTTACGAAAGAGCTGTTCAGCGGAAGCCTGGGCACGCATGTCAAGTTTTCCGTTCCGACTATTGCCAATGGCAAGGTTTACGTCGGCACGCAGGATAGCCTGGTGGTCTTCGGTCTCATTTCACTTCCGCCCGCCGCCGTGACGGCGGTGGTGAACGCCGCGAGTTTCGAGCCGGACAAGATCGCGCCCGGTTCGATAATTTCGCTGTTCGGGACGAACTTGGCCCAGGGCACGGCGAGCGCGTTGGATGTCCCTCTGCCGAAATCGCTCGGAGGCGTTTCGCTCAGCTTGAAAGGGGTCGCCGCGCCGTTGTTTTACGTCAGCCCGGGGCAGATCAATGCCCAGGTTCCGTTCGAGGCGGTTGCCGGAGCGACGAGCCTGGTTCTCTCCGTTGCGGGCGCGAGCGCGCCCACGACCACTTTCGTCAGTATCGAGGGAACTGCTCCGGGGTTGTTCCAGTACGGGCAGAACCGCGCCGTAGTGCAGAACGCGGATGGCCACGTGAACGACCCAACCCACTCCGCCGCTCAAGGTACCGTGATTACGGCTTACCTGACCGGGCAGGGCGCCGTCGACAATGCAGTTTCGACGGGTTCGCCCGCGCCGGACTCTCCACTCTCGCGGCCGATTGCGCCGGTCTCCGCGACCATCGGCGGCCAGGCGGCGCGGATCGAATTCGCGGGGCTCGCTCCCGGATTTGTGGGACTGCTCCAGGTGAATTTGCGAGTACCCGCTTTGCCGGCGGGGGATTTTCCGCTCGCGATCGCGATCGGCGGCGTGGCGAGCAACGCGGCTGTGATTACGGTGGGAATCCCTGGCGGGAGCGCCTGATTTAAAAGCCGCGCAAATCCAAAATCAACGCATCGAGCGCAATCGTCTTCTGGATATTCTGCCGGAGCAGTTCCGCCAACTCATCCACTTTCTTCACCGCCCGCGCGATCCACTGCGTTGTCACGCGCCCGGCAAGGGTCGAGAGTTCCGCCCGCAAGTCGGCATTCCGAATCTCGCCGCCCGTTTCCCGCAAAATCGTCAAATCCCGCAGCAAATCGTAAAGCAATCGCAGATACAGCTCCAGCTTCTCGGTCTTGCTGCGCGCAATGGTTTCCGAAAACGGCAGCCACGCCCCAAATGGGCTTGCCCCTGCAGCCACCTTCAGTAAGACGTGCATGGCGGACCGGCGCTTGTCGTAAACCGCCAAATCGAGCGAGGCCGCAATTCCGGGACTTCCGGCCGATAGGGCCATCCGGCGCTCGGCATCCGCGAATCCTCGCGCGTTCGCGAACCCTCGCAAATCTTCATTCGAGAGCGGCGCGAAGGTGAACATGATCGCGCGCGAGCGTATGGTCGGCAGCAGGTCGTAAGAGTTTTCGGCGGTCATGATGAGGATGAGATGATCCGGCGGTTCCTCAAGAATCTTTAGCAATGAGTTCGCCGCCTGCTCTCCGGCGCGATCGATGTGGTCAATCAAAAAGATTCTACGTTTGCCGTGCAGCGGCTGAAACGGCGCGCGCTCCTTCAGCAAGCGCATCTGCGGGATAGACAGTTGGCGCAGCGGGCCATCCGGCGCGAAGGTGATGAAATCGGGATGCGAGGCGAACAGCAGCGGGTCGTCGTTCCGCTTGTCGGACGGCAGTTTTTCGCGGGCGGCGATACTTGCGACGTGCTCGGGCCGGCTTAGATCGTCCAGTTCGATCCGTTCGGGACGATCCAGCAAACCGGCGGCAAAGCGGCGCGCGAGAGTAGCTTTTCCCGTACCCTCCGGCCCGGAGAAGAGCATCGTTTGCGGAATACGTCCGCTTGCAATCATCTGTTCGAGCGCCCGGACCACATGGCGGTTCCCCCAGAAGTTCTCAAACATATGGCTGCATTGCCTCCCAGACGCGCTCGGCAACCGTCCCGATTTTCGCCCTGCCGTCGATCGTCAGAAATCGCGCGCGCTGCCGTTCCGCCAACGCCAGATAGCCGTCGCGAACCCGCCGGTGGAAATCGAGCGATTCCTCGTCGATGCGCGTCTCCGCGCTCTCGCCGATTTGGTTACGGCGACGCGCGCGCGAGAGGCTAGTTTCGAGATCCACATCGATGAGCACGGTGCGGTCCGGTTGGAGGCCCGCGCACGCGATGCGATCGAGCGCGAGCACGGTTTCGGCCGGCAATCCTCTGCCACAGCCTTGATATACCAGTGTCGAATCGGTGAACCGGTCGCATAGAACGAACCGGCCGGATTCGAGAGCGGGGCGGATCGCCTCTTCCACGTTCTGCGCGCGGCTGGCGAAATAGAGCAACAACTCGGACGTAGGTTTCAAATCGCGATTGGCGGGATCGAGCAGAATGCGCCGAATCTGCTTTCCGATTGCGGTTCCGCCAGGTTCGACGGTCTCCACGACTTCGCGGCCGCGATGCCGCAGTTTTTCACCCAGCAAGCGCAGTTGCGTGGTCTTACCGCAACCATCGATCCCCTCGAAGGTGATGAAGATCCCCCGCTGCCCCATTCGCCAACACCAATTGTCGTACAGCCTGTCCGGGCACTTGTCCGAAGCGGCGTTCGCGTTCATGATATCGATCGACGGCGGCGCGCAAATCGGTTGCATCGAAATCGGGCCACATCCGGGGGGTAAAAACGAGCTCGGCATAGGCGCACTCCCAGAGTAGAAAGTCGCTGAGTCGCTGCTCGCCGCCCGTGCGAATGAGCAGATCGACATCGGGGGAGGCTGCCGTGTCGTGTATGGTCCTGTTTAACTCACTGAAAAACGATTCGCGGGTAAGCTCGATCCCGCCGCTCGCCCGCTCGCCCACGCGTTGAGCCGCGGAAACGATCGCATCGCGGGCGGAGTAGTCCACGGCAACGCGCAAGTGCAAAGTGCGGCCGCTCCCCGTGAAAGCTTCGGCCGCGTGAATGGCATCGACCAAGCGTTTCGATAAGCGGTCGCGCCGCCCGATCACCGATAACCGGACGCCCTCGCGAAGGCATCGTTCCGCCTCTTTCGACAGATAACGTTCGAACAGGCCCATCAACGCGCCTACTTCCGATAGCGGCCGCCGCCAGTTGTCCGAAGAGAACGCATACAGCGTCAACGTGCCTATTCCAAGTTCCGGGGAGGCTTCAACGGCGCGCTGGACGGCTTCCGCTCCGGCGCGATGCCCGGCGATGCGCGGCAATCCCCGGTTTGTGGCCCACCGGCCGTTTCCGTCCATGATAATCGCGGCATGCAAAAGAGGCAGAGTACTTTTAGACATAAAGTAGGATTGCGGACGGGATACGCAAGGTCGTTTTCAGGGATTACTTCCGCATTGCCCGGATCAGCGCTTCCATGTGATCCAGGTATTTTTCGAGGGATTTCCGGCCGGTGGCCGTCAGCTTGTATTCGGTCTTGGGCATGCGGCCTTCGAACGATTTGGCGCAAGCGATATAGCGGGCGTCCTCGAGCTTGCGGGCATGCACGCTGAGATTGCCATCGGTCGTGTCCATCAGCTTTTTCAATTCGTTGAATGTGAGCGATTGGTTCACCGCGAGCGCGCTCAAGATGCCGAGGCGGAGCCGTTCGTGAATCAGCCGGTCAAGTTTGGGCGTGATCGCATCCGCAATCGCGGATGCGCCGGGCGAAGCGCGTTCCTCGACGTGGATTTTGGAATTGTCCGGCTTCCGGGCGGTATTGATTTTGGACGCCATTTCTAACCCCCGTGCCTCCGGGCTATGATCCATCCGAAGACGATTTGGAGGCAGCCGAATCCGGCTGCCAGGAGCCAGTTGCCCCAAGCGGCGGGGCTTAGGATCGCCACCGCGCCGATTCCAAGGAAGCACATTCCCATCACCGGGACGATCCGCACGGAGAAAGCGCCGCCGGCCACGATTCCGGTTCCGTAGAGCAGCAGCCACATTCCGGGAAGCATGCCGAAGAGTCCGGCGCGATATAGCGCGGCGGTAAGCAGCGCGCCTGAAACGATGGCTGGAGCGAGCCCCAGAACGAATTTTCGCGCGGGTTTTGAAAGCAGCGGAGTTCGCGTGGATCGCGCCTTGATCTCCGCGAACAGAACGCCGATTCCGAGCGCCAGCGCAGCCTCGCCCAGCCACACGAAGCACCATGAGTCCAGGCTCCGCTGGCGGCGCGCAAGCACGGCCGCGGCAAGCGCCGACAACCCCATCAGCATGCCGCCCACTCCCGGCACTGCCGTAAACGAAGCCGCGCCTTCCATGGTGCGGCGGATGAACTGCAGATTGTCCATGGCCCGCGCGTGCAGGCCCACGGGCTCCGGCGGGACGGACCGGATGCTTCGAACGGACGCCATGAGACGATTATAAGTACACCGTTGCGGCAATTGCAATGTACTTTGTAAAATAAAGGAGATCCGCCGTTTATGTACCTGCCCGACCTTTGCGCCGCGGCGCTGGTGGACGACATGTTCCACCTCAAGCTGCCGGTCATCGAGAAGATCCTGAGGCCCATTTGCGTCTACTTCGCGCTGATCGTGCTGCTTCGGATATTCGGCAAGCGCGAGTTGGCGCAGCTGAATCCGTTCGATCTGGTCGTGCTGCTCTCCATTTCAAACACCGTTCAGAACGCGATCATTGGGGACGATAATTCGGTCACCGGCGGCATAATCGGCGCGTGCAGCCTGTTCGCGATCAACTATGCCGTGATCCGTTTCCTGTTCAAGCACCGCCGTCTCGATCAGTTGCTCGAGGGGTCGCCGACGGTTCTGGTGGAGAACGGGCGGGTGAACCGCGGCGCGCTCGCGAAGGAACTGCTGAACGAATCCGAGTTGGTCACCGTGCTTCACCGGCAGGGCTTCGAAGATCTCGAGAATGTCGATAGGTGCGTTTTAGAACCCGGCGGAGTGTTCGCCATCAAGGGCAAGAAGCCCGGGAGCGACGAGCTACAGCAAGCGAAACTGCTGGCGCGTTTGGATAAGATTTCGGAACAGGTCGCGGAACTAAGCAGGCGTGTAAGCCGGTGAAAGCGTTTAAAGCTAATTATTCCAATGCCGCAACGGCCGGCGGTACCATGTTTTCTGATGAGTTTTCCGATGACCGATTGGATCGACATTTCCGTCCCGGTGCGGCCGGGGATGGTGCATTGGCCGGGCGATCCGGAATTTCGGATTGAGCGCCGGCTCGATATGGACAAGGGCGACCCGTGCACAGTATCGCGCATCTCGATGGGCGTCCACACGGGAACTCACATGGATGCACCTCTTCACTTTCTCCGATCGGGCGCTTCGATCGACAGCATGCCCATAAGCGCGACAGTTGGCCCGGCGAGAGTTATTCCAATTACGAACACCGAATCCGTGAAGCCGGCCGAACTGGAGCAACATCTCATTCAGGCGGGTGAGCGTATTCTCTTGAAGACCGCGAATTCGGACCACGCCTGGAACACGGACGATTTCATCGAAAATTTCGTCTATATCTCGCGGGAAGGCGCCAATTATCTGGCGGAGTGCAACGTGGCCGCGGTTGGCGTGGACTATCTCTCCGTCGGCGGCTTTACAAAAGATGGGCCGGAGACGCACGAAGCGCTCTTGAGCGCGGGCGTTTGGGTTATCGAAGGCCTGAACTTATCCGGGATCGAGCCGGGCGATTACGACCTGGTTTGCCTTCCCTTGTTGTTGATCGGAGCCGAAGGCGCGCCCGCGCGGGCGATTTTGAACAGGAGACCGGAATAAAAGCAGCGGCAGTTTTTCCAGACAAGAAATCGGTGAGCGTGGTGGATTTCGATCCTCCCCAACTCGCGGCGCCTCACGATGTGAAACTTCGAATACTGCAGGTGGGCGTGTGCGGGACCGACCGGGAAATCTGCTCATTCGTGTACGGCACGCCGCCGCCCGGATTCGAATATCTGGTTCTGGGGCATGAATCGATAGGCGAGGTGATCGAGATCGGTCCGGAAGTCGCCGGCTTCGAAGTGGGGGATCTGGTCATCCCGATGGTGCGGCGCCCCTGCAATCATGCGGATTGTTTTGCGTGCCGCGCCGGACGGCCGGATTTCTGCTACACGGGCGATTATACCGAGCGCGGAATCAAGGAGCGCCACGGCTTCATGACGGAGCTGGTGGTCGACGAAGAGAAGTACATGAACAAGGTTCCCAAGGAGCTGCGCGAGGTCGCCGTTCTGATCGAGCCGCTCACGATTGCGGAAAAGGCGATGCTCCAGATCAATGTCGTCCAGCAAAGACTTCCATGGGGTTGCCCGACTTCGCCGGGCAAGGCTGCCCAGTACTGCCACAAAGCAGTCGTGCTGGGGGCGGGGCCCGTTGGACTGCTCGGCGCCATGGCGTTGGTCAACGCCGGATTTGAAACCTGGGTCTATTCGCGGGACCTGGGGCCAAGCAAGGCCATCGATATCGTGAAGGCCATCGGCGCGAAATATATTTCTTCCACGACCTCGAACGTGGACCGGATGGCTGCGGAAGTGGGCAACATCGATGTGGTTTACGAAGCAACGGGCGCTTCGCAGCTTGCGTTCGATGTGCTACGGGTGCTAGGCACGAATGGGCTATTCGTGCTGACGGGCGTTCCGGGGCGGCATGGCCCCGTCGAAGTAGATACCGACCTCATCATGCGCAACGTAGTCCTCAAGAATCAAGATGTTCTCGGGACGGTGAATGCGGGGAAAGATGCGTTTCAAAATGCCATTCGCGATCTTGGCGCGTTTTACGGCCGCTGGCCGGATGCCGTGAAATCCCTGATCACTGGGCGCTATCCCATCGAGGAGTTCGAACACCCCATTCACAATCCGGAGGGGATCAAGAATATCATCGAGATCGCGAAACGTTCATGAGCGCGGAGCAGAACCGGCTTCTCGAAGACGCACAGCGCGAAAAAAACTGGAAGCGTTGGGGCCCGTATCTTTCGGAACGGCAGTGGGGCACCGTCCGCGAGGACTACTCGGCCGAGGGAACCTGTTGGGACTATCTGCCGCACGATCAAGCTCGCAGCCGCGCCTATCGATGGGGCGAAGACGGGCTGCTCGGCATCTGCGACCGCGAGGGGCGCCTCTGCTTCGCGCTGGCGATGTGGAACGGGCAAGATCCGATCCTCAAAGAACGGCTGTTCGGGCTGACAGGCCCCGAAGGCAACCACGGCGAGGATGTCAAGGAGTGCTACTTCTATCTCGATTCCACGCCCACGCATTCGTACTTGAAGGGCCAATATAAGTACCCGCAGCGCGCATTTCCCTACGAGTGGCTGGTCGAAGAGAACGGCAAGCGCGGGAAGGATCAGCGTGAGTTCGAGCTCCTCGACACCGGCATTTTCGATGGAGATCGCTACTTCGACATCACCGTGGAGTACGCCAAAGCCGGGCCGGACGATTTGTTGATTCGAGTGGGCATCGAGAATCGCGGACCCGAAGATTGGCTTCTGCATTTCTTGCCGACCCTATGGTTCCGGAACACCTGGAGTTGGGGGCGAACGGGAGAAGGATACTGGCCGAAGCCGCAAATTACGCGGGAAGATTCGAACAGCTTGGTGGCCGAACACGCCTCCTTGGGCAAGTTCCATTTCGCTTCGGATCGGGAAACGGAATTTCTGTTCACCGGCAACGAGACTAATACCCAACGGCTGTTTGGATACGGCAATGGCGACGGTTACGTGAAGGATGCCTTCGATAGCTACGTCGTGCATGGCAGGAAGGATGCCGTGAATCCCCAAAATTCCGGCACGAAGGCCGCGGCGTATTACAAGCTGAACATCCCGGCGGGCAAGGGCGTGCAACTTCGTTTCCGGCTCTCCGGGGATTCCGGCGGCGCGGGCGCGCGGCCCGATTTCGGCGCTGATTTCGATTCTATTTTTGAAGCCCGCATTCGCGAGGCCGACGACTTCTATTCCGCCTTCGAGCCGCGCCACACCGGCGACTTGGAAAGGCAAGTCGTGCGGCAGGCATACGCCAGCCTGCTCTGGACGAAGCAGTTTTACTATTACGCCGTGCAGGACTGGCTCGAAGGAGATCCCTCGCAGCCCGCGCCGCCGGAGAGCCGCTGGGACGGGCGCAATTCCGGCTGGCTTCACCTGTTCAACCGCGACGTGATCTCGATGCCCGATAATTGGGAATACCCGTGGTACGCGGCTTGGGATCTCGCGTTCCACATGATCCCTTTTGCGCAGATCGATCCGGAATTCGCCAAGGAACAACTCGTTCTTTTGTTGCGCGAATGGTATACGAATCCGAACGGCCAGATGCCCGCGTACGAGTTTGCGTTTTCGGACGTGAACCCGCCCGTCCATGCCTGGGCCTGCTGGCGCGTGTATAAGATCAGCGCGCCGCATGGGGAGCGCGACCGGATTTTCCTCGAGCGAGTGTTTCAGAAACTGCTGATCAATTTCACGTGGTGGGTGAATCGAAAAGATATCGCGGGTAAGCAGGTGTTCTCGGGCGGATTCCTGGGGCTCGATAATATCGGCATCTTCGACCGTTCGAAACCGCTTCCGCAGGGCCAGGTGCTGGAGCAGGCGGACGGCACCGCGTGGATGGCGTTCTACTGCTCGACCATGCTCTCGATGGCTCTGGAGTTGGCGTCGGAAGATCCGGCTTATGAAGACGTGGCTTCGAAATTTTTCGAGCATTTCGTCGCGATCGCCGATGCCATGAATGGCTTGGGCGGCTTCGGGCTTTGGGACGAAGAGGACGGCTTTTATTACGACCAACTTCTGGTGGACGGGCGCAATTTTCCGTTGAAGATCCGGTCGCTGGTGGGCGTGACGCCGCTCTTCGCCGTCGACGTGCTCGAAGACACGGTGATCGAAAGGCTTCCGGGATTTCGGAAGCGCATGCAGTGGTTTCTCACGAATCGCAAGGATCTGATGCGCCAGATCTCGCTCATGCAATCGGCCGGTGCGGGCGATCACGGTCACGCGCTGCTGGCGATTCCATCACAGGAGCGTTTGACTCGCGTGTTGCGGCGCGTGCTCGACGAGGGCGAGTTCCTTTCGCCGTTCGGAATCCGTTCGGTCTCAAAGATCCATCGAGAGCATCCATACGTTTTGCATGTGGATGGGGACGAGCGGCGCGTCGATTACGAACCGGGTGAATCGCGGAGCGGACTCTTCGGCGGGAATTCCAATTGGCGCGGGCCAATCTGGTTTCCGATGAACTATTTGCTGATCGAGGCGCTGGAACGATATCACCATTTCTATGGGGACGAGTTTCGCGTGGAGTGTCCGGTTGGTTCGGGAGAGATGAAAAATCTACGGGAGGTGGCGAAGGAATTGAACGCGCGCCTCACCAGTATTTTTCTACCGGATGAAACGGGTTGGTGCCCGTGGCAGGCTGAACTGCGTTGGTTCGCGGATAATCCGCATTGGAAAAACATGGTTTGGTTTTATGAGTATTTCGACGGGGATACCGGGCGTGGATGCGGCGCGAGCCACCAGACCGGGTGGACGGCGTTGATTGCTCGATGCTTGGAAGATTTGGCGGGACAGCGAAGCGGTTAATTTTGGCAAAGTTCGTTAACGGCCGGGTCGCGGGGCGACGGATTCACCGCCGCCCCGAACGCCGGATTCCCTACTGAAGCGGGACAGTCCAAATAGCCAACGCGTTCGCGTTGTCGTCGACCGCCGCGAACAGCACGAACCCCGACCAAGCTTGAGACAGGGCCAAGCCGAAAATTGCCAAACTTCGCGGCCGCGCCGGAGCGAGGGCCCGCGACCGCCAGTGGACAACGATGGCGATGGTTGCGATTGCGGCAAGGACCATCGGAACCGCCGCCAACCATTTGAGCCGCCGGCGGCCGGGCGCGATCGGCTCGCCAGCCCGGCTCCGAAAGTCCAGTTCGCGTTGGAGACGGTGCAGCTCCGCGGCGAATTGGCCGGCGGTCTCGTAGCGCTCGCCGCGATCTTTGCGCGTGGCCTTCGCGACAATGCCGCTCAACAAGGCTGGCGCGCCCGGCGCGACCTGGTGCAGCGCCGGAGGATCGGTCTTTAGGATTTCCGCGATCAGGTCGCCCGCCGTTTCACCTTCGAAGGGCGCCCGCCCGGCCGTCATTTCATACAAAACCGCACCCAGGCTGAAAATGTCGCTGCGCCCGTCGATGGGGCCTCCGCGAGCCTGTTCGGGCGACATGTACTTGGCCGTTCCAATCACTCTACCCGGGTCTGTCGTGTACGCGACCGAGCCCTGCGCGGCAGCCCGTCTTCCGCGGGCCATAGAAGTCTCCGTCAGCTTGGCAATTCCAAAGTCGACTACCTTCACCAATCCGTCTTCGCGAACGATGATGTTCTCCGGCTTGATATCGCGATGGGTAATGCCGAGCGCGTGCGCGGCGGACAACCCCGCGGCAACTTGCGCGGCGATATCGATCGCGGAATGCGGGTCCACCGGACCGGCTCGAAGCTTGTCCCGAACGGTCGCTCCCTCGATGAACTCGCACGCGATGAAGTGAATGCCTTCGAACTGTCCGATGTCGTGGATCGTGACGATATTGGGGTGATTCAGGGCCGACGCGGCGCGCGCTTCCTGCTCGAACCGCCGCAGCGCATCCTGGTCGTTCACATACTCTGGCGATAGCGTTTTGAGCGCGATCTTTCGGCCCAGGCGCGTGTCCTCGGCAAGATACACCCGGCCCATGCCGCCTCTGCCGAGCAACCCAATTACCGCGTAATGGGAAAAGCGGGTTCCCGGACGAAGCGCCGCGGCGCGGTTTCCGCGCAAAGGTCCCGCGCCGCCAGCTGAACCGAAGCCGCGATAAAATCGCTTGAATCGCCGGCCGCCTCCAGTAGCGAATCGATTTCGCGCCGCAGGTCCGCGTCGCCGCCACAGGTCTCATCGATAAACGCGCGGCGCCGAGCGGGTTCGAGATCGAGGGCTTGCTCGAACAGAGTGTTTAAAAGTTGCCAGCGCTCCGTTCCGGACGATGGCACCATGCTTACAACCGCTCCTTTACGCCGCTGCCAATTCGCGGCGTATCCAGGCCTTGGCCATCTTCAATTCCCGATGTACCGTTGCGGGGGAGATGCCAGGGCCGCCGCCGTCTCTTCATATGTCAATCCGCCGAAGAACAGCAGCTCGACGATGTCGCTTTTTCGTGCATCGAGGACCGCCAGGCTCTTCAACGCCTCGTCCAGCTCCACAATATTCGGCGGCGTGCCGGGACCCACCAAGACAGCCTCGTTAAGCGCGACTTTGACCGGGCCGCCGCCGCGCTTTTGGCGGTGAGCGGCTTTCGCGTGGTCGACGAGGATATGGCGAAGAACACGCGCGGCGACAGCGTAAAAGTGAACGCGATCGGTGAATGTGAAGTCGGAGTTCGCCAGGCGTAAATAGGCTTCATGCACGAGGGCCGTGGCGCGCAACGTATGCTGGCGGCCTTCCGCGCCGAGGCAACCGGCCGCGAGTCTGCGGAGCTGACCGTAAACCAAAGGCATGAGTTCGTCCAAAGCGGCTTCATCCCCGTCACTCCATTGGCGCAACAAACGGGTCACGACGTGCGGGTCCGGCGTTGCCGGTACATTTTCGTCTTCGTCCGCGATCATACAATTTCGCGGCGCCCGCAAAATTCCATGCTGGAGCCGATTATACGCACCGCATCGGGCCGAGCGAGCCATCGGCGAAGCGTGTAACATGAATGCGTGCTGCAGCAGATCGTTCAATTGCCGTTTGTACGGATCGCGCTGCCGATCGTGGTTGCCATAACCATTGCCGCATGGAACAACAATAAGCGAATCGAGGATCTTAAGGACGCGATGAATCATCGATTCGAAGAAATGATCGGCGATTCGTCGCAATTGACCAAAAACTAGAAGTGATGGATGATAGGCTCGCCGTATAGAAAGTAAGCTCGACGACCACGGCAAGCGCATTGCGGTTTTGGAAAGAACGCACGTCCCCACTGCACCGGTAATTTAGGCGATGGGAAACTCCCCAAGATCCTCCGTTTGGGCCCTACTGTTTCTATCCGGGATCGTTCAGCCGCCACCGGCGGCGGCGCAGTCCGCGGGCGCCACGTCCCTCACGTACGTTGCCGGTTCCTCGGTCAAGCTCGAGCAGATCGTCGGCGATCAAGATTATCAGACCAAGGCGCCCACGGCCAGCCAAACGGTTTCCCGGTTCAATATTTTAGGCAACGATATCGGCTACTCGTTTGAGGACAACGGGAAGGCGATATTCCTGTTCGGCGACACAATTGGCAGGAACGTGAACTACCGCGCTCACGATCCGTTGGCCTGGAGCGCGAGCACCAACCCCGAAGCGGGGCTGGCGCTCAACTTTTTCACAAACAGCGACGGCACGCCGCTCTTCGTCGAGCCGCCTGGAATCGATATGGGGCCCGACGATGTTCCCAACTCCGGAATCAGTCTCGCCAGCGGCATTTACCTCATCTGCAACACCGGGGCCGATACGAGTCTTGCAAATCCGCACGTCAACGATTCCTCGGTCCTTGCACGCTTCGATGAGACGGCTCAGACCTTCACGACGGGGCGCACGATCTCCCACATGCCGGGCGGACACTTCATTATTACCGCGCCTCATATCTCGGGTACCGAGATCCTCTTATTTGGCGCGGGAGCCTACCGGGCGTCCGATATCTACCTCTCCACGACGCCCGCGAGTTCGTTTGCGACCGGCGCCGGGACGCGTTACTTTGCAGGCCTCGTGGATGGGCAGCCGATGTGGACCAGCGCGGAGGCGGGTGCCGTTCCCGTGGTGGTCGATAATCCGCTGAACGGGCCCGTTTGGCCGAACCATAAACCTACGGTTGGCAACCTGTCGGTAATTTTCTCGAGTGATCTTGGGCTTTGGCTGATGACCTACGACGGAGGGCGTCAGTCGGAAAAGACAACGGGAGCTTACTTCACCTACGCTCAACAACCGTGGGGCCCGTGGGCCACGCCGCAGCTCATATTCAATGGGGTCCGCGACAACGGTTTGGGAGCGTTCATTCATAATCCGGCCATTCTCCCCGACCCGCCGGGCGATGGACTGAACGGACCCACCATTGGTAGCAACGACATCTATACGACGCGCGGAGGGGCTTATGCGCCCTTAATGATCGAGCGTTTCACCAGGGTTGCGGGCAATACTCTGAAGATTTATTACACGATGTCGACGTGGAACCCTTATACCGTCGTCAAAATGCGGTCTGAGTTCACGATCTCGGGCGCGGTTCCCGCGATTTCCCTGGTTGCGAACGCCGAGGGCGACGTTCCCACGATCGCGCCGAACACTTGGGTCGAGATCAAAGGGACTAACATCGCGCCGGCGAGTGACACAAGGATCTGGCAGTCATCCGATTTCGTAAGTAATCAGTTGCCGACCGAGCTGGACGGAGTCGGCGTGACGGTGAACGGGAAAAGCGCCTACGTGTACTACATCAGCCCAACCCAGGTGAATATCTTGACGCCGCCCGATGCCATGCAAGGCCCGGTGCAAGTGAGGCTGACCAATGCCGGAGTCACAAGCGCGCCGGCTACCGTGCAGGCGCAACCGGTCTCCCCGTCGTTCTTCATATTCAACGGAGGCGCGTACGTGGCGGCGGAACACGCCAGTGGGGCCTTGCTCGGACCGGCGAGTCTGTTTCCGGGCCTTACGTCGCCCGCGAAGCCAGGGGAAACCGCGGTGCTGTACGCCAATGGCTTTGGATCGACAGCGCAGGGTGGAACCTTGTCTCCGCCGCCCGTGGTGAAGATTGGAGGAGTCACTGCGACGGTGACGTTTGCCGGCCTGGTTGCACCGGGTCAGTTTCAATTCAACGTGGTGGTCCCGGCGTCGCTTGCGGATGGGGATCAGCCGATCGCCGCAACTTACAACGGCTCGGAAACGCAGGCGGGAGTGCTTCTCACCGTGCAGCACTGACGTTTTACGAGCGGCACGCTCTCACGTAATCACAACCGGCCCCGCGGAAGTTGGACCCAATTGACGGCCTTTGCGCTGATCGTCGTCCTTGTCGGCGAGCGACGATCTTAGCCGCAGCAGAGTCTTGAGCGAGTTGTACCAGAATGGCGCGCCCAAACTCAGCAGCATGGTCGAGATCAAAATTCCCGGGATTTTCGACCAGCGCCATTGCGTCCACCATTGGTCGAGAGTCGGAACGTCGATCAGATCGTTGCTCGCCAGCGAACGAATCTTTTCGCCGTCCAAAGGAGTCTTGTCGAGCTGTGCCGCCTGCTGCACGAGCGAGCTGCGCAGCGCGTCGTCCATCGATAGCCGGTTCACCAGCGCGACCGAATCCAGTTGGATCAGCATGGCGATGAGAAGTCCATTCACGAACGTCAGCCCACGAGTCGTAAAAGTGAAGCGCGCCGTAACGCGGTCGATGGTTCCATCGAACCAGGAATCGATCTTCGCTACGAAATCGCTCGCGGCTTCCTGCAAAATCGCCATGCTTTGGCGGGTATAGCTCGCCAGCTCCGGGTTCGACGCTTCCAACGACATGGCTCTCTTTCGAATACCGTTGAGAGCAGCTCCGGGATCGGCGATTCCGTTCGCCGCGAGAACGTCTTGGAGCGTTCGCCGCGGCGCCTCTTCAAGTTTGTGCGGCCCCGTGCCGCTCGCGAGTTCCATCAGAAGCTTGGTCAACTCCTCGCGATGAATCACCGTTCCGAGCCGCCCAAATGTCTCGCGGATTAACGGATGGGTTAGCAGCTTATCCGCAATGTGCCCAGCCGTCGCGCGATCGAAGGTCGTGCTCATCTGCTGAAGCATGTCGGCTAACCCATTTTTCAAATTCCGGCCCTTGTTGTTGAACACGTTCGTGGCGAATTCGGTCAGCACCGTTACCGCCATGCTGGCCACCAGCATCACGACGGTCAAACCCAGAAGAATATCGATCGACTTTAACAAGCGAACCTACTGCGATTTCGCCTGAACCGTTATCAATGCGTTCGCTTGTGTCGATACTCCGCCCGCCTGAGCGACCACGGGCACATCTCCGTCGGCGGTCGCCGCCGGAATCACAATATTAATCTGATACAGGCCAGCCCCCGTAAGTCCCGCGAACGTGACGGTCGCGGGAGCGCCGCCGACCGTAATCATGGGCGTTTCCACGAGTTTCGCCGCCGATGTAACCAGGCTGCCGTCCGGAATAGCCGGATTGGTCGCCCCGAATCCAGTCCCATAGAGCACGATGGTTTCGCCGGGCTTCGCGGGCGTGCTCGATCCCGGGAATAATGCCGCGGGCCCGATCACCGAACCATCGCCATGAGTGGCGGCGATATACTTGCCCATCCCGATCAAAAAGAAAGCGGGGGAAACGGCTTGCATTTGCGCCGTCAGGGTGGCGCTGGTCAAGCCGTTATTCATGATCTGCACTTGCACTTGCCCCGTCATCGTATCGACCGGCGACAGAATATTGAGCTGCTTCGGGCTGACGAAATAGATGTATGCCGGCTTGCCGTTTACCGTCGCGCTGACGCCGTCGAGTTGAGTGGGCAGTTTCCCATTCACAAAATCGGCGCTGCCCCAGGTCCTCGTCGTGGAAGCGAGACTCGAACCCAGTATCGTGATGAACGTATTCGGCGCGATGCCGGGTTGAAAACTGGCGCCGTTCACAACGCCGTTCGAAACGATCGCCGGACCGGCCTGTAAGCTTCCGAAGAGGCCGTGCGATTCCACTGGCCCGGACGGCCCCGGAATCCCGGCGGTGAAATAGATGGCATTGGAATCGCCGCCGTTCCCGCCGTTTCCAAGCTGAAGGGCCCACAAGCCGGGGATGACGATGGCGTTGCCCTTGGCATCCTGCAAAGCGCCTGTCGACATGCCCGCGGTCATGCCCCCGGTGAGGCTGAACGCGTTGATGCGGCCATTGCCGAAGTTCCCGACCAATAGATTGCCGCCAAAATCCCCGAAGCCGGCGGGAGCGATCGCCACGCCCCAGGGGGAGTTCAACACGCCTCCAGCAGCGATCCGCTGAAGCAAGACCCCGCTCATATCGAATACATCGACATAACCGTTGCCGGGTCCCGAAACGTCGTCCTGTTTAGCGGCATCTTGCTTCGCATAAGTGACATAGAGCTTCCCGCTCAGGTTTTGAATATTGAATGGCGCGAAACCGGCTGGAATCATCGGGTCGAGGAAAGCGCCGGTAAGCGAAACTGGCGCGAAGTTCGCGTCAAAGACATCGATCTTGCCGGCATAGAAGTTGGAGGCGTAAAGCACCGGCCCTCCGTTTATGGACCCCATCGCCAGGCCTTTATAAACGGCCTTGGCGGCGGACTGGTCTACCTTCACCACGGCGTGAGTCATGTCCACGGTAGAATTCCATCCGGAGATGGTGCCGTCCTCGGTGGCAAAGATAAAGCTTGCCGGTTTGCCTTCGGCGACGTTGAAAACCATCGTCGAGTTGAATACGATGCCCGTCGGAGCCGATGTTCCGCTGCCGCCGGGGGTTGGCACCGTGACCTTCAGCGCATTTACCACGCCCGCGGAATTGTAGAGGGTCGAAAGACCCGTGCGATTGTCGGAAATCCAGAAAGGGCTCGTCGCCGAGGTCGCGATACCCCAGGGGTTCACGAGTCCGGGGTCGGTGTGATCCGCCATTCCATCAATATCGGAAACCAGGTTATGTTGCACGAAAGCGTTGGCCGCGCGCGCGCATTGCGGCGCAAACGCCAAGGCTAGAGAGAGGGTCAACCGGCAGAAATCGATTTTTTGAAGCATGGTGTAATGGTGCCTCCTGCGACACTAGGTGGACAAGATTATATCGAAACCGGAAGCGGCGCGCCCGCGCCGATGCGGCCCCAGTTTTCCGGAACCAGCCCCGTTGTGGAGCGAAACGTGCCTCTTTCGAAATCAAGCGTATGCGAGTCGTCCCGTCCTGCATTTTCGTTGCGGTACTTCTTGTCCCGGAAATCCATGGGCGGACGAACGAATTTGGCATGCACGGGTTCTCCGTGCAATCGGTTCAGAATCAAGTCGACGTGCTGGTTGGGATCATGTTTTGAAGTAGGCGCATTCACTTGAAGCAACTCTTACTAGCCGCGTTTATATTCGCCGGCATCGCCGCCGCGCAAGATCCTGCCGTGCGGCCCGAAGGCTATCACTTCGCCGGTCCCGCCACGCCCGCCGATTTCCCCAAGTGGATCGCCGACATGAAGCACTGGCGCATGGAGTATCGCAAGCGGATCGGCTACCGCGGCTCCGAGTACGACCGTCCCGAGCTGAAATGGACGCAGAGCAGTTTCATGCAGCCGCAGATGATGATCGAAGATCGCTATTTTTACGATCCGGTTGCGGGCAGGTATACGGTTGATCGTTACCTCGACGATCTCCAAGAACGCTACGGCGGAATCGATGCGGTGCTGGTCTGGCACACTTATCCGAACATCGGCATCGACGACCGAAGCCAGTTCGATCATTTTCGCGATATGCCCGGCGGGATTCCGGGAATCCGCCGAATGATCGCCGATTTTCACCGTCGCGGCGTTCGCGTTTTGTTTCCGATGATGCTGTGGGACCAAGGCACGCGCGACGTAGGCAAGCCGGAATCGCAGGCGCTCGCGGAGGAACTGGCTGAAGTGGGCGCGGACGGTATCAACGGAGATACCATGGGCGCGGTTCCGCGCGAGTATCGGATCGCTTCGGACAAGACCGGGCATCCGCTGGCGTTCGAGCCGGAAGCGCTGAACGTGGACGAGGCGCTCGCTTACAACAACATGAACTGGGGCCAGGCCGTGCCCGCGGGTGCGGCTCCGCCGCCGGGCCGCCCGGCGGTTGAATTGGTGTCGAAGTACAAGTGGCTCGAACCCCGCCACATGACCAACATTTCGGACCGCTGGCAACGCGATAAGAATGTCGATCTGCAATACGCGTTCTTTAACGGCGTCGGCATGGAAACGTGGGAAAACATCTGGGGCATCTGGAACGAAATGACGCCGCGCGATTCCGAAACGGTACGGCGGATCGCTAAAATCGAACGCCAGTTCGCGCCGGAATTGGCTAGCGCCGATTGGGAACCGCACACCCCGACGCTCCAGTACGGCGTGTATGCAAGCAAGTGGCCGGGGCCCGGGCAAACGGTTTGGACGATCGTCAACAAGAACGAGTTCGATGCGCGCGGCGAACAGATCCGCATGCCTGCCGACGGGAAGAAGTATTTCGATTTGTGGCATGGCACGGAGCTCACGCCCGCGGACGGGATCTTAAGCTTCGAGATTGAAGCGAACGGATATGGAGCGCTGCTCGCCGTGGATGCGGCGCCGGCGATGCCCGGGCTGCGGCAATTTCTGAGCGGGATGAAACAGCTCAACCGCGTGCACCTCGATAGCTTCTCGCGAGAGCGCCGCGTTCTCGCGCAGACGCTTATCGCCATTCCATCGACAAAGCCGCGTACCGAGGCGCCCGCCGGAATGATCCGCATCCCCGGCGCGAATTTCTTATTCGAAGTCTCGGGAATCGAGATCGAAGGCGAGAATCAAATCGGCGTGGATGTGCAGTATCCGGGAGAAGATTCGCCCAGGCGGGAACACCGCAACACCGTGGCTATCAAGCCGTTCTACATCGACCGGTATCCCGTAACGAATCTCGAATTCAGGTAGTGGGTCAGTTTGAATTTTCTTGGGCTTGACAGATAAACCCGGCTTGCCATACTAGTATCAGCCATGCCTGACCCGTCAAGAAAGAAGCGCCCGAGAGATCCGAACATGCTCGCGTATCAGATAATGCTTGAGTCAACCGGCCAAGTTCCGACAGAATCCGCCGCCGTGACGGACTCCGCCGATATCGAAGTTGAAGGCCCAAAGAAAAACCCCGCCGCCGTGGAACTCGGACGGCTTGGCGGTTTAAAAGGCGGTAAAGCAAGAGCGGTAGCGCTCACGCCGAAAAAGCGTTCGCAGATCGCAACGAAAGCGGCTAGGGCACCATGGGGAAAATAGCGATTTAAATGCCCGAAGAGCCAATACGACAAATTGTTCCCGGAGAGTGGTACTTCGGTGTTCATTGCGTGGTGTGTAATAACTCGATCATCGTGGCACCTGATCCCAGCCGTGGCGTAACTAAGATTATGCCGGGATCGTTGGGTGGGGTCATGGTTGTGTGTCCGAACTGCACGCACTCCCATGTATACAAAGCCGGTGAGTTGGGTCATTTTGAGAGCCGAAAAACGGAGTGACGCGATACGTTCCGCCTTCAAAATCCAGCAATGTTACGCCTGAAGCGATGTAAGCCCGCCAAGCGGGTTGCGGTGGTTTCGGCTCTGATTGAGGGCTGCTCGATCCGCTCTACTGTTCGCATGACTGGCGTTGCGAAGAACACCATCGCCAAGCTGCTGGTTGAACTCGGGGCCGCTTGCTCTGATTTCATGGATCGAAACCTTCGAAACCTGCCGCTCAAAAACATTCAAGTCGATGAGATCTGGTCGTTCGTTTACGCCAAGGACAAGAACGTTCCAGCCAAGATGAAAGATCAAGTTGGCGCGGTTGGCTCCGTTTGGACATGGGTTGCTATCGACCGTGACACTAAACTTGTCCCATGCTGGATGGTTGGAAGCCGGGACACCGGATCAGCTACTCAGTTCATCCAGGATCTTGCTATCCGTCTCTCTACTCGCGTTCAACTCACTACAGACGGCCATAAACCTTACCTGACCGCCGTTGCCGATGCTTTCGCTGGCGAGATTGATTACGCCATGCTGGTCAAGATGTACGGAAACGACACTACGGAAGAGAAGCGCTACAGCCCAGCAGTTTGCACCGGCTGCAAGAAAACCGTAGTGTCCGGTAATCCAGATCGATCACAGATTTCTACAAGCCACGTGGAGCGCCAGAATTTGACTATGAGGATTGTCCATGCGGCGCTTTACCCGACTGACAAATGCATTTTCAAAGAAGATCGAGAATCATGTTGCAATGCTATCCGTTCACTATTTTCATTACAATTACTGCAAAATCCATCAGACAATAAGGGTCTCTCCGGCTATGCAGGCTGGAGTCTCAGATCGTCTGTGGTCGATCGAGGAAATGATAACGCTGCTGGGATAGCGCTAATCCATGACGGGCAGGTTCTTTTGTTGTTCCGCTTCGTCCGCCTCGTCTTCTTCTTTTCGCAGACGTGTTTGCGAGACGACTTCAATCACTTTCCAGATAGGAACAACTATTGCAATGCCAGCATTTATCTTGTCATGATCGGAGCCGGAATCTAAAGAAGAAGTATCCAAATCTGATTCTTTAGATCCAAAATGCCCATGCACCAGCCCCATGAGGTACACGCTGCTCCCTATCAAGTTTGTGGAAGTACTAGCCTGCAAAAATCTAACCTGCCCATCCACATGCCGGACCAACCCCATATGCAAGAACACGGGAGATCCGCTAATCCCGCCAATAGATCGAGCCTCGACTAAGTAGGCGTCAATCAGCCCTTTCTCTGTCTGTACCTTCTCAATCGGAAGGGCTGCTATGTTACCAGCGAGCACTATGGGAATGTTTGATGACAACCCAAAGTGGTGCACAAATAACCCGGTTACAAATACCTCTTCTCCTGGACCTATTGAGTTCTCTCTAAGAAACTCTTGAGTGACGATGGACTCAAGTGGATACGATGCATGGTCCATTGGTTCCAGAATAGTTATTCTGACTATCGCGACGTCAACCTCCGGCTCAGAGGGATGAAAAACCCAGTCTCTTAGGGATGACTCTAGCCATGTTGACCTGCCATCCTCGATATTTAGCCTTATTAATACTCTGTCCAACCCTAAATCACGGATTCCATCAATCACATGCCTAGCCGTGACTAAATATTGATACCTACGAAATTTACTTACCGATCTATGAACACAGAATCCCGTACCAGCAAGATGAGTTAAACCATCAGCCTTTTGGAAAGCGAGAAACACGACGCATTTCCTAAGCTCATCTGGAACATTCACGGGCGGCGGCTCCTCCGCAAGGACTAACCTGTATTTCGGACAATTGCCGATGCGTGAATCCACCTGTATCATATTTGTGCGTGACCTGTCAAGGACAATGGGTTAATTACAATTCAAACTGACCCACTACCCGAATTCAAGACGTTTCTGGACGCAGTACAGTACCATCCCAAGGACGACCACAATTTCCTGAAAGACTGGACCAACGGCGCCTACCCCGCGGGTTGGGAAAACAAGCCGGTCACGTGGGTCTCGCTCGAAGACGCGCGCGCTTACGCCGCTTGGGCGGGAAAGCGCTTGCCGCATGAATGGGAGTGGCAGTACGCCGGGCAGGGAACCGACGGGCGGCTATATCCGTGGGGCAACGACTGGAATCCCGACGCCGTGCCCGCGCCGGATAAAGACCGCAATCTACGCTCGCCCGATGCCGTGAACGCGCATGCTCGCGGCGCGAGTCCTTTTGGCATGCAGGATCTGGTGGGGAATGTCTGGCAATGGACCGACGAATATCAAGACGAGCATACACGCGCGGGCATTCTGCGAGGCGGGAGTTACTATCGGCCGCAAGGATCGAAATGGTATTTCCCGCAGTCCTATAAACTAAACGAGCACGGCAAGCTGCTATTGATGGCGCCATCAAAGGACCGGGCGGGAACCGTGGGCTTCCGCTGCGTGGCCGATGAAACACCTTGATACGATGTTTGCGTGAAGGCCCCCATTCTCCTTTTCCTTCTGGCGGCTGGTTTGCCGGGGCAGAGTGAACAGCCGCCTCTCGTTTCTCCGCGTCTAGGCGCGCGTTTCGAGCCTCTCCCGTTAACCGCCGTGAAGCCGCGCGGCTGGCTTCTGCGGCAACTAAAGATTCAAGCCGCGGGATTGACCGGACACATCGACGAATTCTGGCCGGACCTCTCTTCCAACAGCGGCTGGCTCGGAGGAACCGGCGAAAGTTGGGAGCGCGGCCCGTATTATCTGGATGGACTCGTTCCGCTGGCGTATCTGCTCGACGATCCCGTGCTGATTGCGAAAGCTCGCAAGTGGGTCGATTGGACGCTCGAGCATCAACGCCCCGATGGCTCGATCGGTCCCGAAAAAAACAAAGACTGGTGGCCGAACATGGTCATGCTGAAAGTGCTGACCCAATATCGGGAGGCAACGGGGGATCCGCGCGTGATCCCCGTAATGGAAAAATATTTCGAGTATCAGGCAAAGACTCTCGCCGAGAATCCGCTGCAAAAATGGGCCGTTTACCGCTGGGGCGATGAGGTCCTCAGCATTGTTTGGCTCTATCGCCGGAATCACGATCCGAAGCTGCTTGATCTCGCGACCGCTCTGGCCCACCAGGGTTACGACTGGAAACAGCAGTTCGCTAATTTCACCTACACCGGGAAAATGGCAAAAAAGGATACGAATCTTAAAACGCACGTCGTGAACAACGCGATGGCGTTGAAGACCGCGGCCGTGTATTCGCTTGTCTCGAACGACGAGTCGGACCGGCAAGCGATCTACCGGATGTTGACCGAACTGGACCGCTACCATTTGCTGCCGAACGGCGTGCACAGTGGCGATGAGCACTATGCCGGCCTCGATCCGTCGCAAGGAACCGAGCTGTGCGCCGTTGTCGAAAACATGTTTTCGCTGGAGAATTTGATATCGATTCTGGGGGATCCCGCGTTGGGCGACCGCCTCGAAAAGATCGCTTACAATCCATTGCCCGCGGCGATCACCTCGGACATGTGGGCGCATCAATACGATCAACAACCGAATCAAGTTCTGGCCGATATCAATCCGCGCGAGTGGACCACCAACAACGCGGAATCGAATTTGTTCGGTCTGGAGCCGAACTTCGGTTGCTGCGCGGCGAACTATCATCAAGGCTGGCCGAAGTTCACGGAATCGCTGTGGATGGCGAATCGCGACGGCGGCCTCGCGGCAATCGCATATGCGCCGAGTGAAGTCCATGCCACCGTTCAAGGCGTCAAGCTCTCGATCGCGGAAGATACCGAATATCCGTTCCGCGAACACATCAAACTAACGGTGAATCCGGAAGTTCCGGTCAAGTTTTCGTTGCAACTCCGCATTCCTAGATGGACTTACGGAGCGTCGATCGCCGTGAATGGTTTCAAGCAGCGCCAGATCCGTCCCGCGAGCTTCCATGCGATTGCGCGGGAGTGGCGCAAAGGCGACGTGGTGGAGATCGACTTTCCGATGCCGGTCGGTGTTTCCCAGTGGTATCGCAATTCGGTCGCGGTGGAGCGCGGACCGCTGGTGTATGCATTGAAGATCGGCGAGAAATGGAAAAAGCTGCGGGATAAAGGGCAAACGGCGGATTGGGAAGTCGATCCGAAATCGGCATGGAACTATGGTTTGGCGATCGATGCGACCGATCCCGCGCGCTCGATTACGCTTTCGGTGCGGAAGATGGGCGACAATCCGTTCACGCCGGAGGGCACCCCCGTTGAACTACAAGTGAAGGGCCGCAGGATCCCGGACTGGAAGTTGGTCGACGGCTCGGCCGGTCCGCTGCCGCTATCGCCAGTGAAGAGCAAACAAGGGCTGGAAGAGTTAACGCTGATTCCTTACGGGGCCGCGAAGCTGCGCATCACGGCGTTTCCGGTACTTGCGAAATGAGACCTTCGAAGTGACTCGGCGCGGCTTGCTGGCCGGCGTCGCGGCATCGCGGATCTTCGCGAGCGCGAAGCATCCGCTAATCGATACGCAAGTCCACTTATTTCTCCCCGATCAAAAGAACTTCCCGTACCATCCAAACGCCACTTACAAGCCGCCGGCGATATCGTTCGACGATTACATCCGGTTCGTGCGCCAAGCGCGGATCGATCGCGTCGTCGTGGTGCACCCGGAGCCGTATCAGGACGATCACCGCGAGCTCGAATATGTCTTCACGCACGAGCCTTCGCCCGGATTTTTCAAGGGCACGTGCCTGTTCGATCCGGTCGCGAAAGATACGCCCGCCCGCATGGAAGCGCTAGTAAAAAGATTTCCCGGGCGCATCGTGGCCATCCGCATTCATGAGGTGCGCGCCGCCGGAAAGCCGCCGCTGCCATCCGGTCCCATTCACGATCGCGATTTGCGCGCGCCCGCGATGAAGGACACCTGGCGCAAGGCGCAAGATCTCAAGATCGCGGTGCAGATGCATTTCATGCCTTACTACGCGCCGCAAATTGGAGAGCTCGCGGCGGCGTTCGGCGATGTGCCCGTAATTTTGGATCACTTGGCGCGAGCCGGCCAGGGGACGCCCGCCGAGTACCAGACCGTTCTGAAGCTTGCCAAACTGCCGCGCGTGTACATGAAATATTCGGGCGTGAACTACTCGTCGAAAGAGGGATTTCCATACTCGGATGCGAAGGACATTGTGCGCGCCGCGTTCGAGGCGTTCGGCCCGGATCGCATGATGTGGGGCGGCCTGGGCATGAACATGGAGGAGTTTCGCAAGGCTTCGCAGGTTTTTCAAGATATGTTCGATTTCGCGACGGAAGAAGCGCGCGACAAAATCCGCGGAGAGACAGCGAAAAAGCTGTTCCGGTTTAGTTGAATCCGCCCGCGGTAAGGGTCAATCGGAAAGCGGCGGGACGAGTCGCGAGCGGGCACCCATGGATTTTTCGCGGCGATGTCGTGGATGCGGCGGATGCCGTGGGCGGCGACGTCGTCCGCGTGATCGATCCGTCCGCGCGGCTGCTCGGCACGGCGCACTATAGCTCGTCATCGCAAATCGCTCTGCGAATGCTATCAAATGACACGTACTCGGCGCGGATCGCCGCCGCAGCGGCGTTCCGGCGACTAATAGTCCACGATTCGAACGCATTCCGGCTGGTGCACGCGGAAGGGGATCTGCTCCCCGCGCTGATTATCGACCGCTATGGCGAGTACTTTGCGGTCCAAGCGTTGGATCAGGGGATGGATCGCGCGCTGCCGGAAATCGTGGATGCGCTGGCCGAACAGTTTGCGCCGCGCGGCATTCTGGCGCGCAACGATGCGGCGGTGCGAACGCAAGAATCCCTGCCGCGCGAAATTCGCGTGCTGCATGGCGAGATTCCGGGATCGATTGAGCTTCGGATGAACGGTCTGGTCTTTTTCGCCGATTTGCGGCAGGGACAAAAGACCGGCATCTATCTCGATCAGCGCGAGAATTATGTTGCGGCGGCGCGATACGGCCAAGGGCGCGCTCTCGATTGCTTCACTTCGACTGGCGGCTTCGCGCTCCATCTAGCGGCGAAGTGCGAGTACGTGGAAGGCATCGACAGCAGCGCGGGCGCGCTTGCCACGGCCGAACAAAATCGCGCCGCCAGTTCACTGGGCAATGTTTCCTTTCGGGACGCGGATGGGTTCGATCTTCTGGCGGGCTATGCTTCGGCGCGCAAGACGTTCGACATTGTGGTTCTCGATCCGCCGGCATTCGCGAAGTCGCGCCGGCAGATCGAGGGAGCGATGCGCGGTTATCGCGAGATCAATCTGCGGGCATTGCGCCTGCTCGGGCCCGGCGGCGTGCTGGTGAGCTGTTCGTGCTCGCACCATGTAAGCGAAGCGGCGCTGTTCGAGGCCATCGCGCGGGCCGCGCTCGATGCGGGGAAGACACTTCGCGTGCTGGAACGGCGCACGCAGGCGCGGGACCACCCCATACTTCTGACCGTGCCGGAGACGCACTATTTAAAGTGCCTGATCCTACAAGTGATCTAAGAGGCCCTCAACATCCGCCGGGCCGATATAAAAATGCGGCGACACGCGGACCCATCCCTGGCGCGGCGCGGCCATGAAGCCCGCTTCTTTCAGGCGGCGCACAATCAGGTGGCTCTCGACGCCTTCCTTCCGAAAGCTCACGATGCCGGCGCCCGTATCCGGCGTTCGCATTCCCAGAGTCTCGTAACCGAGCGCCCGCACGCCATCCCAGATTCGATCGCCTAACGCTTGAACGTCCGCGCCCGCGCGCTCGACGCCTACTTCCAGCAGAAAATTAATCGCCGCCTGAAGCCCGAAGCACCCGATGGTGTTCAGCGTTCCGCACTCGTACCGGCCGGCATCGCCGCGCAATGTCATTTCGCGCGACGAATAATCGTTGTATTGGGCCACGTTGGTCCAGCCGAATTCGACAGGTTCCACTTGATCCTGAAAATTTCTTTGAACGTATAGGATTCCGCAGCCTTCGGGGCCCAGGAGCCATTTGTGGCCATCCGCGGCGAGCGCATGAATCTTGGCTTTCCGCGCGTCAATGGGGAAAACTCCCAGTCCCTGAATCGCATCCACCAGAAACAGACAGCCGTTCCGATCGCAGATTTCGCCGAGCGCATTGAGGTCCACGCGATAGCCGCTCAGATATTGCACGTAGCTTACGGCGAGCAGCCGCGCCCCGCGGCAGGCAGCATCGATTTTCTCGAGCGGATCGAAAACGGAAAGCCAGATCACCTGCACGCCGAGACTTTCCAGTCTCTTCCAAGGATAAAAATTCGACGGGAATTCCTCGATAAACGCCACGACTTTTTCGCCGGCCTTCCATTTCATGCCCGCGGCGATCGTCGAGATTCCTTCCGACGTGTTCTTCACGATCGCGATTTCGCCGGGGTCCGCCCCGATCAACCTGGCGCCGGCTTGCCTGAGGCCGTCATACGCCGCGAGCCACTTGTCGTAATGGAAGCTGCCATGCTCGCACGCGTCGTCGGCAAGATTTTTCATGGCGTCGGAGGCGGCTTTGCATAACGGCGCAACGCCCGCGTGATTCAAGTACACCAGGTTCTTGCGAACGGGAAACTGGTCCCGATACTGCTCCCACAGTGCGGGCGAAGGCATCTTTTGAATATAAAGGAAGGGTGATACGGGCCTGCCTACCGTAACCATGTTGTAAGTTCGGCCGTAGAAGAAGGTCAGAGTATCCGGCGTCGCTCTTCGATCCCTGGAAAAATTGGTTGTCATTCAAAAACGCCGCGGAGACAAAAAAATTTGGCACATGTTCCCGCCGGATCGGCACTTCCACCGTAACCGCGGGCCCGGTCGCTTCGATAATGCGGGGATTTGCCGGCGTGCGGCCCTCTTCGGCGATCAGAACCCGCGCCCGCGGCACGCCGGTGACGATCAGAATTTTCGCGACATCGCCTGCCCGATAGCTTTTCTTGTCGGGGATAAGTTGGACGAGCTTCGGCCGATCGCCATACAGCGAAATGTCCTGGCTTGTCACCCAGATGTAAGCGTTCGAGTAAATCGGCCGAAACTGCCGTGGTCACGGGCTTCCCGGCGTAACCGCGCGCTTCGATGTTAAACGCGCCGCGCGCGCCGGGCATGAAACCGTACTGCTCCGGCGGGACGTTCACCAGGAAACCGCCGTAAGTGGCAATAGCCGAATTTACGCCGGAGATTTCGCGGTTGCCTGCATCGGTGATGCGGGCTTCCACCGATAACGAGCGTCCCAACGATGCTCGCTTACTTCGGTTGGAATGGAAACGGTAAGCTTGCCGTTCGCATCGAGAGTGCCTTCCCGGTCCGTGACCCGAACTTCGTATTCCGGTTTCTGATATAGGCGCGGAGATCGCCATGCGTCGCTTCGACGAGGTACACGCCCTTCCGGCTCACTTTGATCGGGATCGACTGCGAGTTCCAGCGGCCCCGCAGCGCGATCCATTGTCGCCAAACCGCAACCACCTGCCGCGTCACCAACTATGCCGAAGCAGCGGAAAAACATTCGCGCCAGGCGAGAAGGCCAGCGTCGAACTGAGCGCCGCGGACATCATGGATCTCGATTTCCGCGTATATCGCGTGGACGATCCGGTCAAATTCTTCGAGCAGTTGGAGGATCCGCACATGTTTGGCGGTCGCGCGCCGCGACCTCCGCGCGAGCGGACGCCGATCGAGCGATTCCACTCCTTTAAGCGCGCATGGCACGCGCGCATGCGCTTCACGGTACGCGATCAGTTCACGGACGATTCGTGGCGGAAAATCAAGGCATTGCGCGAGCAATCCTCCGGGCAACCCCGGCACGGGTCGCCATTGCGGCTGGCGAATTTCGCCGCCCGGACCGGTGTGGTACAGGAAAAAATCTTCTTGACGGCGTTCCACCTGGCTGCGGCCCAGAAAAATCATTGCATGGAACGGCATCTTCCGTTCGGATTGGCGAAGGAAGAGCAGATCGCCGGGGACGGCGTGGCCTAGATCGCGGCTCACCAGATGCGAATTGTAGCGCCGGAGTGTCTCATCGGCGAACTGCGCGAAGGCGCCGTCCGCGAGGTCATAAACATACTTCGCGACGGAAGGAAGGTTCGGAACAAATCGCAATCCCAGACTTGCCGTCCAAGCTCCATCGTGCCGCCGCAACGTGAAAGCGGGAACGGGCTTTGGCCAGAGAGCGGCGGACGCGCCTGCAAGCACAACCATTGAAAGATATGCCGAAGCGTTCCCGCCCACAGGGTCTCAATTATACCGGCGCGTGCATTATACCGGCGCGTGCCACGGGTTCAGCAGCGGGATTTTCAATTTCTCGAAGTCGCCGGTGTTGCGGGTCACGAGCGTTAAGGCGTGCGTCTCCGCCGTGGCGGCGAAGAAAGCGTCCATCGAACCCAGCGTTCCGCCCGTCTTCCGGGCACGAGCCGAGACAATGCCCCAGGTGTCCGCAATTCGCCGATCGATGGCGAGCACGCGTCCTTCAAACCGGACCGGCAGCTCTTCTTCGAGCCACAAAATCAAGCGATCCTGGCGGCGTCCGCCCGGCATCAGGTCGATACCGAAGCGGATCTCCGCTAAAGAGGCCACGCTGATAAAAACGCGATCTTCGTCGGCTTCGGCGAGCCAGCTTACGACGTTCGGATCGGGATGAGGTTTCACCCATTCCGAGATCACGTTCGTATCGAGAAGAAACCTCAAAGCTCGATATCGCGGGGGGCGTCCTTGTTCCGCTTCACCTTCAAACCGGATTCCCGAAGCGGGGAAGCGGCAAAAAATTCGGCGAGGTTGCCCTTCCGATTCGTCTTGCGCTCCCACTCTTCCACTGAAACCACAACCACCGTTTTGTGTCCGTTTTTCGTAATCACCTGCGGCCCCCCGGATACGGCGTGCTGGATTACTTCGCTCAGGCGAGCCTTTGCATCGGCCACCGTCCAGACTTCGGCGGTCGCGCCGCTTCGTTGCATTTTTGTTGCGGTAGCCATAATAGTCACCCTGGTCATTTATACCACAAACGTAGTTGAAACACAAAGAGGGAATACCTCAAACCAGGCTTATGCCGGTTCAAGCTTAACCTCCGTTCTCTCGATCGGAGTTACCGGATCCAGCGCCAGCCACAGAAAAATCCCACAGAAGTAAACCGCCGCCGAGACGTACAACGGCAGATCCCAATTGTTGTTGAATTGGCGGAGAATGTAGCCCGTCACCACGGGATAGAGCGCCCCGCCGAAGTTGCCCATCATGTTCATGGTCCCCGAAAGGGTTCCCGCCAATTTACCGCCCACGTCCATGCACGCCCCCCAAGATGTCGGCATGACCAGATCGTTGCAGAAACTGGCGAAACCGATCGAAAGCATTACGGCAAGCGGTTCGTGCAGGAAGGTGGCGACGATCAGCAACGCCCCCGCGCCGAAGAATCCGATGCATCCCAGCAGCTTGCGCGTCTTTGTCACGCTGCCGGTGAAGCGAGTCAGGTGAGAGGAAATGAATCCACAAAACAGCGATCCAAGGCCGCCCAGGAATAACGGCAAAATCCCGTAAAACGCGCCTTGGCTCAAGCTAAGCTTTAGTTTCTCGTCGAGAAAGGTCGGTAGCCACGTGATATAGAAATACCATCCGAACGAGAGACAAAAATATTGCGCGCAAAGCAGCCGGACCTGCTTCGAAGCGGCGAACCTGCCCCACGGAATCTTGCCGTGACCGAGCAGTTGTTCCGATCCGCGCATCAGCCTGAGCTCGGCGGCGTTTACTTTCGGATTGTCTGCCGGATTGTCCCGGAACCAGCGGAAAAAAAAGATGGCCCAGACGGCGCCGAACATTCCGAAGATGGCGAATGCGAGCCGCCACGAAACGAATCGGAACAGGAACACGACGAAAAGCGGGGTGAACGCGCCGCCCCATCGCGCCGATAGCCAGATGATGCCTTGGGCGCGCACCCGCTCTTCCCGCGGGAGCCATGTGGCGAAAGCCCGGGTGATGTTAGGGAAGCATCCGGCCTCCCCCGCGCCAAACAGAAGTTGCGTTAAGAAAAGCGATATGAAATTGAAGGCCCATCCGGTCGCGGCCGTGAAGAACGACCACCACACCACAATGCGCATCAGTACGCGCCGCGGACCCCAGCGGTCGCCCATGTAGCCGCTCGGGATTTCGAAGGCCGCATAGGCCGAGGCGAATGCGAAGAAGACCCAGCCCATCTGCTCTTTGTTCAGCCCGAGTTCTTTTGAAATCGTTCCCGCAGCGCGCGATAAAGCGACCCGGTCGATATAGGAGAAGACGGCGAGCGTGACCGCGAATACGACTACCCAGTAGCGAACGTGGGTTGGACGCTCCTCGGTGATTGGGATGACATTGGAAGCCTGGGTCGCCATAGGATTGCATCAGATCACGCCGTGAGCTTCGAATGCAACTAGTGCCAGGCGGCCGGGTGGGTGCGCCGGGATAAACCGGCAGGGAAGCGGTTGCCGCTGGGGATTGGGCCGCGCCGCGACAGGCCACTAGCCGGCGATATGCGTCGGTTCCCGCGGAGAAACGCCGTCGGGATCGTTCACCCGAGCGCCCGCGGGAGCTTTCACCGGCCCGCGCAGCAGCGGATCGTCCGTGCGCCGCATCCAGGCGTCGAGCCGTCCCCGCATGTCGCCCAACACTCGTGACACCGAAGGGTCCGTAGCCAGATTGCGCCGCTCTTCGGGATCGAAAACCAAATCGTAGAGCTGCTCGGGCGGGACGACGCGGTCGCGCCATCCAAATTCCAGCCACGCGTCTTTGCTCGGCCCGTCGTCGCAATTGGGCAGAACCGGCCGGCGGCGTTCGTCGTAGTTCCGCATGTAGCTCCAACGTTTGATGCGGACCGAACGCTTCGGCTCGTAAGCTGCGTGATAATTTACTTCGGCGAACAGCTCGTCGTGGATCTCCGGCTTCTCTCCACGCAACAGCGGCATGAGCGAACGGCCTTGCAGCCACGCAGGCGCTGGAATTTCCAGAATTTCGCAGAGCGTTGGGAACAAATCCATCTGCGAAACCAACGTATCCGACACCTTGCCGCCGCCAAAGCCGCCGGGGCCGCGCATCATCAGCATCACTCCGGTACCGTGATGCGTGAGATCGCATTTCATCTCCGGGAACGCGATGCCATGGTCGGTGGTGCAGATTACCAGGGTGTTCCCCGCGAGACCCGCGGATTCGAGCGCGCGCAGCACGTCGCCCATCGCCGCGTCCAGAGTGCGCGCGCTGGCGTGGAATGCGGCGATATCTTCACGCGTCTTCGCCGTATCGGGAATGGGAGAAGGCGGCACGCAGAACCGCTGGTCGTCTTCCGGCCCCGGGTTCGGAAAAACGCGATGTGTTTCCTGAAACCCGACACTCAGGAAGAACGGACGCTTGGGCGCATTTCGAATCCAGTTGACGGCCGCGGGGGCCACGTACCGGGCGTGCGTGTTTTGGATTTTGACAACTTCGTCGTAGCCGATAATTTCCGGGCTCTTCGCCACGTGTTGGACTCCGATGAGGGTCGAGCGGTAACCCGCCCGGTCGCGCAGAGTGTGTACGATGTGCTGTTTGTAGTCGTTGAGCGAAAAACCGCGGTGCGCCAGGCCGAGCATGCCGCTGTTGTGCGGACATTGCCCCGTGAGCAGGCTGGCGCGGCTTGGAGAGCATGTCGGGGCGGCATCGAACGCTTGCCGGAACAGAACCGACTCTTCCGCGAACTTGCGCAGATTGGGAGTGGGCAAATCGTGGCCGTACGGCTCGATGTAGCGTCCGGTATCGTGAGAATGGAGATAAAGTATGTTCGGGCGGGCACGAGGCGCAATCGCGTTCCGAGCGGCGGCCGGAAGTCCCGCGAAACCGGTTGCCAAGCCCTTGATTGCACTGCGGCGATCCATTTTTGCCTCGCTATACTCATTTTCACCGCTGTTCGGCAAAATGTCGAACGGTTCGGAATTTGGACGGTTTTTCGCGTGTGTTAATCTGAACTTTCACCCCTTCTGAAGGAGCCTTTCCAAATGTCCGGAAGCTGGTCCGCGAGAGCGGCCTTATTGTGCCTGGTCTTGTCCTCCGTTGCCGGTCTTGCGTCCGCGCAGATCAAGGTTGCAGTTGTCAATTTGCAGCGCGCCGTTCTCGAATCGGATGAAATCAAGAAGGCTTCCGCCGCGCTCGAAGCCAAGTACAAGCCCCGGCAGGCGGAGATGCAGAAGATCGAAGCCGAATTGCAAGGCATCCAGGACAATCTGCAGAAAAACGCGGGCAAGCTCACCCAGCAGGGCCAAGCCGATCTGACGGCTCAGGGCCAGACCCGCCAACGCGAACTGCAACGCCTGACCGAAGATTTGCAAGCGGATGTCGATCGTGAAAGAAACGACATTTTGAGCAAGAGCTCGAAGCAAATGCAGGGTGTTGTAGCCAAGCTGGCGGCGGATAAAGGTTACGATGTGGTGGTGGACGTAACGAACACCGTGTATTTCAAGCCGGCGCTCGATATAACGAGCGACGTGTTGGCGGAATACAACAAAGCCTTCCCCGCCAAATAGCGGGAAACGGGAGGAGCCGATGGTCGGCTACCTGGATCACTACGGCACGGGCGACGAGCGCAGGGAAACTCTGGTTAAGCGCATCGTCGTTTTTGGTGTTCTCGGTATTATCGTCATCGGCCTCGCCTACTACGTTTTTAAGAACCACGCGCAAGAGCGGGCCGGCAAAGATTTCTTGAAACGGCTCCGCGGGCAGGATTACGCGGCAGCCTATGCCATGTGGGGCTGCTCGGTGGCGAAGCCGTGCGACGGCTATTCGTACGAAAAATTTCTTGAAGATTGGGGTTCGAAAAGCACCGGCGCGGACCCGTCGGTATTAAATATTGCCGATAGCGAGTCCTGTGGAACTGGCGTGATTCTGACCGTGGATGTAAACCGGTCGCGGCAGGAAAAGCTGTGGATCGAGAACGGCAATCCCGTCCTGAGTTTTTCGCCGGTTCCGGTCTGCCCTCATAAGGGGTCGTTTTCGATCATGATGCACCGGACCGTGGGCCAACTTCGCAAGCCATTCTTGAAATAGAATTGAAGGGGAAAATGAGCTCGACCACAACTAGCACGGGCGCAGGTCTAGAAGGCGTAATTGCCGGCGAATCGGAAATCTGTTTCATCGATGGCTACGAGGGTATCCTCAGCTACCGCGGCTACAACATCCATACGCTTGCCGACCAAGCCGCATTCGAAGAAGTAATTTATCTGTTGTGGCACGGGCGACTGCCGAAAGCGGAGGAGTTGAAGCAACTCAAGTTGGAAATCGCCGCGAATTCGGAGATTCCGCGGGAAGTTGCCTCCTTTCTCAAGAGCGTCCCGAAAGCACTCCCAATGGATGTTTTGCGGACGGCGGTTTCAATGTTGAGCCTGTTCGATCCGCTGGCGCGCGATATGTCGCCAGCCGCGAACGCGAAGAAGGCGACCAAATTGATGGCGCAGACTTCGACGATCGTCAGCACTTACGACCGGTTGCGGACGGGCAAAGAGCCGATCCCCAACGATCCAGGCCTGAGCTTCGCCGCAAACTTTCTTTACACGCTCACCGGGAAGCGGCCGGACGACGTTATGGAGCACACATTCGACGTGGCTCTCATTCTGCACGCGGATCACGAATTGAATGCCTCGACATTCGCGGCGCGCGTTACGGCCGCTACCCTATCCGATATTTACTCCTGCATCACGTCGGCCATTGGCGCGCTGAAAGGCCCGCTGCATGGCGGCGCGAACGAAGATGTCATCCGCATGTTGCTCGAAGTAGGGGAAGCCGATAAAGCGGTCGCGCGCGCCAAGGACATGCTGGCGCGCAAGGCGAAGATCCCGGGGTTCGGACATCGTGTTTACCGGACCGAAGATCCGCGCGCGACCCACCTGCGGATTTTTTCGGAAGAGCTAGGGAAGCGTACCGGACAGGAGAACCTGTTCTTGATGTCGAAGCGCGTGGAAGAGGTGGTGAAAGAGGCGAAGAAGCTGAATCCGAATGTCGATTTTTATTCGGCTTCCACGTATTACTCGCTGGGCATTCCCATCGATCTGTTCACTCCGATCTTCGCGATCAGCCGCATGT
The DNA here is from genome assembly GCA_051003795.1 of Bryobacteraceae bacterium. GTDB lineage: Bacteria > Acidobacteriota > Terriglobia > Bryobacterales > Bryobacteraceae > JALYXS01. The sequence continues at coordinate 15,938 of JBPCKZ010000201.1, read as the reverse complement.
CCGGATGGACCGCGCACGTCCTCGAGCAGTATCACAACAACCGCCTGATCCGGCCGCGCGCCGAGTACAAAGGCAACCCGGATGGGATGAAGTGGGTTCCGCTGGAGAAGCGCTAAGCCGGCATGGATGAGCGCGCGTATTACAACGAATCGCAAACCACCAAGACCGCGAAGCTCAACTGTCCGCATTGCAGGACGGAGGGCGATTATGAGTTGCGCTGGATGGTTCGCAAGAAGAAAGATAGACTGCCTTCCGGCGGCGACGAGCGGGACCGCGCCAAATTCGCGAAAGCGCAGAGCTACATGCTCTTGCTCGACGACAAGATGGCGTGCAAGAACCTGCGCTGCCGCAAGCGGTTCGATGTGTCGGGCGTGAACACGGTTGCCTTCATCTAGCCGCGCTTACCAAGCGACGCCCCCTGAAACGCGGCCGATTAAAACACCAGATGAAGCGACATCTGCAGGAATCGCGGGCTGCCGATCGTGTGGGAGATGAAGCCCAGGCTGGACGACGGGGGTCTTACCGTCACCTTGCCCCCCGAAACGCTGTATAAGCTCGAGCTGTTGTTCGGCACGTCGAAGCTCGCATGATTCAGTAAATTGAACGCTTCCGCGCTGTAACGCAGATTGAAACGCTCGCTAATTCCGAAGACTTTCGAAATCGCCACATCGAACCGTGTTTGAAACGGACCGCGAAACACATTGCGGCCGGCGTTGGCGAAGCCGGATTCGAAAGTGTCGCAGATCTGCGTGCCGCTGGAGTTGGCGCAAGGCGGAACGCCGTTCGTGCCCGGCGCGATCGCGGGGATGAACAGCTTCGACGCGTCGATGTAACGATTATTCGCGTTTACGCCGATAGTGCTTTGCGACTGCACCTGCTTGACGGCGACACCGGGCTGAAATCCGATGAGCGGGTCGGCGATGTTCACCGTATTCGAATAAAACTCACCAGCTACCGCTCCCGAGTAGTCGTAAAGATTGAACGGCTGGCCGCTCTGCGCGACTGTCAAGCCGCCCACCTACCATCCATTCGCGACTTGCCCTAGCACGCCGTTGCCGTTCGCGAATTTCGGCAGTTCGTAAAGGTAACTCAGGATGAAAACGTGCGTCCCGTCGTAGCTCGAGTTGCCGTAAGAATCGTGCGGACGCAGAGGATTGTTGCCGTTGAAGAAGAGTCCCAGCGCGCTCTGCTCATCGAGCGAATGGGACCAAGTGTAAGAAGCGGTTAGTTGCAGGCCGAAGCTTAGATGTTTGCGCAACCCGGCTTGCAGCGCATTGTAAGTGGAGATCCCGTTCGCTTGATAGAGAACCGAATTGGAGCTATATCCCAAATAAGGCACGCGCAAATCGGTGTTGCCACCCTCATTGGTCCTCACGTTCTCGTCGGGCGTAATGTTGAAACCGTACGACGAGGTCTGTCCATTGAGGGGGTTCGAAGCCGTCGCGATTCCAGGCTGATTGAATGGAATGGGGAGGATCTGATGCACGCCATGATTGCCAACGTAGCCCAGAGTCAACAGCCAACTGTTGGCCAGTTCGTACTGTAAGTCGGCGTTCCAAGTCTCGGTATAAGGCAGCTTGTTTCGCGGATCGTAGCCGCCGAACAGGTAAGGCGCGGCGCCTGTCTTGAGTTGCGCGACATTCGGCAGCAAGGCCGTAATGGCGTTTGCATTATTCGGAACGGGCGGCGGTGCGCTGCCGAAAGGGCGGTCCAGCGTGCCCGTGGAATCCGCGCCAACCTGTGCCGTAAATGGAAGCTGAAGCGTAACGCCGAAAGGCCCGCTAAAGCCGCGCCCCGCGCCGGGAGACAAGTATGTAAAGAACTCTCCGCGGTCGTAAAACAGTCCGAAACCCGTGCGAACCGTCAGGTTCTTGACGAGACTAGGACTCCAAGCGAGGCCGATCCGAGGAGCGAGGCCCCATTGCCGGCCGGTAAGCGTTGAATCCGGCGTCCCCTTTGCGCCCAGCGTCGCGTTATTGCCCGCGACCAAAACGCCCGCGTTCACGATCGTGTCGCTCGCGGCGTCGTATCGATATTTGTCCGGGAAAAAGTTCGTGAGACGTCCGTACTTTTCCGTGAAAGGCCCGTTAAATTCGTAACGTGCGCCGGCGTTCAAGCTCAAGTTGCTCTTGATTTTATAGTTGTCGCTGACATAGGCGCCCGATTGAAACGCGCGGTAATACCGGTTGCTCGCACCATTGAAGTAATAAGAGTATTGCTGGTTGAGCGGCGTGCCCACCGCGAAATCGGCGAAGGTTTGAGATTCGAGAGATGCCACCTGATTGCTTTGGTTGACGACGTTCAACTGAACGTAATCCATTTGAAAACCAAACGTCAGGCTGTGGCGTCCGGCGGTCCAAGTGGCGCTGGAACTCCCGCTGAAACGGTTTTGGAAGACACCTGCGTTGCCGAAATTATTCTTGGGTCCGAGGACGAAGCTATTGCGCAGCGAACCGTCGGATTGATAGATCGTGAGACTTGGAAAACGCGTCGCGCCGAAAATATCGATCCCGGCGTCGCTCGGCGATAGCGCCTGAGCGGTGGTGGAAAACGCCCTCTGGCGCGCGAATCCGGCGCGTTGCTCCCAGACGAAGTTTGGTCTCACGACGTAAGTGTTGTCGACCGATGCGACTTGGCTGCCGGCGCGCAGCGTCTGGGGAAAACCGATGGTCGAACTCTGCGCGAAGGGATTGGTGCCGGGGTTATCGCTGATGAAATACTTCACCGCGAGCCGGTCCTTATCGCCGGGATTCCAGTCCACGTCGCCGTTTCCCTGATCGGCGGTGAAGACCGTGGGAACACCGGTCACCAGCGCGTTGTAATTGAGCCGGGCGGCGGCGCCGGGATCGGTCACGGAGACGGACGGGATCAGATAGCGGCCGCCGAATTTATAGTTGATCAGCTTCAGCGCCGCCGGGCTGATCCGACTGGCGGCGACGGTCTGCCCGAAATCCCGCTGCACGACATTGGCAATCGCGGCGGCGCCGCGGTCGTCCGTCAAATGTTGTGGAACCGTGGTAGTGGAGGTGCTGCCAATCGCGTCGTTATCGCGAACGCCCTGATACGAAACTGAAGAAGAAGAGCCGGTCCTTGACGATGGGTCCGCCGAAAGTCGCTCCGAAGCGGTTGTAATGAAGCGCGGGGACTTTATCGTGTTGGGAGATCACCGGGTCGGCGTTGCGGAAAAACGGCGCCGCGTTTAACGCGTCGTTCTGAAAATATTCGTAAAGCTGGCCGTGATAGGCGTTCGTTCCGGATCGCGTAATCAGCGCGATCTGGGCGCCGGAGCTGCCGCCCTGGGACGCATCGTATTGCGCGGTGTTCACGCGAAGCTCCTGCAAGGTTTCAGGAGCGGGAGTCGGCATGCCCTGCCCGATCGCGTCGTACACCGAAGTGCTGGTCTGCGTTTCACCGCCCGCGTGCTGCAGCGAATTCTGTCCCGTGTTGAGCAGGAACCTGTTCTCGGCCACCTGGCTGGACGACTTGCCGTTAAAAAGGTTGTTCCCGCTAACCGAGTTGATCGTGAAACTGTTGCTGGTGTCGCGCTGCCCGTTAGCCCAGATATTCTGATTTCCCAGTCCCGAGTTTGTGCCCGAACCCGCCAGGAACTCGGCGTTCACCCCCGGACTGAGGATCGCCAATTGCGTGAAGCTGCCGGTTCCCAGAGGCGTGTTCTGGATCGTGGCGGAATCGAGCACGTAGCCGATCGTTGCATCGGACTGGTTGACTAGCGGCGCTTCCGACGAGACATCCACCGCGGAATTCATCGACGCCAGCGCGAGCTGCGCATCGACCGTCGTGGTGCGATTCGCCGAAACCGGAATGGATGTGAATTGGCGGCTTTGGAAACCCTCGTGCCCTATCGTGACTTTGTAGGCCCCAATCGGCAAATTCGCGAATTGGTATATGCCGTTAGCTTGCGTTAGGGCGGCGAGCTTCAGGTTGGTATCCGCATTGAGCGCTTCCACTTTCGCGCGCGCCATGGCGCCGCCCGACGGATCCGAGACCGTGCCGGAGATGCGTCCAAGAAGAAGCTGCCCGAAACCGGGCGAAGCCGAAATTACGCACAGGAGGATCGATCTTAGAAGGCTCATAAGGCTAGTCTTCCAAGCTCTCATGTTTACGTTAACCTATTGCGGCAATTGCGTTACGGAAACGTGAAAGTGAGATTCCGCCGAGCCGAAGCGGGCCGGAAGCGTTTAAGCTTCGGTTAAGCCGTCTTAGCGGTGGCCGCAGCCTTGGCCGTCTCTGGATGAACGCTCTTCCTCTTCGTACCCGATTGCTTGGCAACAGCCTTCGGCGAAGCCTTGCCGTTCGCCGGCTTCAGGTCTTTTGTGACTCCCGCTTTGGCGCGGACGATGGAACTTCGCGCCGCATCGAGAATTTCTCGTGTTTCCTTCCCGTTTTTGGCGTACTGGTTGATAACATCCGACAGAATTGCCTCAACTTTATCTAATCTCTTAATCGCCTTCTTCGCTTTCATGTCGTCCCTTTCTTTCGCAAGCCGAATCTCATTATGACAGAACGATTACGCTAGCAGAGTTTCCTGTGTTCCGCCGTGATTATACTCGATAATTGTCCGGCGAACTTATCGTTTCCACGGCGCTGCTTCTGGCGGCGGGAATAGCGGGATGGCTTTGCTCATCCGCTTTCGAGCGGCTGGAAACCGAGGCTCGGCGGATCGCCCGGCGGAAGAGGCTGGTCGTCGGCCTTGCGGCCTTTTTGCCGGTCGCGATCCGTCTCGCTCTGCTGCCGGTAATGCCGGTTCCGGTTCCCCAAGCTCACGATGAATTCAGCTATCTCTTGGCGGCGGACACTTTTGCGCATGGCAGGCTGGCCAATCCGGCGCCGCCGGTCCCCAGTTTTTTTGAGAGCATCCATATCCTGGTCCGTCCTTCGTATGCCAGTATCTATCCGCCCGCGCAAGGATTGGTTTTAGCTATTGGCAAGTCGACTACCGGCTCCGGTTGGGCCGGAGTGCTTCTCAGTGCCGCCCTGATGACCGCGAGCGTCTGTTGGATGCTGCAAGGTTGGGTCAGCCCCGCATGGGCCCTGGCGGGTACGATCCTGCTAATCGTGCGCTTGGATATCTTCAGCTACTGGGCAAATAGCTATTGGGGCGGAGCCGTGGCGGCTTGCGGCGGAGCGCTGATTCTGGGCGCCGCGCCGCGCCTTATCGAGCGGCGATCCCGTGCCGCCTCCGCCTTGCTCGGGATCGGCGTGGCGATCCTGGCCAATAGCCGGCCGTTCGAGGGTGCGGTCTTCACCGCGCTTACCGCTTGTTGGATGCTATGCAAATGCCGGCGCGTCCCATTTTTGTGGCCGGCAATATCGATTCTCCTACTTACGCTTCTTTTCATCGGTTACTATTCATTCAGGATTACCGGCAATCCGTTCCTGCCCCCTTACGTTTTTTACCGCGAGACGGCCGCGATCGCGCCGCATTTTACATTTTCGCGGCCGCCCCGCGCGGAGCCGCATTGGGATTACTCAGTCCTACGCGATTTCTACATGTCTGAAATGCACGATTATGAAATCGCCCGCGCCCGGCCCGTGCTCGCGGCGCTCAAGAACGCTCAAGTTTACTGGCGATTTTACGTGGGCTTGCTGTTGACCGTGCCCTTGCTTGCCGCGCTCCAAGACAGACGCGCGCGACCGCTCTTTGGGCTGCTCGTCTTTTTTTTTCTAATTGCGCTGGCGCCGCAGGTCTGGCACAGTCCGCATTACGCCGCTCCGGCCGCCGGATTAGCTTTCCTGATTATTACGCTCGGAATGGCGCGGCTGCGCGGTTGGGCGGCCCGGACGATTCTGATCGCGAGTGTAATTTTCATGTTGCGAATCGGTAGCGTTCACGCGGCCCGCGACCCCGGCAGCCGCTGGAGCGGATGGGCAAACGGGGCCGACGGCTTCAACCGCGAACCGGTTCTCCGGCAATTGGCGTCCGGCCGGCGGCACTTGGTCGTCGTGCGTTATGGGCCGCATCACGACCCCAATCAAGAATGGGTCTACAACGATGCCGATATAGAACAGGCGCGCGTGGTTTGGGCGCGGGATAAAGGCCCGTTCGAAAATGGCGAACTGCTGCGGCATTTTCAGGATCGCCAGATATGGCTGCTGCGGCCCGACGATGCACCCCCGTCCCTGATACCTCTCGCCCGCGGCGATTGAGCTAGGGCAGAAGCGCGCGCGAGCTTCCGGTCATCACATTTGTGGCGCAGGCACGAGTGCCCGCGCCACAAACGCCCTACTGCCGATCCAAATACGCGATGCCGTGTTCCATCCAATCGGGCTTCGGCGCGCCCTTCAAATAGTAATCGAAATATTGCTGCATGCGGACCGTGTAGTCTTTCTGATTCGCGCGTTTTAGCAAGTGATGCGGCTCGCCATTGTAGTCGAACAGATAAACCTCCTTGCCGAGCCGTCGCAGCGCGAGATAGTATTCGATGCCCTGATACCACGGCACGGCATCGTCGGCGTCGTTCGCCAGAATCGTCACCGGCGTCTTCACGCGATCGGCCATGAACACCGGAGAATTTTCGATGTACCGCATCGGATACTGCCAGAGTGTCCCGCCGATGCGGCTCCGCGTGCGCTCATATTGAAACTGGCGCGGGATGCCCGGCCCCCAGCGAATCCCGTCATACGCGCTGGTCATGTTCGCCACGGGAGCGCCGGCCTCGACGGCGCGAAAACGATTCGTCTGCGTGATCATGTACGCGATCTGGTAGCCGCCCCAGCTATGCCCCTGGATGCCGATGGCATTCTCGTCGACGAATCCGCGCTCCACGACCGCTTCGACGCCCGGCAGCACGCACTTCAGCGCGCTCTGGCCGGGGTAGCCGACGGTGTAAACGATATCGGGCGTGAACACCAGGTAGCCATTGCTGACGTAGTACGTGATGTTGATCGAGTGGCCCGGCTTCGGATCGACGAAGCGGTTCATGTTCTGCGAAAGGCGCTCGTAGATATGGACCAGCATCGGATACTTCTTCCGCGGATCGAAGTTCTCCGGCTTGTAGAGCACGCCCGTAAGCGGCACGCCATCCGCGTTCTTGAAATTCACGAGCTCGGCCGTCCCCCACAAGAATTGCGATTGCCGAGAATTCGCTTCGCTCACTTTTCGCAACTCTTTCATGCTGGAATCGGTGATCAGCAGGTCGGGAAATTCGCTGAACGTGGATTCCGTCAGCAGCAACACATCGGCTTCCTTGGCTTTCAACGGCGGCGTGAAATTCTTGGATGCCATCAGGATCTTTTGCGGCAATTCGTCGCTATCGACGCGATCGCGATAGAAACCCGAATCGCGCGTGATGGTGTTTTCCGCCCGTAGCAGCAGCGGCTGAGCCGGATCGATCGATTTCTCCAGAGGATCGAGCTTCACGTAACGAAACTCGATATGTTCTTTGCGGCCGAGGCCATCCGTTAGGTTCTTCGCGGAACTGCCATCCGGCGCGATCCGCCAAATATCGTAATGATCGTAGAGCAGGACGTACTTGCCGTCGCGCGTCCAACCCGCCAGTCCGTAGCTGCGCGGAGTGCCGGGCGTATCGTTCTCTTCGGTCCAGAACTTTACCGGAAGCTTGCCAGTCAGATCGGTGGACTTGCCCCGCGGCACCGAGATGGTGCTCCAATCTTTCCCGTTAAAGAGGAGAGCGTAGCGTCCGTCGGGCGACCAGGTCACGCGGCCGATATGTTTCTTCGAAAGCAATTTGCGGCTGCCTGTCGCCGTATCCACCAGGTAAGAATCCGAGAATCGCTCGTCGTATTCCGCCATTGATCGATACTCGCGATCGTCGCCGCCGAGCGCCCAGCGACCGCTTTCGTTCGGCGTAATCTCGGACATGGTCTGGTCCGCCAGTTGGAACATGGCGTGAGTGGGAAGATTGTAGACCGCCCGAAAAGTCCGCGTTTTTTCCGAAGTGGCGCGCACCTTCTGCATGGGTTGGATGTAGTCGTCCTTCCAGTGCCACAGGTCCATCTCGACGCGATCTTCGGCGGGCGTTGCCGCCGCTTCCACGCGGGGCGGCGGAGCGGTTCCGAAGAACACGCGCTGTCCGTCTTGCGAGAAGCTGGGGGCCGCTTTATCGCTTATTTCGAATTCCGGGCGGAATCCCGGCGAGGTTCGGGAAACGACCGGCTCGGCGGAGGGACTCTGGCGCCGCCATAGATACAGATTGAATTCCGGCTGCTTCGCCGACGCGTCGCCGCGGTCGCTCACGAATGCGAGTTCCGTCTGCTTCTCATCCCACGCAAGCTTTTCATATTTGCCTTTTCCGCTCAGGATGGCGCGTGGTTTCGCGTCGGCTTCGATCGCCAGCGCGTAAAGGCCGTTCGTCTCGGAAATTCGGGAAGAGACCGTGTACGCCAGCGTCTTGCCGTCTTTCGTAAGGCTGTATTCGAGCACGTCGGGGAACACGCGCTCGCTTCCGCCGGTAAGGTTTCGGAGCACGAGATCGCTTCCGAATTCAGCTTTTGCATCGGTCTCTTTTAGATACGCGATGAAACTCGCCGCCAGTTCGGGCACCTGAAAACTCTTGACTTGCGGAGTCCGCACGGTCGCTCCCGAAGCGAAATCCATCACGCCCATGCCGCCGCGCGCCACGGTTTTGTTTTTCTTCGCGAGATCGGATTCAGCCTTGCTCGGGAAACTGGAAAACAGGAGCGCATGCACGTCGGATGTGAACGCGAGCGTGATGCCTGGTGGCTTCGGAGGCTCTTCCGCGAACGGATCGGCTTTGGGGGGCGGCGGCTGTTCCCCGACTGGCTCCCGCCATTCCTTACCCGTGACCAGATCGCGAACCACCAGTTCGCCATCGCCCTCCTGCGGAAACAGCGCGTAAGCCAAATAGTGTCCATCGCGCGAGAGCGTCTGGCTGTGGATCGTGCGCCAGGCGCCGTAATCCTGGTGAGTTAGAGGACGCTTGGAGCCGGCGAAAAGGGACGCGAGAGCGAGCAGACATAGGCCCGGAAGCACGCGGATGATCATGGGCCGTATTTTAACGCGCTTACGAGTAGATACTGGTCCAGATCAAACCAGCGGTGAGGACGATCATCACGACGCTCGTGGTCCACGCGATCAGGTTGCCCCAGAAGTGATTGCGGTACTCGCCCATCAATCCCCGTTTATTTACCAGTAGCAGCATGAACGTGAGGACAAAGGGCAGCAGAATCCCATTCGCCACCTGCGAGAACAAGATCACTTTCAACAACGGCAGCCCCGGAATCAGCACGAATCCGGCGCCGCATACGATCAACGCGGTGTAGAGCGAATAGAAGAGCGGCGCCTCGCTAAACCGGCGGTCGATTCCCGATTCGAAGCCCAACCCTTCGCAAATGTTGTATGTGGTCGCCAGCGGCAAAATGGCCGCGGATAACAACGAGGCGTTCACTAATCCAATCGCGAACAGCAATGAGGCGAACCGCCCCGCGAAAGGGACCAACGCCCGGGCGGCTTCCCCGACGTCCGTAATCTCGCGGTGATTCGAATGGTAGAACGTCGCCGCGCACGCCACCACGATGAAGAACGCAATTACATCGGTGACTACGCACCCCAAAATCACGTCGACCCGGCACAGACCGTAGTCCCGTTTGGTGACGCCCTTCTCCACTACCGACGCCTGAAGATAGAACTGCATCCACGGCGTAATGGTTGTGCCGATGAGGCCCACGATCATCACCAGATACGAGGGATCTTTACTGAACTGCGGGACGACCGTGTCGTGGAGCGCCTTCGACCAATCGGGGTGCGCGAGAATCGCGGAAATAGGATACGCGAAATAGATCAGCGAGAGAATCAGCATCAGCCGCTCGACCGGTTTATAAGACCCGCGCACGATCACCAGCCAGACGATCAAGGCCCCGATCGGGACCGCGACGTACTTGCTCATTCCGAAGATCCCCATTCCCGACGCGAGCCCCGCAAACTCCGCGGCAATGTTCCCCAGGTCCGCAATGCCCAGCACAACCATCGTGAAAAATGTCATGCGCAGCCCGAATTCCTCGCGAATGAGGTCCGACAATCCCTTGCCGGTGATCGCGCCCATGCGCGCCGCCATTTCCTGCACCACGATGAGGGCGACGGTGGTTGGGATCAAGGTCCAGAGCAGCGCGTAACCGAACTTCGCGCCCGCCTGCGAATAGGTGAGAATGCCGCCCGGATCGTTATCGACGTTGGCGGTGATGAAACCCGGGCCGAGGATCGCGAACAGGGCGATGAAACGGAATCGTAACGCGCGCAGCGGAGCGATGTGCGTCCGCGTCCGCGGGTGCTTGGGGCCGGAGTACGGCAGAGTTTCGTTCGGCATCGGCGCAGCGCGTTTTACTCAGCATAGCGTTCCGAAGCGCGGGAAGTGCGCCGACATGCTCCGTTGTCCCGGGATCTAGCCACGCTCAGGTTGCCGTAGGTTATAAAGCGCCTGAATTCCCCGAAACGCGGGAAAAACGAGGATTATTATGCCGATACAAGGTGGACGCGGCGAGCGAATGGCGGGAAATTCGCGAGAAGGTTGCGAGCGATCTAACGCTCAGCCCTGACGACCTATCCAAAAGTTGCCACGCGGCGGCCAAACCGTTTTTGTGAATCGGGCATCGGGAAACAGAACGTGGCGCGGGCACTCTTGCCTGCCGTGCCCACACTCGTGTGGACACTTGTCTGGAAGCGGCGGAAAACCTGTGTCCACGCGAGTGTGGACACGGCAGGCAAGAGTGCCCGCGCCACATTTGAATGTTATTCTGAGGCTTCCGGCACGCTTTCCGTCGTTGTATGCGCGAACTCCGTTATTCCACTCCACACGGCATCACCGTCATCCGCCATGCATCGAAAGCCAGCTATCGCAAGGGTCTGCGCGGGCTGCTCGGCGAACTCGATTCCGTGCGAGGGGTTTATCTTTCTTCGGGCTACGAATTTCCGGGGCGCTATTCGCGATGGGACATCGTCTCGACGCGGCCCTCGCTCGAGCTCGTTTCGTTCCAGCGCGACGTGGAGTTCCGTCCGCTCAATGAACGCGGCGAGCGGATCAACCGCATGCTGCATCCGGTGCTCGCCGGACAGCCGCACTGGGAAAGCTTCGAGCTTTCAAGCGGTGTCCTTCGCGGGACGCTGAAGCCGATGCCCGCGCTGTTTTCAGAAGAGGAGCGCAGTAAGCAGCCGTCGGTATTCTCCGTCCTGCGCGCGCTGACTCACGAGTTTTGCAACGAGAACGATTCGCGGCTTTCGTTTGTCGGCGCGTTTGGTTACGACCTGCTGTTCCAGTTCGAGCCGATCGAGAAGAAGTTGCCGCGCGAAGCCAGGAAAGATCTCCACCTGTTCCTTTGCGACGACATCTATTTCATGGATCGCAAGCGCGAGCAGATCGAGCGCTTTCAATACGATTTCGAATCGAACGGGATCTCGACCGCCGGCCTCGACCGCGCCGCCGCGCCGATCGCTCCGCCTTCGCATCGCGAGCCGGGGCCGATCGCGTCGGATCATACGCCCGCCGAATACATGGCAAACGTGGAGACGGTGCGGGAAGGAATGCGCCGCGGCGATTTCTACGAGGTGGTTCTCCGACAGACGTTCCGGACGCCCTACTCGGGCCGCGCCTCGGAGTTGTTCGAGCGGATGCAGCGGGCGAACCCCAGCCCCTACGAATTTCTGATTCAGTTTGGCGATGAACAACTGGTTGGCGCGTCGCCCGAGATGTTTGTACGGATCGAAGGGCAGCGCGTGGAAACTTGCCCCATTGCCGGAACCGCGCGCCGCACGGGCGATCCGATGCAGGACGAGAAGAATATCCGCGAGCTGCTGAATTCGACCAAGGAAGAGTCCGAGCTGACCATGTGCACGGACGTCGACCGGAACGACAAGTCGCGCGTGTGCGAGCCGGGATCGGTGAAGGTGATCGGCAGGCGGTTGATCGAATCGTACGCGGGCTTGTATCACACGGTGGACCACGTAGAAGGGTTCTTGAAGGAAGGCTTCGATTCGCTAGACGCTTTCCTCAGCCATATGTGGGCCGTGACGCTGGTGGGCGCGCCCAAGAAGGCGGCGGCCCTCGCGATCGAGAATCTCGAAAAGAGCGCGCGGGGCTGGTACGGCGGCGCGGTCGGGATGTTGACGCTGAATGGCGACATCAACACGGGCATTGCCATCCGCACGACGTATCTGCGCGATGGCATCGCCAGGTACCCCGCGGGCGCCACGCTGCTTTACGATTCCGATCCGGCCTCGGAAGAGCGTGAGACGCGTCTGAAGGCTACGGGATTTTTCCGCCTGCTCGGCAAGGCTGAACCGGCTGCTAGCGTTGCTGACGGGCCGGAAAATGCATTGGCGGGACTGAAATTGTTGCTGGTCGATAACGACGACTGCTTCATCCACACCCTCGCGAACTACTCGCGCCAGACCGGGGCCGACGTGGTCACGTATCGCGCCGGATTTCCGCGCGAACTGCTGCGGGAGATTGCGCCCGACCTGATTCTGATCTCCCCAGGCCCGGGCCGCCCCGTCGATTTCGGCGTTCCCGCTCTGGTCAAGCACGCCGTGTCGCTCGGCATCCCGGTGTTCGGAGTGTGTCTGGGATTGCAAGGCGTGGTCGAAGCGTTTGGCGGCGAGTTGGGCGTTCTGGATTACCCCGTGCATGGGAAGCCCTCACTGATTCATCACAACGGTACCGGCGTGTTCGACGGGTTGCCCGAGAGCTTCGCCGTGGGACGGTATCACTCGCTATTCGCCCGACGCGAGAAACTGCCGTCGTGCCTGGAAGTGACCGCCGAATCCGACGACGGCGTCATCATGGGCGTGCGTCACAAGGACTTGGCCGTGGAAGCCGTGCAATTCCATCCGGAATCGATCCTCACTGCCAGCGACGATTTAGGTTTGCGGCTGATGCGGAACGCGATCCGTATCGGCATACGGAACAGAGCAATGTGCGAATCGCCGTTATCCTGAACCAAAAAGCCGGCGGCGAGAGCGCGCGCGATCGGAAAACGCTGGAGCGGATCTTCGAGGCTGCTCCCACGCCGGTCGAGATCGTGGAGGCTGCCGGAAATGAAATACGCGAACTGGCCCGCGCGGCCGTGGCGCGTGGATGCGATGTCCTGGTTGCGGGCGGCGGCGATGGCACCATCAATGCCGTGGCCGCGGCGTTGGTGGGGACGGATGCGGCTCTCGGCATACTGCCGCTGGGCACGTTGAACCATTTCTCGAAAGATCTGGGCATTCCGCCCGACCTGGAAGCCGCGGCCCGGATCGTGCTCGATGGCGAGATTTCCAAAGTGGACGTGGGCGAGGTTAATGGCCGCATTTTCTTGAACAACTCGAGCATAGGCGTGTATGCGCGTCTGGTGCATTTCCGGGAAGCGCATGAGCGTCGCGGGTTAGGGAAATGGGCTTCGTTCGCGCTTGCCCTCGCGTCGGTGTTTAGAAGATTCCCCTTCTTGAGCGTCCGACTGCTGGTGGATGCGCGGGAACTGCGCCGCACGACACCGTTCCTGTTCGTGGGGAACAACGAATATAAAGCGAATGGCACCCGACTTCATCTCGATCGAGGCTGTCTGTTTCTAGTGATAGCTTGCCGGGAAGGGAGGATCGCACTGGTTTCCGCGGCGGTCCGGGAGTTCTTCAATCACCTGCGCGAAAACCGCGACTTTGAAATCATGCAGCCGGCCGAATTCCGCATCGAGTCTCCGCGCAATTTGCTGAGCGTGGCACTTGATGGCGAAGTGCACAAAATGCGGACGCCGCTTTGTTATCGAAGCCGGCCGGCGGCCCTGAAAGTTCTGACTCCGAGGCGGCCTGCCAAATAATGCGCACGATCCTGCACCTCTCCGACGTGCATTTCGGTCGCGTCGATCGCACGACCTTGCGGCCGCTGGTCGAGACGGCCGCTCGGATTAAACCCGACCTGGTCGCCGTCTCCGGGGATCTCACGCAACGCGCCCGCACAAGCGAATTTCTAGAAGCGCGGTCGTTCTTGCGCCAACTGCCGCAACCGCAGATCGTCATTCCCGGCAATCACGATATTCCGCTCCACAATGTGTACGCCCGGTTCGTCCTGGGCCTGGAGAAATTCCGGCGCTATATCTCGGAAGATCTGGAACCGTACTTCGTGGACGACGAGATCGCGGTCGCCGGAGTGAACACGGCCAGATCGCTGACATGGAAGGGCGGCCGCATTAATCGGCGACAGCTTGACCGGTTGGAAAAACGCCTCTGTCCGCTGGATCGGGCGATTGTGCGTATCGTCGTAACGCATCATCCGTTCGATCTGCCGGCGGGTGTTGCCGAACGCGGATCGCTGGTGGGACGTTCGCGAATCGCCATGAAATCGCTCGCGGGCTGCGGCGCAGATCTGTTCCTCGCGGGGCATCTGCACGTGACTTATTCGGGCGACACAATCCATCGCTATCACGCTCATGGACATTCGGCCCTGATTATTCAGGCGGGGACGGCCACTTCGACGCGCGGCCGGGGCGAATGCAACTCATTTAATTCGATTGAGATCGTGCGCGACCGGATCGATGTGACGCGCTTCGAATGGACTCCGGGTGAAGGGCGATTCCGGCCATCCGTTCCCGAACCTTTCCTGCGGACGGAGCGCGGCTGGCTGCGGGCCGATGCCTGACGCTATGGGAGCCGCGTCGCTTGCCGCGCCACCATCTGCCAGCCGTGCGATCCTTTCACCCACACGTGCAAAATATTCAAGTGCGCCGTCGTGCTTTTGCCGTCAGTGTTGTTGGTGATATCCACGTCGCCTTTCACCACCGCGGTGTTGCCGTAAACGCGAACGGTCGTGCTCTTGAAGTCGATCGCCTCGGCGGTTGACTTACCATTCATGACGGAATCCAGCACCTCGGCCTTGCTCTGTGTCATCGCGCTGGAATGGCTGTAAGTCAAGTCGTCCCCGAGCAGCTTTTCGAGGGCCGCGCGATCCTTGTGCAGGGTAGCCTGCTTCCAAGCGTCCATCGCGGCGAGCACTTCTTTTTCCGATTTCGAATTGGTTTCCGCCGCCGTGAGCACCGCGGCCGATGAGAGGAGAATCCAGAACCATTTGTTCATAGCCTCACAGCTTACATCAAAACGGTACGCGATAATGGGCTAATGCCGGTAGCTATTAGCGAACCTCTCGCCGCAGCGGACAGTGAACCCGTTCAGCGGAAAAAATGGACGCGCGAGGAATGCGACCTTCTGGTGAATTCGGGCATTCTCGATGCACAGCGATACGAACTTCTCGAAGGCGAGTTAATCGAAAAGGTGAGCAAAAACCACCCTCATATGCTTGCGGTCATGCTGCTGTGCCGCTGGCTGAACCGGATCTTCGCCGAGGGGCGAGTACTGCAAGAGCCATCGATCCATCTTGCGCGCGCGGATACTCGTTATAGCGATCCCGAACCGGACGCCGTCGTGCTGAACCGGCCATATGACAAGTTTACGGGCAAGGCAGATCCCGAGGATATCGTACTGGTGGTCGAGGTCTCCGATACGACTTTAAGGATGGATACGGCGCGCAAAGCCAGTCTCTACGCGCGCGCCGGCATCCAGGATTATTGGGTCCTCGATATAAAGGGCCGCCGCATGATTGTTCACCGGCAGCCCGCCGGCGGGGTTTATCGATCGATTACGGCCTTCAGTGAAGACGAGCCGGCCGCTCCGCTCGCCGCCGGCGACGCTTCGGTGCGCGCAGCCGATTTGTTATAGGCAACTCAGAAAATCAGCTTGAGCGCGAACTGGATTTGCCTCGGAGGAAACGTGCTCCGAATCGTCCCAAACGAAGCGCTGGCGCGATCCGGATTGGCCGCCTGAAAATTCGTGTGATTGAACAGATTGAAGAATTCCGACCGGAACTGCAGCCGCATTCCTTCGCGCGGCAAACGGAAATTCTTGTCAACCCCGAGATCCATCTGATTAATCGGCGTCGCCCGCGCGCTGTTGCGCCCGGCATTGCCGAACGGATGGCTCG
>JBPCKZ010000200.1:0-6697 GCA_051003795.1 Bryobacteraceae bacterium | reverse complement strand
TCGTTCGCGTCGGGAATGCGGCCGTCTTCGCGCGGACGGTCGATCACTTGCGGCTGCATCCAGAGCGGCCCCGCTTCCGCCTCCGCATGCCAGAAAGGCTTGCCGCGCGATCCGCCGCGAACCAAGTCGACAGCTTGAAACTGCTTCCAAGGCTCATCGCCCTTTCGCGACGCGACAAACGTGAAACCCCAAACGTCCACCTCCGAAGCCGAACGCCATTCATCGTGCGCGTTCGAGGGCAGGGACTCCAGCGTACCGGCGACGCCGTGCGCCATCACCAAATGATTCGGATCGTGTTGGCGGAACAGAACCGTTCGCCAATGAAAAAGATCGAAAGCATCGTCGATACGGAATTGCAGCCAATCGAGACTGTCGGGATAACCGCCGAAATCGTAGGGCGGCTCAACATCGTCCCACGTCGTATAGCTGTAACGGTTCCAGACTTTGGCGGTGCGCTCGACCGTGCCGTACTTTGCTCGCAGCCACTCGCGCAACTTGCGCTTGGTTGCGTCGCAATAGCAGTACATCTTTTTGGGATTGCCGCCATTGTATGTATTCTCGTTCCACAAATCGTAGCCCAGCAGCGCGGGATGATTCCGGTAATGTTCCACAAGCGCGATCAGGAATTTTTCGGCGGCGGCGCGGACTTCCGGATTATCGAGGCATAGCCCGGGAAAGCCCCCCGTCGCGCTGCTGCCGCCGATGCCGCTGTGCACCACGGTCCCATCGCTCGCGCGATAACGCGCTTGAGGATATTTGTGGAACATCCATTCCGGCGCGGCTGTAATCAGTTCGGCGATCACAACCTTGATCCCGTTCCGGGCCGCGAGGTCCATCATGCGGTCGTAATCGCGCCAATCGTACTTGCCTGGCGTGATTTCGATCGCCGACCACATGAACCAGTGGCGGAACGTGTTCATCCCCAGGCGGGCGGCGGTCTGGTGATCGCGCGCCCAATCCCGCTCGGGAGGTTCGATTTTCGAAAGTACACCGCGCCGTAGGGAAAGACCGGCGCATTCGTCTTGGGGGCGTCGGCGGCGATACAGAATCCCGCCAGCGCGAGCGCCGCAATTTGTTTCATCATGTCGCTCAAAAGTACAGCTTAAGCCCGAACTGAATCTGCCGGCCCGTCGCCGAGCCGCTCGATAGCTTGCCAAACGAAGGATTATTCGCGTTGCAGGCGCTGCCCGGCGTACCGATGCACGTCAACGTTGGGCTGTTCGCGGCCGGCAAAAAGAATGTCGGCGTATTCGTGAAATTGAAGAATTCCGCGCGGAACTGCAGCATGGCGCGCTCACCGAACCTGGTATTTTTGAAAACCGATACATCCGCGTTCCGCGATCCTGCTCCGCGCGCCACCCGCCGC
Organism: Bryobacteraceae bacterium; assembly: GCA_051003795.1. Classification (GTDB taxonomy): domain Bacteria; phylum Acidobacteriota; class Terriglobia; order Bryobacterales; family Bryobacteraceae; genus JALYXS01. Next base: position 5,331 of record JBPCKZ010000200.1, on the reverse strand, counting down.
GCGGAATTCCCGAACAACTGAACGGGCGCTCCCGTAGCGCCCGTCACGATGCCCGGCACGGTGAAGGCCGCCGGATTGAAATAGCCGTCCACGCCCGCGTTGGGGAGCAGCAGGGGTTGCCCCGCCACGCGATCCGCCACGTTGAACGTGTTAAAGACGGGCGGCAGCACATTAGTGCGAATGTCGGACGGAAAGCCGCCGCGAAGCGTGACGATGGTGTTCAACTGCCATCCGCCGATCGCCTTCCCGGAGAACCCGCCGCGGGTAAGCCACTGTTTGCCCGGCCCAAACGGCAGCTCGTACGCGGCGCTTCCGGAGAATATCTGCGGAACGTCGATGGGCGCATAGGAGCGCTCGAGCGAGAGGTTGTAAGTGTCCATCGCGATACTTGTGCCGCCGTTTTGCGAGTAAGCGTCCGGACCCGCGCCCCCCGATTCCAGATTTTTCTGAATTGTATAGTTCACCAGAAGAGCGAGACCTTTTGTATACCGCTTCTCCAACCGGAAGTTGACGGAATTATAATCGTTCGACGCGGTGGAGAACGTGGCGATCACCGGTGCCGTTGATATAGGGGAACGGACGGTTCGCCTGTTTATTGTTTCCGGCCAGCGCCTGCGAAAACGGAATCTGATTTTCATTGATGAACAGTGACGACAGATCGCGCCCAAGCGCTCCGCTATAAGACGTCTCCAGCAGAATGGAAGACGTTACCTGGTACTGGATATCGAAATTAAACTGGTGGAGCATGGGATCGCGCGCGTCGTGGAAACCCGCCGTGCGGATGGTTCCCACGTAGGGTTTGGCTGGCGTGAACGACGCAAGCGACGGGTCGGTCGGAAGGACCGTGATAGGCGTATTGATCGTGTATGGCGGCGCTACCGTCTGCTGGGCCGAAATGCCGGGAAGCGATATGGTCGGCACGTTCGGCAGGTTCCCGGAGAACTGCGTGACCTGCTGATTCTGATCGCGCTCACCATAAAACAAGCCGTAACCGCCGCGCAGCACGAGTTTCGACGATGCCTGCCAGGCGAAGCCGGCGCGCGGGCCGAAGTTGTTGTGATCGCCATCCACGATGGCGCGCGAGAAGCCGTTCTTGCCGGGCAAAGCGTACTGACCGGATCGAATGTCGAACAAGCTCCCGAGATTTCGCGCGTCGACCGGCTGCGTGAACAGTTCGTACCGCAAGCCGAGATTGAGCGTCAGACTTTTCGTAATCTTCCAGTCGTCCTGCACGAAACCGCCGGCGTAAATGCTCCGCTGGCGTCCCCAATCGAGCATCGGCGTCCCCTGGACAAAGCTTGGATCGCCCAGCAGAAAGTCGGCGAATGGCAAGCCGGAGCCGGGCGCGCTGGTGCTCGATGTAAAAGTTGCGCCGTAGATATATTGGCCGAAAAACGGCGTTCCTTTTACCGTGTCGAAACGCTCGCGGCGGATATCGGCGCCGAATTTGAACGTGTGCGGGCCGCGCGTCCAACTCACGTTATCCGCTCATTGAAAGCGGTTTTCAATATTGAGGTTCGGGTCGCCGCCGCCCCATCCCGAGAATTCCGAAGTGCCCGAAGCTGCCCCGAATAGTTAAACGCGATACTCGGAAAGCCTAAAATCGGCGCGGGAAAGAGGGCTACGTTGTGTTGTAGCGCAAAGGCGGCCCCGTCCTGGCCGCTGCCATAAATGCTACCGTTGTGGCGCACGTAGCCGAAGCGGAATTCGTTCACCAGCGCGGGCGTGAAGATGTGAACATCCGAGATCGCGCCTTGCGCGGCATTGTCGATCGAAGAGGTTCCCCCTCCGATGAATCCAGGAAAGGTTCCCACGGCGGGTTTCTAATTCGCGCTGATGGAAAAACGCGCGTAGAAATTATTGTTCGACGAAATGGTCTGGTCCACGCGGATGTCGCCCTGATCGGTGTTCGAGAACTGCGCGGGTTGATAGAAATAATTCCGCGCGAGCGCGCCGGGCACGCCGAAATTCGGAAGCGGAATGAGTCCCGCGATCGCGACGGCGGACGGGTTCAGGCGATTCGTCGGAATGATGTTTCCGGGGAACGGGTCGGCGATAACGTTACCGGTGGGGCCGACGCGCCGCGTGGCTGGATCGTAGATCGGCGTCTTCACGCTCGAAAAATCGCCCGCGCGCAAGGTCGCGGGAGGAACGTCCGTGACGGATCTGCCAGCTGAAGTATTCTGCCGCAAACCCTGATAATCGGCGAAAAGGAATGTCCGATTCCGGCCATTATAGAGCTTGGGGATTAGGACCGGGCCGCCCGCGGCGAACCCGAATTGATTTTGGTGAAAAGCCGCGCGGGGCTGGCCGGCCGCGTTCGAAAAGAAGTTGTTCGCATCAAGCGCGTTGTTGCGCAGGAACTCGAACAGGACTCCGTGGAACTCGTTGGTTCCGTTCTTGATCGTGGCGTTCACGACAGCTCCCGCCGCGTGCCCGAACTCCGCGGAAAATGTGCTGGTCTTGACCTTGAACTCTTGCACCGCATCGACCGATGGGACGACCGCGATCCCGTTCCTTCCAATCGCGCCCGCGTTCGAAACAGTGTTGTTGTCCACGCCATCGAGCGTGACTTCGTTGGCCGAAAAGCGTCCGCCGCCCGCGATGAAAGGCAGATTCGAACCCATGCCGAACATGGGCGTGGTGTTCCCGGAGAGCAGACCCAGCGCGAACGGGTTGCGGCCGTTCAGGGGCAGATCGAGGATCTGTTTGTTCTCAATTACCTGGCCTAGCGAGGAGGTCGCCGTGTCCGCCAATGGCGCGGCCCCGGTGACTTCGACGGTTTCGGTCGACGCGCCGATCTCGAGCGGGATGCGGAGGTTCGCGGTCTGATCGACCTGAAGCGCGATGCCGCTCAGCAGCTTGGCCTTGAAGCCGCCGGCAGCGGCGGTTACCGCGTACACGCCGGGCTGTAGAAAAGGCATGTTGAATGCGCCGCTCGCGTTGGTGCGGGTCGCGCGCGATTCACCGGTGGCGGCTTGCTTGATCGTGATTTCGGCGTTGGGAATGACGGCCCCGCTCGCATCTTCGACGGTGCCCGCGATAGTGCCCGTGGAGATTTGCGCGAGCGCGGCGGATAAGCTGACGGCAAACAGCGCGAGTATTCGAGACATGTTGCTCACAGTATAAATGTGGGTTCGCGCGAGTCCGTGCGCCACAATAGAAAAATCGTGAAGCTCGGTTATTGCATATTCGCCGTCTCTCTTGGCGCTGCCCCGGAACCCGTCACTTTGTTCTACGACCAAAAGGTTCCGCAGGTGGCTTTCGCCGCATCGGAAATTCGCAAGGCGTATACTGCCGCGGGCCAAGGGTTGATCGAATCCGGCATCGACCGCCTCGCCTCCACCGCGTCCGGAATCCGCATCGCGATCGCGGCGGACAACACGCAATCGAGACAGGTCGCCGCATCCCTCGGAGTGCCCCCGTCGAAAAGTTCTGCCCCGCAATCGTACGCGATCCGGCGCATGAATACCACGGTCGTCGTGCTCGGGGCCGATCCCGCGGGAGCCATGTACGGCGGCCTCGACATCGACGAAGCAATCCGCCTCGGTTCCCTCGATTCGCTCGCCGATTCCGGCCATTTCCCCCACATCGAGCGACGCGGAATCAAGTTCAACGTTCCGCTCGACGCCCGGACGCCCAGCTATTCGGATAACAGCGCGCGCGGTGATGCGGTACGCGCACAACCGCGGCATTGAGGTGTACTGGTTCACCTGGAACATCTTCACGTGGGGGGCTGAAGGCAAGTACGGAATTACATCCCGGCAGGATAACCGGAAAACTATCGATTACTTCCGCGCATCGGTTCGCGAACTGGTGCTCGCCTATCCGCTGCTCGATGGAATCGGCATCGCCGCCGGCGAGCATATGGAAGATCGCGAGGACGAATTCTCTAAAGAAAAATGGCTTTGGAATACATACGGGCGCGGAATCGTGGACGCGCTTAAGCTGCAGCCAAGCCGCCACATCCGCGTCATTCACCAATACCAACGCCCAGATCCCGCTGATTCGATAACAAGGCGACAACGGCGGGGAAATTTCGGGAGAATCCGCTCCCAAGGCCACCAGTATGCCCAAGCTCCGTCAGACAGGTGGAGCTTGGATCCCAACCGGTCCAGTCCTTTCGCAAGCGGCTGGCTGGCCCACAGTACAACAATTAGAGATCCCGCGAAGAGCAGAATTCAGTTGCTTCGCTCATTAACTCCAACCCAATTGCAATTGAGGAGCCACGGGCAAATGGGATGCGGCCTGAATCCCAATCTGGCTTCCTTAGCCGCTGGTGGCGAGTAATCGCGCTGATTGCGAGTTGTCCACTATTCGGCTGGAGCGACAAGATCTGGTGGCAAGGGAACGGCCTCTACAGTTGCGTGGCGCAATCAATCAGGTCTTCGTGCAGTTACCCGAAACAATTATGGATTGGCTTCCCACGGGGCTTCAGAGTTTTTCAGGATCGGCTTTTGACAGACCGGAGATCACTGCGTCACGGCGGTCCATGATTTTCTGCAGGGTGTCCTTGAGATTCGTATCCGAGGTTCGGCGTGCGAACGCCGATTGGAAGGATGGTGGATGAGTTGAATCAAAGAATTCCGGTGGTGTTGGGGCTCTGACGATGTCGCGTTTCGACGAGGCGGACCACCTCACCCAAAGCGAGAGAGTGCTCGTTTTCCAGGGGGCGACGAACTTCCATATGCTCTATCCGCGAGAGCACAAAACCAATCCGCTCGGCGAGATGCCGCAGTACCCATGCATTGTGTGCCGCCGCGTCATGGATGTGATGAAAGGCGGCCTCCACCATCCGGTCGTATGTGACCGTTCGGGCAATAACCCGAATGTTGCCATCCTCGTCCCGGTGATTCGCGGATGGAATCTCCCTTTCTGCAAACAGACAAAATGCAGCGGAGGCCCGGTCAAGGCAATTGACTGCTGTGAACGGATCGTTTATGCCAGGCGAAAGGGCGCGTACGCCGATTTCCGCCAACTGTAAGAATCCGAATTCAATGTCTTGCTCGGGGCTGCGGTCCGATCCGACGTAAATGCCTGAATAGATCTCGTCACAATCCGCTTCTTCGAGCAAACCCGAATCGAACACAATGATCGGCATGCCCCCGACGAGATAATCGCCCGGTTGAATCAGGACGTGAAACACGCCATTCTTTCGTACGGCGATCTTTGTCAGTCCCTCGTAGTCGATCTGCAGCAGGTATCCCTGCTGACGTGCGCGGACGGTCTGGCCCTCGGGCAGGTTATTTAAGACAGGTATTCCGGAGCGCCCATCATCCGTTCGGCTTACTCTTTCACAACAGTTCCGGAGAAGGGTGGCATCCAGTTCTT
>JBPCKZ010000199.1:0-39732 GCA_051003795.1 Bryobacteraceae bacterium | reverse complement strand
GGGCCTGCTGGCGGGCGCGATGACCAAGGAACGCGTCGCCGCTTTGCCTTCCGACGATTTCCGCCGCAGCACGCCGAACTTCCAGGAGCCGAAGCTATCGCGCAATCTGGCGCTGGCGGATTTGCTGCGGGAAATCGGAAAGCGTCATGGCCGCACCACCGGCGAAGTCGCGATCGCCTGGACCTTGCGGCGGCCCGAAGTAACGGCCGCGATCGTGGGGATGCGCTCGGCGAAACAGGTGGATGGGGTGATCGGCGCCACGGATTTCCGGTTGAGCCGGGAGGAGATCGGGGAAATAGAGGCGTTCACCAAAGAAAGCGGCGGGTGAAAGTCGCCGCGGAACGCGATCGCGCTCGACCAAGTGGTAGTGAGCCAGTGTCAACGATCAAGTTAAAATAGGTAATACAACGCGCTTTTTCGTAGTTACATCGCAAGCCGGTGCGGAAGAACTTCTATGACATGCCGACTTTACGTGGAACCTATAGTTCTTCCGAATTGCTATGTTTGAGTACTTCATAGGCAACATTAATTTCCGTCATCCTCTTGTCGGCGAGCGCCTGAAATTCCGGTGCCAAGCCTGCAACCTTGTCGGGGTGGTACATCTGCGCCAAACGGCGATACGCGACTGAAATTTCGTCTCCCGATGCATTCTCACTTACGCCGAGTATCGTTCGAGCCGTCGTTGTTTGGTTAGAAGATCGTTCGTCCCTTTGCGGGGGTGGCTGGGACTGCGCCCGTTGTTGCTGGTTTTCTTGGGCGCGTTGGAATAGCGTCCGCCAGCAATCTGCAAAGGCAAGACTCTGTTGCGGATTCGAAGTATTGATCTGAATATTCAACCCTTTTGAAGACGTAAAAACCAAGACGCCGAGCTGTAGAACCGGTAGTTCTCGGTTGTTGTTGAACCGTCTGTCAGGGCCGCCGTTCTTATTGACGTAACGCCAAGTGTGATCGATGACTGTGGCGTCAGCTGGAACCCCATCGCTTTCGATGAACCGTGTAAGCCCTTGCGCCACTCGGAAATCACTATACGCGATCGCCCCGTAGCCGTGGGTATCCCGATAGAGGATTGTATCCGGGAGGAAGTACAGCTGGCTTCGCCCCATATTGACGCTGGGCACTGGAACATTCGTTTCCAGGCGTTGAGGACTGAGGTTGCCAACACTTATGACCGCCCGCTGCACCAAGGAGGAAGCTCCGGCGTTGCGCTTCCAATCCGAAGTTTCCGATTGTGTCTCAATCCGCCATACGCGATGGCACTTTGACAATTGGCCAAGCGACTGTTGGACGACGTTATGCTTTTGCTGCTCTGCTTCATCCAATTCATAGAACAAGCGGAATTTTCGTTTTTCCGCGTTTTTTTTGGGTGCGATCACGCCCGCGATGAACAGCCCAAGCGCAGCTAAGAGCGGTAGTGTCACCTCGGGTAAGTTTGGCAAACGCGGTACGTCCGGCAGCATCGCTAACCCGGCGAGGGACATCAGGGCAGCAATGTAGAGAATCCAAGCTGGATTGGACCGGTTCGCGCGCTCATTTAGATGTTGGACCAGCCGCTCGCAAGAGCTGTCCACGAGGCCAAACGATCCTGCGCTGGCTATTGTGTCTTTGATCGAGCCGGCTTGAGGCTTCGCAGCAATTGGAGCGATAGGATGAACCCGCCGGATGTCATCACGGCTCGACAGCGTTTCACGATAGTAAAAACCATGGCTGCCGATGGTGACGTAGGTTGTACCACGAGGCGTCATTGTGAGGCGGGCACCTTTAACGCCCACCGATGCGCCGATCCCAGATCTGGAAAGGTTCAGCCGGAAGGGTCCGATTCTCGAACTCCTGCGGAAAAAGAAGCCCATTTGTGCTTTCGAACGAAGTATAGCCGCTGTGGGAGATTCGCGCTACTTGAAGCAGTCAAACCAAGAGGTACGTGCGCGAGCCTTCACGTCAGGTGGACGGGAAACGCGCTGCCTGTATAGGCGCCAGCTGGTCCGGTAAGACTGGGTTCAGCCGGGAGGAGATCGGAGAAATAGAGGCAGCCAGCCTGGTCAAGCAGCGCATGCAGTTCTCGGGCAGAATCGCGGCGGTGCAGGGATTTGATTTGCACCTGCGAAAGTCGAGCTAGTCTGGTAGGCATGAAGTGGAGCGAACAGCCGCACCGGCGATTGAACCCCCTCACGCGCGAATGGGTCCTGGTGTCGCCGCAGCGCACGGACCGCCCGTGGCAGGGCCAAATCGAGAAAACGGCGCGGCCGGTCGATATCGAATACGATCCGAAGTGTTATCTTTGCCCCGGCAATTCGCGGGCGGGAGGCGCCAGGAATCCGCCGTACACCTCCACGTTCGTCTTCGACAACGATTATGCGGCATTGCGGCCGGATACGCCGGAGGACGCCTTCGACCAGGGCGGTTTGCTGGTGGCTCGCGCGGAAAAGGGTATCTGCCGCGTGGTGTGCTTCTCTCCGAATCACAGCCTCACGGTAGCGCGCATGAGCGTGCCCGCGCTCCGGCAGGTGGTCGATGAGTGGGTTGCCCAATTTCGCGACTTGGGCGCAATGCCGTTCATCCACAACGTTCAGATTTTCGAGAACCGGGGGGAGATGATGGGCGCGAGCAACCCCCATCCGCATTGCCAAATCTGGGCCAACGAGTCGCTGCCCAACGAGATCGTCAAGGAGCAGTCGGCGCAGGCGGATTATCTTCGCGCGCGCAATTCCTGCCTCCTGTGCAATTATCTGAAGCTGGAACTCGCGGCGCGCGAACGGGTTGTGTGCGAGAACGAGTCGTTCGCCGCGCTGGTGCCCTTCTGGGCGGTTTGGCCGTTCGAGACGATCGTAATCTCGAAAGCGCATGTCGGTGCGATCGATTCACTGGAGGATACCGCGCGGGACGACCTTGCCGGTATTTTGAAGCGTCTGACGACGCGCTACGACAATCTCTTCGACGTGTCTTTCCCCTACACGATGGGTTTCCATCAGCATCCGACCGATGGGGCGGCGCATCCCGAGTGGCATCTCCACGCGCACTTTTATCCGCCGCTGCTGCGTTCCGCCACGGTGCGGAAGTTTATGGTCGGCTACGAAATGCTTGGGATGCCGCAACGCGACATCACCGCGGAATCCGCCGCCGCGAGATTGCGCGATCTGCCGGAAAGGCACTACCTGGAAGCTTAACGCTACAGCCGCTTGCTGGTCCAGTGCAGATAGCCGATCAGCGTCTTCCCGTCGATCAACTGGTTCGAGCGGATCATCTCATCCATCTCCTTCCTCGTGAACCAGCGCGTCTCGATCCGCTCATCGTCCATCGGCGCCGCGTCGCCCGCCGTCAAATCCGTCGCGAGAAAAATCGTCATCTTCTCCTGCACATACCCGGGACTCGGGTAGAACGTCACCATTTTTTTCCAGGTCTTCGCCCGGTAACCCGTCTCCTCCACCAGTTCCCGTCTCGCCGCCTGCAAGGCCGACTCGCCTTCATCCACCTTGCCAGCCGGCAGTTCCCACATCGTCTTCTCCGCCGGCAAGCGATACTGCCGCACTAGGAGCACGCGCTTCTTATCGTCGACGGCCATCATGACGGCCGATCCGTTGTGCCGCACGATCGACCGCTTGATTTCAAAGCCGCTCGGGTCCTTGGCATCGTCCTCGGTCACCCAAAACAGTTTGCAGCGATACCGCTCTTCGGAAGAAACTATCTTCATTACTTGCCCGTGCCCAGGGTGACGGTCCCGATCTTCTCGAGAGCTTTCTGGATTTTCGATGCGTCGCCGACGACCACGATGGTCGAGTTGTCCGGCGTCATGTATTTCTTCGCGACCTTCTCGATCTGGTCCGGCTCCACGGAGCGGACATGCGTTGTATAAGTTTCGAGATAATCGTTGGGCAATCCCATCAACTTAATCGTGGCCAGTTGATCGGCAAGCCCGCTTTGCGGTTCCAGGCGGATGAGATACACCCCGTTCAAGAAGTTTTTCGTATCGGTGAGCTCATCCGCTTTGACGGTCTCTTTGCCCATCTCCGCGAGGTCGTCGAGCAATGCCTGCATCGCCGGCTCCACGACATCGTTTCGCACTTCGGTCACGGCGGTCATGACGCCGGTTTCCTGGCGCCGATCAAACTCGGTGTGGGCGTCGTACGCGTAACCGCGCTTCTCGCGGATATCGTTGAACAATCGCGAATCGGCGGTGCCGCCCAAGATGGCCGATCCCACGATCAGCGGAAAAAGCTCGGGGGATTTGTAAGTGCTCGACAACTTGGCAACGCGAATATCCGCCTGCGCCGAGCCGGGGCGATCCACCAGCACAATCCGTCTCTTGCTCTCGGGCGGCGCGGCGGGCGAGTATGCAGGGGCTTCCTTGCCGGACCACGAAGCGAACCGCTCGCCGATCGTCTTCGTAATTTCCGCGCGCGGCGGCAGCTTCCCGATCACGATCAGGTAGGCGCGATTGGGGGTCAGATAGCGGTCGCGGAAATCGATAAGCGCCTTCCGGTCCAAAGCGTCCAGCGACGCAACCGTCGGCCCGATATGCGCGTAAGGATGGGGCCCGAAAACCACTTCGTTCATTTTTTCCCGCGCCAGGTAATCCGATTCCGACCGCTGCGCGAGCAGCGCCTGTTTGCGATTCTGCTTATGCAGCGCGACTTCATCCATTGGGAAACCGGCGTTCAGCACCACATCGCCGAGCAGAGCCAGGAGCTTCGGCGTATTCTCGGCCAGGCTGCTGCCCGAGAGAACAAGACCGTCCGGCGTGGAGCGGCCGGTGAGAGTGCCGCCAATCGAAGCGAGTTCTTCCGCGATCTGGCGCGAAGTGCGCGTCTTGGTTCCCTGCGTGAGCAGCGTGGCGACGCTGTCCGAAAGTCCCGGCAGATTTGGCGGATCGAATTTCGAGCCCGCCTGGAACGCCAGACGGACGGTCACCAGTGGAAAGCGCGAGTCCTCCGCCAGCACTATGGATAAGCCATTCGGCAGCTTGCTCTCCGAAACCGGCGGCAATTTGTACGAGGGAATTGCCGGAGTCTCGGGCGGTTTCGTGCGATCCACGGCTTGCGCGCTCATCATCAGTTGTCCGGCGACTAGTAATGCCGCGGCTCTCATTCGCTCTCCTTCGCGGGTTCGGATTTCGCCGGCGTCGGCTGAATCTCCAGCACGTCGCGCTGCGACGCCACCAGATACTTGCGCGCCGCCGCCTGAATCCGATCTGGAGTCACCGCCAGAAATTTGTCCATTTCCGTATTGATCATCGAGGGATCGCCATCCAGAATTTCATATTTTCCCAACAACTGCGCGCGGTTCAAAGCGCTTTGCAAGCTGCCAATCCGCTGCGCGCGAAAGAACGTGCGCGCCCGGTCAAGCTCTTTCGGATCGACGCCGTCTTTCTGAATGCGCGCGATCTCTTCCTGCACCTGCGAAACGATGTCCGCCGCCTTGAAGGTCGGTTTGTACAGCAGGAACAGCGCGTAATCCTGAGGATCTTTGTAATCCGACGCGCTCGCGAACGGCCAACCGAGGTCGCCTTCATACTGCACGACGGATTGCTTGCCCTTTACCAGATCAAGCTGAAACCGGGAGCTCTCGCCGCCGGTGAGCAGTACGTCGGTCATGCCCAAAGCGTAATAGTCCGGCGAACGGCGTTTCGGGCCTGGATACCCAAGCACCACGCCTGGAACCTTCGCCAGCGGATCTTTATAAAGTTCCGTTTTCGCCTGCGTTTTGGCGGGTTCGCTCAAATCGGGATGCTTCGGCTGAGGCTGCGATGGGATGTCGCCGAAATAGGTCTCGACCAGCTTCTTGGCACCCGCAATTTCAAGATCGCCGGCGATCACCATCACCGCGTTATTCGGCGCGTAGTAGGTTTTGAAAAACTTGGACACGTCTTCGAGCGACGCCGCGTTCAAATCTTCGAACGAGCCGATTAGCGAGTGCGAACTCTGCCAGTTTTGATAAGCCAACTCCGGCCATTTATCCACGATGGCTGTCGCGTACGGGCGATTGTCGAACGAAAGACGCCGCTCCTGCTTCACCGCTTCTTTCTGATTCGTCAAATTCTCGCCGTTGATGGCGAGGCTGCGCATGCGGTCCGATTCGAGCCAGAGCGCGATGGCCAGTTTATTCGAGGGAAGCGTTTCGTAGTAATCCGTGTAATCGGGGTGGGTGGACCCATTCTCGAACCCGCCATTCGACTTGATGTATTTCGAATGGATTCCTTTCGGCGCATTTATGGACCCCTCGAACATCATGTGCTCGAACAGATGCGCGAAGCCCGTGCGGCCTTTCTCTTCGGCCCGGGCGCCCACGTTGAAAATCATGTAAACGGCCACGACGGGCACGGCATTGTCCTTCGACAAGATTACCCGGAGGCCGTTCTGGAGCTTGTATTTTTCGATTGGGATCGTCACGTCGGCGGCCCGCACGGCGAGCGAGGCCATAAACAGCAATAACCAGCAGCGTGGTTTCATAATTTCTTTTTGCGGATTGCCTCGGCAAACCGTTCCTTGGGGAGTGTATTCAGTATATCTTGCGGCCCCAGCCAGCCGCGCCTTGCCGTAATCACGCCGTAGCGCATGTTTAAGAGATGCTTCGGATGATGCGCATCGGTCGAGATCGTGAATTTCGCGCCTTTCGCCTTCGCGGTTCTTACCATTTGGGAACCGAGATCCAGGCGTTCGGGGCTCGAGTTGATTTCGAGGGCCACATTGCGGCGCACCGCTTCCGTAACGACGCGCTCGAAATCGAAAGGATAGGGATCCCGATGGAGCAGGCGCCGCCCGGTCATGTGCCCCAGCACCGTCAAATGCGGACATTCGATCGCGCGCAAAAAGCGGTCCGTCATCTCCGCGGCTTCCAGATCCGTATGGCTGTGAACGCTCCCGATCACGAAATCGAGTTCGGCCAGCGCGTCATCCGCGATATCCATCGCGCCATCGCGCAGAATGTCGCACTCTAATCCCGAGAAGATGCGAATGCCGGGGCCGTTCTGGTTCAGCTTCCGCACCCGTTGAGCAAACGCCACGACGCGCGCCTCATCGAGACCGTTCGCCATCGCAAGCGATTTCGAGTGATCCGTGATGGCGATGTATTCGTACCCCGCGGCCTTCGAAGCTTCGGCCATTTCTTCGAGCGTGGCGCGGCCGTCGGTCGCGGTGGTGTGCATGTGCAGGTCGCCGCGAATGTCGTTTACTTCCACCAGTCGCGGCAGAGGACCCTCCGCAGCCACTTCGATTTCGCCGAGGTTCTCCCGCATCTCCGGCGGAATCCATCGCAGGCCGAGCGCCTGGTACACCTCTTCCTCGGTCTCGCCCGCGACGCGGCTTTCGTCTTCGGCCCGAAACAGGCCGTATTCGCTAAGCTTCAACCCCATTCTGACGGCGCGCATGCGGATGGCGACATTGTGTTCTTTGCTGCCCGTAAAATATTGCATGGCCGCGCCGAAACTCTCTTTCGGAAGCGCGCGGACATCCACCTGCATGCCTTCGCGGCCCACTCTGGCGCTGATCTTGTTCGCGCCGCGTCCCAAAATCTCATGCGCCTGAGGATAGGACGCGAAACGCTCCAGGGCCGCGTCCGCGTTCGGCCCGGTGACGAGCAAATCGAGATCGCCGACCGTCTCCCGGCCGCGCCGCAGGCTACCCGCCGGCGTGACCGTCCCCACGCCATCTACTTCGCACAGGTATTGCGAGATCTCGCGCGCGGTTTGATCGGCGAAGCTCAGCAGGAAGCGTCCCGTGCGCAGCCGATACTGCGCGATCGAGCGGAGGATCTTCTCTTCCAGTTTCGCGCCCATGCGCGGCAGATCGCGCAGTTTTTGTTCGACGCACAACGCTTCGAGCTCATCCATCGTGGTGATGCGGAAATGCTCGAAGATCAACGCGATATTTTTCGGCCCGAGGCCCTGGATTTTCAGAAACTCAAGCGCGGTTGGCGGATATTTTTGGAGCAGCTCGTCGCGCCGCTCGCAGGAGCCCCGCGCCTCGATTTCTTGCAGCACGAACGCCAGGCCCTTGCCGATGCCGGGAATCTCCGTGACCTTACGCGCGGGATTTTGGAGGATGTTCGAGACGCGCTCGGGATGGCCTTCGACGGCCGTCGCGCCATTGCGGTAGCTGCGGATGCGGAACGAATCTTCGCCCGCGATCTCCATGAGGTCGGCGGTCTCCCAGAGAATGCGGGCGATTTCCTTATTGTCCAAAAAAGCCGTCCAAATACGATTTTAGACTGGCTTAGACCGCTCCCGGCGTCGAAGCTTTAGGCTTGGACGCGCTCGAAGGCCCGGCCGATGTGAAGCACCGCCGACATCACCTTTTCATAGTGCATCCGCATGGGGCCGAGCACCGCAATCTTCGCGACGATTCCGCTGGGGAGATGAATCGAAACGCCAATCAGCGACAATCCCCGCATCGACGGATGCGCTTCTTCCAGGCCGACATGGATATCCAACTCGCCGCGCGATTGTTCGAGGAAACGGTCGAGCAGCGCGACCACGCGTTGCTTCTCTTCGAGCGCGCGGAACAAATCCCGCATGGTCTCCCGAGTGAGATGAAGGTCGAGGCCCACCAGATTCGATGCGCCGTCCATATGGATCTGCGGATTGCGGTCGGATTCGAGCAGACCCTTCTCGCACAAAACGGTGAGGCGCCGCAGAATCGCGTCGTAGGCCGCGCGTTCCTCTTCAATCCGGCGCAGCAACTCGCGGCGCGCTTCGCCCAGCGGCCATCCGGCGAAGTTCCGGTTCACGTAGTTACGGATCGAATTCAGGTCGTCCTGCGAAATCTCTTCGTCCAGGCTGACGACGCGATTGCGGACCATGCGGTCGCGCGTGATCAGGATCATCAACACCCTACGGTCCGATAGCGTCAACAACTCGATCTGCTCGAGCTCCTGGGCGGTGGCCGGCAAAGCGGCGGCGATTCCCACGTTCCGCGTCAACTCGGTAAGAATCCGGCAGGATCGCTCCACTCGCGCCTCCACCGTATCGAGTTCACTCAACTGCGTGAACATGCGTTCGCGATCGGCGAGCGGCATGGGCTTGGCCGTCAACGACTTCACGTAAAAGCGATACGCCTTCTCGGTGGGAATGCGGCCCGCCGACGTGTGAGGTTGGGCAAGATAACCGTTATCCGCGAGATCCGCCATGACATTGCGAATGGAGGCGGGACTGAGGGTGCTGTGCGTAATATGGGACAAGGTTCGCGACCCGACCGGCTCGCCCGTTTCGATGTAGGCGCGAACGATCGAATGCAGAATTTCCCGCTCTCTTCCGCTTAATTCTTCTCCCATTTGCATGAACCCACACTATCCCTTATTCACGATGGTAGTTGAATCGGAGCGATAGGGCAATATCTCGTTCAGGTAATCGAGTGCGGCGATTTGCGGTTGCGTGGGCGGCTTTTTGCCCGCGGCGCGGGATTCATCGCGAAGTTCGTCCCATATATCCGGCGATAGAGCTCCGCATTCCGCAACACGGCTTGCACGTACTCCCTGGTTTCGGTGAACGGAATGGATTCGACGAACTCGGCCGCCTCGCGATAATTGCCCCAGCTCAACCAATCGTCCACACGGCCTTTGCCCGCGTTATAAGAGGCAAGAGTCGGCTCCCAACGTCCATTCCACTGGTCCAACATCGCGCGCAGGTACGCCGCTCCCAGGCTCAGATTGGTGGCGGGTTCGAGCAGCGATCCGGCACTGTAATTCCGCACTCCGGTTCGCCGGGCCATATCGCGCCCCGTAGCGGGAAGAAGTTGCGTCAGGCCATACGCGTTCGCGGGCGAAACGGCGCCCGGGTTAAATTCCGATTCCTGCCGGATCAACGCCGCGAGAATGTTCGGATCGAGATTCCGCTGCCGCGCGGCGCGCACCAGGTCCGCCTGGAACGGCATCGGAAAAAGAGCCTTCCAGAACGAAACGGGAGCGCTCTCAAAAGGAATCGCCAAATAATCCGGGACCAGCGTTTTCATGAAACGCAAACCGCGATGCGGCGCGGCCGCGGTCCGCGCCAGTTCCATCGCCAGAATGCGCGGCTGGCCGTCGTTTTTTGCCCCAAAACGCAACTCCGCTTCCGCCAACTCCTCGAAGCCTTCGGACGCCAGCAGACGGGCGCGCTGAATGCGCAGCTTCGTGGCCGGATTGGGATCGAGGCTCCCAAATTCGTTCGCGGCGGCCCGCGCGGGGAACTCAACCTTCTCCAGCCACGCAGCGCTCTCTGAAACCGCCGCGGCGGGCGATTTTGCCGCCGTCATCCGCCAACTGGCAAGCACACCATAGTAAAAATGGGGGAAGATCCCGGCCAATTTGGCGTAACAGGCGCGAGCGGCCGCAGGATCGCCTTGGCTTTCGGCGAGCCGCCCATAAAAATAGAGCGCCGCGGCGGCTTTTTCGTCGAAGGAATAAAGCGCGACCTGCCGTTCCAGCAATTCCGCCGCGTCCTGGCGGCGGCTCAAATAAGCGTTCCACGCCACCTTCCAATGGCAATAAGCGGTGGTCGCATCGGCGGGGAAGGTCTCGTAAGCCGCCCTATAGAGCGGCTCGTATCTCTCAACCCGATGTAGCAATAAATAGCGATTGCCGACGGAAACCAGCGCCTTTAATCGCCATGCGGATTCCGCGTAGTGCGTTTCCAGCCGCTTCACCGCCTCAAGCATCGCCCGCTCGTCGTTCATCTTGCGCGCGCATTCAGCCAGATAGTAAAGGCGCTCCGCATCGGCTTCGGACCGCGGGACGCGGAGACGGTCCAAATACACGTAAGCGCCTCGTATATTTCCGGAGAAGTAATCCGCCGCGCCGATTCGGACGCGCGCCCGATCGCGTTCCACCCCGCCCAACGCCGGCGCCAGCGACTCGAATTCGTGGCGAGCCTTACCGTATTCGCGGGCGGCCACCCACTTCTCGCCGCGCGCGAGCATTTGTTCCGGCATCGGCGGAGGGAAGGACTTCAGCATCGAGCGCCGCAAACCCTCGAGCGCGGCCGAAGCATCCGCCGCCGCGGGCTTGTTCGGGTATTCGTAGTAGACCCGCTGGTATAAGATTGCGGCCTGCGATAGCTCGCCTTGAGCTTGATAGGCCGAAGCAAGCGCGAAATCGCCTTCCGGCTGGGGAAGGAGCTTGTAATTTTCGCGCAGAATGCGGATTGCGTCGCTTGGAGATTTGTCGTCGACAAAAGCACTCGCCGCGAGCAGGGCCGCTTTCGATGCGAGAGGGGAAAGCAGCGGGGCCGGTTTGTCGAAAATTTGCAGTTCCCGGGCGGCTCCCGAGTAGTCTTTTAACTCCGCTCTTGCCGCGGCCGAGTAATAAGCGACGTAATCGCCCAGATCGGCAAAGGCATTTTCCTCGGATTTCGGCGCGGCCAATTGGAACTGGGCGAGCGCGCCGGCGTAATCGTTCCGCGCGAATGCCCGCATCCCCAGGGTGAACGCGGAATTTACCCGGGGGGCGCCCGAGGCGAGGGAACACGCCACCGAATAAGCGAGCGAAATGGTAATGGCGATTCTAAACAAGCGGTCCGGGATATTCCGGGCCAAGCAGGCGGTCGTCTTCATGGGCTAGGCTGCGCAGCAACTCCAAATGGAAATAATCGACCATTGTGGGCGAAGCTCCAATGAATTCTCGATAAAATTCGGCGCGGGCGGCATCGATTTCCGGACGAACCGCGCGGTACAACTCGCCCCTTTCCCGGCCATCCCGCAGGGCATCGGCGTGGTATAACCGCAATTCCGCGGCTTTGACGCGAGCGAAACGCTGCGCGCGCAGATGAAGGGCTTGATCCTCGGGCGAAAGTTGGTCCCATGCCGTGCGCTTTCGATCTTCAGTAGCTGAAGCACTCTTGGAACCTTCCAGTTGGACCGGATCGCCCTCGTTCGCGACCTCTGGCTGCGGCGCCGGCCAGGCTTCCCACCGCAGGGCTGCCGCTTCGGTCAACAATTCCAATGCTGCGGGCTGAACTTCGCCGGCGGAGAACAAGATTCCCTTGACGACTTGACGCACCACCATCGGAAACAGATACACCGATTCGCTTGCGCCATCGTCCAGAGCTTCGAACAACGTGCTTGAAATCTCGCTCGGGGCAGGGGCCGCGACCACCGGGTCCTTCGATTCGATGGCGGAACGAAATGCCGCCGCGTCGGCCAAGGCAATCTGGAATTCCGAACTGGCGAACCCGCGCGTGCACGCGCAATCCGCCGACTCCCCGTTCAACGTGAATACCGCCGCGCGGCGGCAATAGGGAGACGTTGAATCCGCCAATAGCGCCAGCGAATCCCGCTGAGTGGAAGTCCGGCGCAAACGCCTCACCGCCTGATTCAGCCTCTCGGCCGTTTCCCGGCGCGCCTCCATCCGGCGGCTCCGCTCGCCATGGTTGCCCGTCTCGCGAAGGGCCGCGCGGAAGTGCGCGGAAAGCTCCGTCAGCAGGTTTGCCGCGTGGCGCTCGAAAATCGCCCGCCACTGCGCCTCCCAAACCGCCGAATCCATCTCTTCAATGGTAGGACAGAAACGCGCACAGTACTTTTGCAGTATTGCGAAAGGCTCGCCGCGTGCTAATTAAAGAGCAGGAGCGTTTATGAGTCGAAATTCCCCGGATCGATTCCTGGCGGGACAAGTTGCGATGGTAACCGGAGGGACGCGCGGAATTGGGCGCGCTATCGCCGAGCGGCTGTTGCGGGAAGGGGCCCGCGTGGCTATTTGCGGCCGTTCCCAGGAAAGCGTCGCGCGCGCGGTGGAGGAAATGTCACAAAATCCGGGCGGCGAAATCATGGGCGAAAAGGCGGACGTGGCAC
Organism: Bryobacteraceae bacterium; assembly: GCA_051003795.1. Lineage (GTDB taxonomy): Bacteria > Acidobacteriota > Terriglobia > Bryobacterales > Bryobacteraceae > JALYXS01. The sequence continues at coordinate 26,986 of JBPCKZ010000199.1, read as the reverse complement.
GCCTCGAAGACGTCCGCAATTTCTTTTCGAAAGTGGACGAGCGTTTCGGGGAATTGGACATTCTGATCAACAACGCGGGCGTGGGTATTTTTCGCAGCGTGGCCGAGCTGGCGCCCGAAGACTGGCGCCGCATGATCGATCTGAATCTTACCGGCGTCTATTACTGCTGCCATGAAGCCCTGCCGCGCTTTCGCAAGGGCGGCAAGGGCGGGTACGTGATTAATATCGGCAGCCTTGCGGGAAAGAATCCATTCGCCGGCGGCGCCGGATATAACGCATCGAAGTTCGGCTTGAACGGTTTTGCCGAGGCTATGATGCTCGACCACCGTAACGACGACGTGCGCGTGAGCACTATCATGCCGGGAAGCGTCAATACGGATTTTAATGCAAGTGGCAAGAGCGCGGATTGGAAGATTGCGCCGGAGGATATCGCCGAAGTGGTGGTGGTGCTGGTGCGGATGCCGCAACGGACGTTGATCAGCCGGGTGGAAATCCGGCCATCCAAGCCCAAAAAATAATCGTAACCGATTGGTACGCGACTTGCACTGAGGGAGATAGAGAGAGCGATGTGGGCGCCAATGGATCGGTGGGAGAAAGCCAAAATGCTTCGCATGAATAAACGTTTAGATCCCTTGCAAACAGGCCATGAAGCTGAAAAGCTGAACACCGATCTGCACCGGCGGATCGTTGGGCAAGAGGAAGCGATCAGCCAGATCGTGAATATCTACCAGACTTTTCTGGCTGGAATGACCAGTCCCGGCCGGCCGATCGGAAACTTTTTGTTCCTTGGACCCACCGGATCGGGCAAGACCCGGCTGGTCGAAGCGACCGCCGAATCAATGTTGGGCGATATGCGGGCGGTGACCAAGATAGATTGCGCCGAGTTCCAGCATAGCCATGAAATCGCGAAGCTGATTGGCTCGCCTCCCGGCTACCTGGGGCATCGTGAAACGCACCCCCTGTTGAGCCAGGAAGTGCTGAATCAGTTTCACACGGATAAGTTCAAGGTCAGTTTTGTGTTGTTCGACGAGATCGAAAAGGCGAGCGATTCTCTTTGGAACCTGCTGCTCGGAATTCTGGACAAAGCGACGTTGACGCTGGGCGATAACCGCCGCGTGGACTTCTCGCGGGCGATGATTTTCATGACCAGCAATCTCGGGGCTTCGGAAATGGGTTCCATTCTGAGACCCAATTTGGGATTCGCGACGTCCGAAGTGGAACGCCGGCACCGGGAAGGCCAGGCGGATGCAAATCTCAACGACAAGATCTCCCGTGCCGGAGTGGAAGCCGCGCGGAAGAAATTTACGCCCGAGTTCATGAACCGGATCGACAAGGTGGTGGTCTTCCGGCCGCTGGGCGCCGCGGAGCTCGAAAAAATTCTAAATATCGAATTGAATATTCTGCAACAGCGGATCTTCAATTCGACAACCACCACGCCCTTCGTGTTCAACGTAACTAAAGCGGCAAAGGAATTTCTGCTGCGAGAAGGCACGGATATGAAGTACGGGGCGCGCCACTTGAAACGGGCAATCGACCGGGCTTTAGTCCACCCGATTTCGAACTTGATCGCGTCCGGCCAGGTGCATGGGGGGGATCTGATTCGCGTGGATTACGACAGCGGACTGGGCTGTCTTGCATTCACCAAAGAGGCCGAAGACATGCCCGCGTATGCAATGGTGCAGATGATCGATACCTCCGTGACGATGCCTCCAGGGGCCGCGGCGGCCGCGCCGGAGATCGATCTGCCCCGAGCGGCGCACGCATCGCGATCGTCGCGCCGGCCGTAACCGGTCATGGGAGACTAGCCGTTCCCCGCAAGCAACTCCCGCCAGCGTTCGGTTATCGCACGAGTGCCTTTGACCCGATCGCTGCGCGCGGATAGTATTGAAGTGCATGCCCGCACAAACGTCCGCCGCGACAGTCCGCGAGTCCACGATTCCCCTCGCCAAAAACAAGCACCTGGTGCAATGGGTCGATAAGATGGCGCTTCTCACCAAGCCCTCCGCGATCCACTGGGTGGAGGGCTCGCAAGAAGAGTACGATTACCTCTGTTCTCAACTCGTCGAGAGTGGAACTTTCATCAAGCTGAACGAGGGTCTCTGGCCCGGGTGCTACTACGCCCGGTCGGACCCGAACGACGTCGCCCGTGTCGAAGATCGCACCTTCATCTGCTCTCTTTCGCGCGACAGCGCGGGGCCGACGAACAATTGGGAAGAACCCGTCGCGATGCGCCACAAGCTGAAAGCCCTGTTTCAGGGCTGCATGCAAGGCCGAACCATGTACGTGCTGCCATTCAGCATGGGGCCGGTCGGTTCACCCATGTCGCAGATCGGAGTGCAGCTTACGGATTCGCCTTACGTAGTCGTGAATATGCGGATCATGGCGCGCATTGGGCTGCCGGTGTTTCGCGAAATCGATAAGGGCGAAAAGCGCGTGGTGCCGTGCATGCACAGCGTGGGATACCCGCTCGCGCGCGGGCAGGCCGACGTTCCGTGGCCCTGCAATCCGCAAAAATATATTGTGCACTTTCCGGAAACGCGCGAGATCTGGTCCTACGGCTCGGGTTATGGCGGCAACGCGCTGTTGGGAAAGAAGTGTTTCGCGCTGCGCATCGCTTCCAACATTGCGCGCGACGAGGGTTGGATGGCCGAGCACATGCTGATTTTGGGCGTCGAAGATCCGCATGGAGAGAAAACCTACGTTACCGCGGCATTTCCAAGCGCATGCGGCAAAACCAATTTCGCGATGTTGGTTCCGCCGGAGGGCTTCGAGGGCTGGAAGGTCTTGACGGTGGGCGACGATATCGCCTGGATCAAGCCGGACGCCTCCGGACACCTGCGGGCCATCAACCCGGAAGCGGGCTTTTTCGGTGTGGCGCCGGGAACGTCGGCAAAGACGAATCCGAACGCGATGGCGACCATGTCGCGGAACTCGATCTTCACCAACGTGGCGCTCACGCCCGAGGGCGGCATATGGTGGGAGGGGATGACGGACGATCCGCCGGCCGAATGCCTGGACTGGCGGGGCAACGTCTGGACTCCCGCGCTGGCCAAGGAAACCGGCGTGAAGGCCGCGCACCCTAATGCGCGATTTACGGCGCCCGCGTCGCAGTGCCCCACCATCGACCCCGCTTGGGAAGATCCCAATGGCGTGCCGATCAGCGCGATCATTTTCGGCGGCCGCCGCGCGAGCACAATGCCGCTCGTCGTCCAGGCGTTCAATTGGAGTTCCGGGGTATATCTGGGAGCCACGATGGGATCGGAGACGACGGCCGCGGCGGCCGGCGCCGTCGGCAAAGTCCGGCGCGACCCGATGGCGATGCTGCCTTTCTGCGGGTACCACATGGGCGATTACTTCCGGCACTGGATCAAGATGCAGCGGCTCCTCACCGAAACGCCGCGCATTTTCAATGTGAACTGGTTCCGCAAGGACGCCGGCGGGAAATTTTTGTGGCCCGGCTTCCGGGAGAATATGCGCGTGCTGAAGTGGATTGTGGATCGCGCGCATGGGCGCGCCCTGGCGCGGGAAACACCGATCGGCTGGATGCCGCACTATAAAGACATTTACTGGAAGGGTCTCGATTTTCCGGAGAACACGTTCGAGCAACTACAGGTGTGCGATAGGCAGGCGTGGCGTTCGGAAGTAATCGACCACGAGGAACTGTTTCTCAACCTCCACGATCATCTGCCGCCGGAGATTATATATGAGCGGGAGTTGCTGATCTGCCGCCTCTAGCCAAATCGCCCCGGTTTTGGCGGTTTGGTAATCGAAACGTAGTATAACCTCCTGATAGGAGTTCGAAAGCCATGAAACCACGCTTCCGGCCGTGCCTCGCGGTTTTGCTAGTGCTTCCCGCGATGCTTTTCGCGCAATCGGAGACCACCGCAACACTCGACGGCGTTGCAACGGACGCGACCGATGCGGCGATCCCGGGCGTTAAAGTAACGCTGACCAGCAACGACACGGGCATCGCGCGCGCATCGACAACGGATGAACGCGGCGAATACCGTTTCCTGCTGGTGCCTCCTGGAATTTATAATTTGCAGGCGGAAAAGACGGGCTTCGGCGTGCAATTGACGAAAAACCTGGAATTGACCGTGGGCCAAACCGCCGTTCTGAATTTGAAATTGAACGTGGGCGCAAGCGCGCAGGCGATCGAAGTCAATACGGATGTTACGGCGATAGAGACCGAGCGCGCCACCCAGTCCGACACCATCACCCAGCGTGAAGTTCGCAATCTGCCGATCAACCGCCGCGATTACTTGAGCTTCGCTCTACTCGCGCCCGGCGTATCCGACTCCAAGGCGCTCGCCGATTCGAATAACTTTCGCGTGCGGCAAACGCCCGATAGCGGACTTTCGTTTTACGGAAGCAATGGCCGCGGGAACACCGTCAACGTGGATGGCGGTGAATCGAACGACTCGGGCGGCGGTGTCAGGCCGACCGTGGGGCAGGATACGGTTCAGGAATTCCAGATCAATCGCAGCAACTACTCGGCGGAGTATAGTTCATCGCGCGGCGGCGTCATCAATATCGTCACCAAAAGCGGCGGCAATCGCTTCCACGGTTCCACATTCGGGTTTTTTCGCGACCGGATTCTCGACGCGGCGGACCCGTTCGCCATCACGCTGCAGGGAACCAGGGCCGTGCGCGTTAAACCGGATTCCAATCGGCAGCAGTTTGGCGCCACGCTCGGCGGCCCCATCGTCAAGGACAAAACGTTTTTCTTCATGGGATATGAACAGTTGCGGCGGCGCGAATCGAACGCGGTACCGCTGTTGACCGACCTGTCGATTTTTCAGCCTACGGCCGCCCAACAAACCATCCTGGCCGGGCTGCCGGCCGCGGCCGCCGGCCAGTTGCGCGCCGTTCTCACCAGTCCGCAGAGCACCGTCGATATGTTCCAACGCAACAGCGGGGTCTTTCCGTTCCGCACGGATCAATATCAGGGATTGATCCGCGTGGATCATCGGGTGAGCGACCGCGATCAGCTAAGTTTCCGCTACAACATCACGCAATCTTTCGACACCAACCCGAACCTCAGCGGGTTGACGGGATATTCGCGCGGCTACGTGCAGGAAAATTTCGACAGCACGGCGCTCGGCTCCTGGACCCATACGTTTTCGCCCACGCTCATCAACGAGGTTCGCGCTCAATTCAACTACAACAACCCCATCACGAGTTCGATCGATCCTTTCGGTCCGGCGCTTGAGATCGCCGGATACGGCGCGTTCAATCGCGACCGGTTTCTGCCAAGTAACGTCACGACGCGGCGCACGGAACTTTCCGACACGGTCACGTTCTCGAAGGGCGCGCACAATTTCAAGATCGGCGGTTACGAATTAATACGCCAGGACCACAGCGATTCGGCTACGTTCTTTAGCGGGCGGTTTACGTTCGGCGCGCTTCCCGGCGCGTTGGTCAGCCCGGCGCTCGCTTCGACATCGATCAACGCACTGCAAGCGTTCAATCTTGGCTTGGCGCAATCTTATCAGCAGGGCTTCGGAAATCCCGTAGTCAAAGCCACCTACCCGTTGTTCGCCGGTTTCGTGCAGGATACGTGGAAAGTCCGGCCTGGTCTTACTTTCGATTTAGGCGTCCGCTATGAAGTGGATGTTCGCAAGCCGCCGCTGCCGACTAATAAACACGACGTGGCGCCGCGCGCCGGTTTCGCCTGGAGTCCCTTTGCGGACAAGAAAACTACCGTGCGAGGCGGCTATGGGCTGTTCTATTCGGCCATCGATTTCCAGATCGATTATGTCGTGAACGCACTGAATGAAATCAATGGGTACCGGCAGATCGCGCAAGTGTTGACCACCTTGAACGCGGCCAACCCTCTGGCGGTAAACGGCCCGATTAATATTTTCCAAAAGTTGCGGGGAGAGGGGATTATCGGCGTGCCAACTCCCATGCGGCCGATTCTCGCGAGCGATTTACGACAATTCGGAATCAACATCAGCCAGACAGGGCCGCGCCCCCCGCTGACGGTGCTTTTCCATAATTCCGCCGATTATCAAAATCCATACTCGCAGCAGGCGAGCTTCAGCATCGAGCACGAATTCGCGTCGACGTTTTCGACTTCGGTCAGTTATATTTTCGTTCGCGGCGCGCATCTTACGACATCGCACGACGATAATCTGCTGCCCGCGCCCATCAATCCCGCGAAAGGGATTCCGGATTGGGGCGTGACGCCGGATAATCCAACAGGCACGAAGTATTTCAAGAATCCGCTGCTGTTTCAAGACAACGTGTATGAATCCACGGCCAATTCTTTCTACCACGGGTTCATCTTCGAGGCGAACAAGCGATTCGGGCGGAACGTCAACTTCAGCGGCAATTACACGTTCAGTAAGGCGATCGACGAGACGACGGATTACAACAGCGATTTTCAGCCGAACAACCAGCTTTGCCGGCGTTGCGAGCGGGCGCTTTCCTCGTTCGACCAGCGGCACAAGGTGGTGGTGTTCGCGTTGTTGCAGACGGGGCGCGGCACGACCGATACGCAATTCCGGCGGCTGGTCTCGGGCTTCGTGTTCACGCCGATTTTCCGATATAACAGCCCGCGCCCGTTCAACCTGCTCGCCGGGACGGAGGTCAACAACGACCGGCACAATACCACCGACCGCCCGCCGTTCGCGGGGCGCAATACGGGAATCGGACCGAGCTACTATAGCTTCGACATGCGGCTTTCGAGGCGCTTTTCGCTGGGCGAGACGCGCAGTCTGGAGTTTCTGGCGGAAGGATTCAACGTGCTGAATCATTTGAATTATTCCAGCGTGAATAATGTGGTGGGCGTGATATCCGGTCCGTTCAATCTGCACGGGCGGGCCGACAGGGGGCCGAACGATCCGCTGGGGTTTACGGCGGCGTTCGATCCGAGAAGAATTCAGTTGGGAGTGCGCTTCGCGTTTTGAACGTGCACGAGGGCACGAACATCTTATGCAGCTTCACATGAAAGAACTTGAGGAGCGCGATAGGCAAGCGTCCCCATGAGTGGGGACGCGGCACGCAGGAGTGCGCGCGCCACGTTATTTTTGTTCCATGAAGCGGTAGGCGATCATGTGGCACACAATCATATGCGCATCTTCGATGCGGCCCATGTGTGGCACGGGAATCTGAATATTCAATTCGGCTAACGGGCCCAACTTCCCGCCATCGCGGCCCGTCAAGGCGATCGTGTGGCAGCCGGTCGCATGGGCATATTCCATCGCCTGAATCACGTTCGGGGAGTTCCCCGAGCCGCTGATGCCCATGAACAGGTCGCCCGGTTGCGCGAAATTCCGCAATTGCTCCACGAACACGCTGTCGTAGCTCACGTCATTGGCGTAGGCGGTGAGCGTCGGCAGTTGATCCGTCAACGCCATGATGCGGAACCGCCGGTCGCGCTGGTAACTTGCTCCCTTTACCATGTCGCAGGCAAAATGCGAGGCCGTGGACGCGCTGCCGCCATTGCCGCAAACGAAGATGTGCTTGCCATCGTCGCGCGCCGCCTCGAATAGCCGGATGGCCTGCTGCACGCGATTCGCGTCGATCTTTTCGATCGTCGCGACAAGATCGGTCCGGTACTGCTCTGCAAATGCCATCATAAATTTTTCGCCAATTCGAACGCGCCGTAAAGCACGCTGTTGTCACCCAAGCTCGCCGGGGCGATGTCGATCCGCGCACCCGACCAGGCCGTAATCTGCCGTCGCAATTCAAATCGCAACGGATCGAACAAAACCGCTCCCGCTTTGGCGATTCCGCCGCCGATCGCGATTCGCTCGGGGTTCAATAACATGATACAAGCCTTGAGTCCGCGGGCGAGGCGGATTACATATTCGCGCACGAACTCGGAATCTTGCATCAACTCTTTCGCCGTTTTGCCGTGGTCCCGTTCAAGCCACAGGCCGCAGCACATGCGCTCGAAGCAGCCGTTCGAGCCACAGAGACATTCCGGGCCGTTCGGCTCGATGTTCAAATGCCCGATCTCGCCCGCCCAGGAGTCCGCGCCGCGTTGAATCTTGCCGTCGATGAGAATGCCGCCGCCGATCCCGGTCGAGAGCGTCATGTAAAAAAGCGGCGAACACTCTCGACCCGCGCCAAAGTGTCCTTCCCCCAGCGCGCCGGTATTCGCGTCGTTATCCATAATCGCCGGAACGTGCAAAATACCGGTCAGGTACGCGGGAAGATGAAAATCTTTCCAGCCACCCACATGAGTCGAAAGCGCGACGCGTTGATCCGCGAAATCCACCGGTCCGCCAAACCCAATGCCGCAGCGGTCGAACCCGATCCCGCTCCGCCATTCGCCCGCGATCCGGCCGATCTGTTCCAACATCCAGTCGCGACCTCCCGCCGCGTCGGTTGGATGCGACGCGCGCCTCTCCATGCGACCGCCCGCGAACACCGCCATCGAAAATTTTGTCCCGCCAATGTCGATGGCGAGCGTGTTCGACATTTTCACGACGCGAGGATCTCCCGGGGAGTCGCCGTTCCCGTCCCCGGCTTCATGATCGTGATCGAAGCTACGTGGTTGCCAAACTCCGCCGCCCGAGCGGGCGAGCCGGTTGCCTTGAGAGCCAGCGACATCCCCGCCGAAAAACTATCGCCCGCTCCGCAGATATCCACGGGATGTTCCACGGGTTTCGCGCGCACCCATTTTTCGCCCTCGTCATCGACCACGAGAACGCCCTCCGCTCCATGCGTCACCATGAGCACTTTGGCGGAAACATGTTCCCGCAATGCCGGATAATCGATGCGGCCGAACAGCTTGCGGCAGGATATCTCGGCTTCCTGCCGGTTGGGCTTTATCAGAACGTGTCGAAACAGATCGATGCGCGTGCGCGAATCCGCCACAAAAATTTTTTCGGGATAGTTAGGCGCGAGGTCCGCGATCAGGGCTCGTACGCCGGGAGTAACGACGCCACCCATATGAGTTTCCGCTTGATCGGAGATCAGGACAACATCGAACTGTTCGAAAGTCGCAAGGATGCGGTCGAGAACGCGCCGTTCCACCTGAGGATCGAGTGGCGTGCTTGCGATGAAATCGACGCGCGGCCGGTCTTCCAAGCCGCTGTTGGCATCGATCAGCTTGGTGTAAGTGAACGTTTGCATTCCCGGAGCTTCGATGAGCAGATCCGCCGAAATGCCGCGTTGCCGGAGGGCCCGGGTGAGTTCGAAAGCGAAACCGTCGTCCCCGATGGCGCCCAGCACCGCCACTCGTTCCGCGCCGAGCGCGATCAAGTTGTTGGCAACCGTTCCACCCGCCCCGGGCGTCACTTCGGTGACTGTGACGGCAATCCGCGGAATACCGGTCTCGCGCGATCGCTCGGCCAGCGCGGGATCGTAAGTGCACCAGCGGTCCAAGCAAATGTCGCCGACGACCAGCGCCGAAATTTGAGGGAAGCGCGAGAGGATATCCGCGTCGGTCATGAAAGAAAAGCATAACCGAACGCGGATTCGTGAAAAAATAAGGTGACTTAAACGGCGGTTCGTCCGCGCACGAAGTGCATAATCAGAGCGATTACGGCCAAAATTAGCAGAATGTGGATAAGGCCGCCCGCCACATGGAACGCCGTCAACCCGAGCAGCCACGCGATGAACAAAACAGCGCACAGAATGATAAACATAAGTTCTCCTTTTGGCCGCTCACCCGCAAGTGGGCTTGACCGCTAACCAATACAGCATGTCGGATACCAAAGAGCGGCGACCTTGGGAGAGAATAACGAAATGAATCGCGCGAAAGTCCTGGTATCGAGTGTTCTCGCTGGAGTGCCGTTTTTAGTTGTCGCGCAAACGCCTTCGCCGGCGCTGCTCGTCCTCAATAAGGAAGAAGGCTCGCTCGCCATTGTCGATCCCGCGTCAGGCAAGATTGCGGGCCGCGTGCCTACCGGGGAGAATCCACATGAAGTAGCGGCTTCCGCCGATGGGAAGCTCGCCTTCGCCGCCAACTATGGCGCGCGCTCTCCTGGGGGCACGATCACGGTCATCGATATCGCGGCGCGGAAGCGCGTGAGAGATGTAGATTTAGGGCCGCTGCGACGTCCCCATGGCATCGCGGTCGCCGATTCCAAAGTCTACTTTACCGCGGAGTGGAACAAGATCGTCGGCCGCTACGATCCGGCAAGCAACAAGATCGACTGGCTGCTCGGCACCGGTCAGAACACGACTCACATGGTCCTGGTCGGTAAAGACACGAACACGATTTTCACCGCCAACATTGGTTCGGACAGCATTAGCGTGTTCGAGCGCTTCTCCGACCAGGCTGGATGGAACGGAACCGTTATCCCGGTTGGGAAAGGGCCGGAAGGCATCGACATCTCGCCCGATGGGAAGCAGCTATGGGCGGCGAATTCACGCGGGGGCAGCGTGTCGATTATCGACATTGCCTCGAAGCGGGTGATCGAAACGCTTGACGCGAGGACGAAGCGATCCAACCGTTTGAAGTTCACGCCGGACGGGAAACTGGCGTTGATCTCCGACCTGGAAGCTGGCGAGCTCGTGATTCTGGATGTGGCGAGCCGAAAAGAAATCAAAAGGCTGAAGCTGGGGCGCGCGCCGGAGGGCATTTTGATCGAACCCGGCGGGGCGCGCGCTTACATCGCGGTCTCGGGCGATAATAACGTGGCGGTTATCGATTTGAAGAACCTTGAAGCGGTTCGCCGGATTACCGGATTTTCAAGTCCCGATGGGATGGCGTGGGTGCAATGACGAAAAATTTATTGAAGGTCGTTTATTTCGCCGCTTGGTTTCTCGCCGCTTCGGCGCGGGCGCAGCAACCGGCCGCGATCGTGTCTCCGGAAGTGATGCCGGATCGAAGAGTCACGTTCCGCCTCGCGGCGCCCCACGCCGCCAACGCGACTTTTTACGGCGACTGGATGCCGGTCGGCACGGAAGAAAAAATGGCCAAAGATTCCGGCGGAGTCTGGAGCATCACGGCCGGGCCGCTCAAACCCAGCATCTATCTCTATTCCTTCACGCTCGACGGCGTGACGATGGCGGACCCGGTCAACCCGCGAATCAAGCTTCGTTCGCGCACATCGGCGAGCATGGTCGAGATTCCGGCGAATCCTCCGGCGTTATGGGAAGCGCGCGACGTGCCGCATGGGAATGTCGAAATCAATTGGGAGCGCGCGAAAGCTCTGGGAGGCGAGACGCGCTGGATCTGGATCTACACGCCGCCCGGTTACGAACGGGACCGGGCCCGCCGGTATCCGGTGCTCTACCTGTTCCACGGCTCGAACGATACCGCCGCGGGTTGGACCCTGGCGGGTTGCGCGAATTTTATTCTGGATAATCTGCTGGCGGAGAAGAAGGCCGTTCCCATGATTGTGGTAATGCCATATGGCCATGCAGTCCCATTCGATGCGCCGCGCGCGGAGCAGGCGAAAAACACTTCTTTGTTCGAAGATTATCTGCTGCGGGATGTGATGCCGCTGGTCGAATCGAAATATCGGACGGCGGCGGCCCGCGACAAACGCGCCATCGCCGGACTTTCGATGGGCGGCGGACAGTCGCTCTCGATCGGTTTCCGGCATTTGGATTTATTTAGCGGCATTGGCGCGTTCAGCGCGGCGGTGCCGGGCGATTTCGCGACGCGGTTTTCCGATGCGCTGAAAAATCCGGAGGCGACGAATGATCAGCTCAAGACGCTCTGGATCGGCTGCGGAAGGCAGGATTCGCTATTCGAGAGATCGCGGAAGCTGGCCGATTTGCTGGATGCCGACAAGATCCGGCATACCTTCCGCGCGAGCGAAGGCGCGCACACGTACACGGTCTGGCGGGAATACCTGGCGGAGTTCGTTCCACTGCTGTTTCAGTGAAATTCATTCCGATTGAAGATCGAAGATTGAAGCCCGGCGCCAGTCCCCTCAGAAGTGAAAGCGGTACCGCGCCTCGCCGTAAATCTGGCGCGGTTCGAAATAATGGGTGCCGCCAAAAGTGAGACTGTTGTCGAGTAAGAAACGGCGGTTCGCGACATTCAACGCTTGAACCGAAAACGACCAACTCTCGCCAAAGCTCTTTCCCACGGAAAGATCGAAGGTCGTATGTTGAGGGAGACGCGCCGGTCCGCCGTTGTTCGGGAAGCCCGAGCCGTAATAGAGATTCCCCGCAATCCAACTTCGCCGCGGCAGGTTGGCGTTTCCACCCACGCTGAGCGTGTCTTGCTGGTCGTGATCGAGCAGGAACAAATCGGCTGGAGGGGCAAAGAGAGTCAGGCCTCCGGTTCGTTCGCCCCACCCTTCGGCGCGTTGGCTCGAATAGGCCAAATGCATCTGACCGCGGCGTAGCAGCAGCGGCGACCGTAAGGTGACTTCCCATCCGTCCACGCGCGCGCCCTGCACGGTCAACGGCAAAAACACATTCGAGTTCCCCAGTTGATCGTGATCGAAGAAGTTGCGGGTGTGGGTATGAAAGCGATCGCCGTCAAGCGTCCACCCACGAAACGGAATCGTTACCCCGAACTGATTTTCTTCATTCCGTTCCCCTCGCAGAGGCGTGAACCCAAATCCCAAATTGAGGGCGTAAGCCAGCAGTGAGCCGGAAACGGTTGAGAGCGGCGGGGCTTGGTAGAACCTCCCATAGAACCCGCGCAACACCCACTTCAATTTCGGCACGCGAACGGCAGCCCCGAGACGTGGATCGGCGGCGTTTTCGGATATCGCCCCGCCAAAGTGGGTGAGCCGGATGCCGCCGTTCACCGTCAACCAACTCGCAACTTTGAATTGATCCTCCAAGAAAAGCGCGACTTGGCCGCCGGATGGATTTTCCTTTTGCCGAAGCGCCAGGTCGCTGCCATCCGTCGCGGTCAAACCGAAGAAACGGCTATCACGCTCCCCGTAACCGTACACGCCAACGCGGGCGTTGTTGCGCTTCGAAACCGCGCTGAGCGTAATTTGCGCGCCTGCATATTGTGTATCGAGCTTGTCCAATGTGCTCAGCGTGGGATCGTTGGGGCCTCCGAGATAGTCCGCCCGATTGAAATGATAAAAGGGAGAGACGGTGAACAACAACCCCGGCGCGGCGGTATGCACCCAGGAAAAATTGACTAGCGCATCCCGTTCCCGATCGCTATCGCGGATGCCATTCGCCTGATCGTCCGCGCCATTCGGAATCTGGTAATCGTCTCTCCGGACGGCGGCCACGAGGCGGAACTGATCTTTCGGCGACCGGTTGTAAATCAGAGAACCGAATCCCCCGAAGCCGTCCACGCGGTCATGGATGACCGCGGAAGTAGGGGTCTGAAGTCCATAGTCGCCGCGGTTTCCGTTCAGCCCGACATAGTAGGCCAAGCGTTCGGTGTGACTCCCAAAACTGAACTGATCGTTGGTTTGGTGGAAACTACCATAGGTAGCGACGAGTTGAGCCTCGTTATTTCGTTCAAAACCGCTGCGCGGGACAACGTTGAAAACTCCATAGGTGCGATCGCCATACTCGGCGGAGTAACTCCCGCGCTGCACTTCCATATAGTCGATATCTTTTGGATCGAACTGCGCGCCAACATTGCCGGCAATGCTCGTGTTCGGCACGGGCACGCCGTCGATCAACCAGGAAACCCCGTGTCCGCCTCGGACATGCAGCAAGTCGTGGGTCAAATAAGCTCCAGGCACAAAACTGGTGATCATGCGCAAGCTATTGGTCTGATCCGCGCCGGGCGTCCGGTCGATGTCCGTGCGCGTGACCAGCGTGGTGGGCGTGAAGGATTCGGGATTGACGGTTTCGACGTTCCCCGACACTTCAATGGACTGCTTGGCCTCGGCCAGCCTGAACTGAAAATGCAAAACGGGAGCGCTGCCCGAGGCGACGGACAAGGCTTGCTCGACTGGCGCGAACCCTTCATGCGTTACCGTGACGCGATACTGGCCGACCGGCACGGCGGAGAACTCAAATGCGCCGTCCGCATCCGTTGTTGCCGTGCGTTGGTACTCCGACGCGAGAGCGCGCAGCGCGATGCCGGCGTTAGCGACGGGCCGATGATCCGGGTCGTGGGCGATTCCACGCACGTCGCCAAAAATCGTGGCGGACAACGATAACGGAAGTAGCGAAAGCGAGGCCACGAGCCAGCCTGCCGCACCCCGACGAAGCAGATTGCAAATAATTCTGTACACGTTTCTCCTCCCAACTGCCTAGGCCAAACACACGGCGGCGCTCAAAAAGGGACGACGCCCAACTGGTTTACCGGATCAGGCCGCGGGAGGAGGGCCGCGCTTTTGATGGCTGCGGCTATTTGAGATTTGGTGGTTGGCATCCGTCCGCGCGTGTGGAACCGGGTGCGGGACGATGCCTGCGTAAAAGATGGCGGTTGCGGGCGGACAGGCGGTGTGATTTCGAACGACAAGCGTGGCGCGCGGGTAAAACGGACACTTCGCGGATATCGTTTGGAACGCAGAGCCAGCCGGCGACTCGAGGCGCATCTTGGCGCAGTGGTGTTTCCCATCGCGCCGGCAGCATGCCGGAAGATCCGTTTGAAAATTCGCGGAGACGTACGGCGGAATGGAGATGCCGGCAAACAGGAGAAGAAGCGCATTTGCCACGAGCCGGCGCATAAACTTTATTCTAATGCCGCACGAGGGGCGGTGCGGATCGAGCGCGGCCGAATACCGTTACACGGTGTTGTTTGAAAAATTGCTCGGAGGCGGATATCGGGTCCTCGTGCCGGAAATTCCCGAAATTGTGAGCCACGGAGAGACGCTCGCGGAAGCCCGCAAGATGGCACAGGACGCGATCATATGCGTTCTCGAGAGCATGCGCAAGCACAACGAAACGATCCCTTCGGACATCGAACCGTCCCGTGAAGAAATTGCCGTCAGCATAGCCTGAGGCGCATGCCAAGATTCCCGGTGCTCAAGCCCAGGGAGGTGCTACGCGCGCTCATTGGCGCCGGCTTTTACATTGACCACCAGACCGGCAGCCACGCCCGCCTGTTCCACGCGACTCGCCCAGAACTCCGCGTGACTATTCCCATCCATAACAAAGATCTCCCGATCGGCACGCTCAAGAGGATCATCCGCCAAGCAGGCTCGGCGCGGAATTCAGATAGGGAGCAACGATTCTTGGAGCGCGCGGATAACTCAGCGTCGATTTTAGACAGCATGAGCTTGAACGCGAGCCGCCGATTCGAGTTGCCGCCGAGGATATTCCTTCGCGTGAGGCCGAGCGTCTTATATTCACCCCGATCCCGTTCTTACTTTGAGATCCACCTCGCCGCGTTTGATGGGTCCCGAAACCTGGTACAGCTTGGTAATCGTGAAATTCGAGGCGCCGCGCGGCGTAGCTGGTCAGCGATTTTGCGAGCGCCTTTGGAGTGGTCACGCCGAAGTCGTTGATCGCATCGCGATGGACCGCGTGAGGGAAGTATTGGTTGATTCGGCAACGCGGCGGGCATCCTGCTCGGGCGTCGTAGCAGACTGAAGCAATAGATATCGCGATTCAACACGGCTCCGATTACCGCTCTCCTGTGGCCGGGGGGCGATTTTCCGCCGGGCAGATCGGGCGGCAGATCGCTCAGGCGCTCGCGGCGATAACGGTCCTGCAGCGGATCGCGCACCTTGGCGTCGGCATACAGAGGAATGCCGGTGTCGTCGTCCACGCCGTGGAAGAACGGCATTACGGGATCGCGAGCCACGCGTATTGCGCGGCCGCGGAAATTATTTTACCGGGGCGATTGGAACGTCTTATAAAATCAGCCGCTCGTCGCCCTCGCGCCTCGTGACGCGCTCGCGATCGAGGAATTCCAGCAGTGGAATGGCGTATTTTCGCGAGACCCCGGTCCAATCCTTGAAAGTGCCGACGTTGAAGCGAGTCGCTTTACGCGCGGCCAGCAGATTTCGCAAATTCGCGATCGCCGATCGATGAAATACAAGGTCTTCGGCGACACGGATCAGGAGCTTATCGCGGAGAAGAATCTGGAGCAGCGATCGCGCGCGCTGCGCTTCGACGCCCGAACGGGCGAGCACTTCCGGCACCGCCGGAACGGTTAGCCCGGCACGCTCGAACGCATTTTCAATGGCGGTTCGCGCGTGCTGTTCGTCTTCCTTGAGCACAAGCTGGTGCGTGCGCAGGCGGACGTTTTCTCCTTCCACGACAAGCTCCTTCGCGTCGGCGAGCAATTCGTCCAGCAAGGGCGCGGGCGCGTCGGGAAGTTCGCGGCTCTTGAGATCCTGCTTGGGAATTCCGGGCAGCAGCGTGTTCTGGCGATGAAATTCGCGAACCGCGCGCACCAAGCGGTCGCGCGTCGATTGGAACCAACCGCGATCCACCATCCACGGGCGCGGGTTGGGGATTTCGGAATCGCGCAGGCCGGTCCGGGCGATTAGATCCGGGAGGCCGATGCCGAACTTGGATTCGCGCACCAGCAAATCCACGCGCGCGCGCGCGTCGCCGGTTTCAAGCGCGAGCGCCAAAATATCCAGCCTTGCGGCGACATCGTCCGATTTGCGGTAACGCACCGCGCCGATGTCGAGAACGGTTCCGCCTCCAATGGTGACTACTGGCGAAAACTTGCGGAGGATGAAGCGGTCTCCGGGCAGCAGCAGCGTGGCTTCGCGCAGGACGATTCGCGCATACGCGCGCTCGCCCGGCTGCACTAAAGTCCGGCCCCGGAACAGGCGGACTTCCGCTTCCAGCTCGGCCGTTCCGGCGTGAAAATGCACCGGCGCGCGATGCTTCAGCGGCTTGGCCGAAAGGAGAAGTTCAATGCGGCAATCGACGTGCTTGATTGGGCGGAAGCGTCCGGGCTCGGAGAGCGCCATGCCGCGCGCTAATTCGGATGGTTCGATGCCGGCCAGATTGATGGCGGTGCGCTGCCCGGCTGCCGCGCGGTCCGCCGCCGCGCCGTACACTTGCACGCCGCGAACGCGCAGCCGTCGCCCCGTTGGGTAGAGTTCCACCTCTTGCTCCCTCGCCACCGCGCCGGAAATCAACGTTCCCGTGACGACCGTTCCGAAACCTTTCAGCGAGAATGCCCGGTCAATCGGCAGACGGAAATATCCGCGCGCATCTTTTTCGACGATCGCGGCAGCGGCTTTGGCTAGCGCATCGCGAAGATCGCCGATACCGAGAGCGGTTTTGGAACTTACGGCGATCACGGGGGATTTCTCGAGGAAGGACCCCGCCACGAACTCGTCCACTTCGAGACGCGCGATTTCGAGAAGGTCGGGATCGGCGAGGTCCGCTTTCGTCAGCGCGACAATACCGGCGCGTATCCCGAGCAAGCGGCAGATATCGAAGTGCTCGCGGGTTTGCGGCTTGATCGATTCGTCGGCCGCTACGACGAACAGCAGAAGATCGATGCCGCCCACCCCGGCCAGCATATTCTTCACGAACCGTTCGTGGCCGGGAACATCCACGAAACCGAGGCGGATCGCGGGCGTCAACTGAAGGTGCGCGAACCCGATATCGATGGTGATCCCCCGCCGTTTCTCTTCTTCGAGCCGGTCGGCGTCGATCCCCGTCAGCGCTTTCACCAGCGCGGTTTTGCCGTGGTCGATGTGGCCCGCGGTTCCAACGATAATGTCCTTCATGGGGCCGCTTCTCATCCTACTACTGGCTGCCTTGGCGCCGGCTCAAAATCGAACAGGCGTCGAGCCGGTGTTCCGCTCCGACGTGGCGTCGGTGAGAGTGGATGCGCAAGCAGTGGACCGGGACGGGCGCAACATCACGGGCCTGACGCAACGGGATTTTCAGATTTTCGACAACGGCCAGCCGCAAAAGATCGCGTACTTTGCGCACGAGACGGAGCCGCTCGATCTGTTGCTCTTGCTCGACGTGAGCGGAAGCATGCAGCGGTCCCTGGCTCAATTGGCGGCGACGGCGGAGGGCGCGCTGGCCCAGTTGCACCCGGGCGATCGCGCGGGACTGATGCTGTTTGCGCGCGACGCGAAGGTGAGCGAGCCGTTTACCGCGGATTTCGGTCAAGTTGCCATGCGAATTCGCGATCGCGTACGCGATTCATCGCTCGGGAGCGGGACCGCGATCAACTCCGCCATCGTTTCCGCCGCGCTGTATCTACGGAAAGAACCGGCGCGCGGGCGGCGCGCCATCCTGATCGTCACCGATAACCAAAGCCTGAATTACCAGGTGCCGGACGAAGAAGTGTTGCGCCGGCTTTTTGCGGCGGACACAGTGCTCAACGGGATGCTGATCGGCAAACACAAGCGTCCGCCGCCGCCGCGGCCCGGGGCTTACGTGAATCCGGATTTCACGCCCTCGGATGTGTTCAAGGTATCGGAGCGGAGCGGCGGCGAGGCAATGGAAGCGTCGAAACCGGGCGAGGCGTTAGGCCGGATGATCGAGCGCATTCGGGCGCGATACGGGATGCAGTACGCCGCGCCCGCATCGCCGCCGGGAGTGTTTCATGAGATTCGGGTGGAGTTGAGTCCCGGGGCGCGGGAGCGGTACCCGGGAGCGGTGGTGCGGGCGCGTGGCGGCTACTGCGCGGCGGAGGATCTCCGATGACCGGTTATACTGGCGAACAGTGGGCCCGAGACCATGACGATAGACGAACGGCTGGAAGCGCTGACGATGAACATGGAACTCGGGTGGCGCGAGATCGAAGCGCAGCGCGGGCACCTGGACGCGCTTGCCGGGCACGTGGATGCGCTCGCCGGGCATGTGGACGCGGTGGCCAAGCAAATGGACGCGGTGGCCAAGCAAATGGATGCGCTCGCCGGGCATGTGGACGCGCTCACCGGGCAAATGAACGCACTCACCGGGCAAATGAACGCGCTCACCGGGCACGTGGACGCGCTCACCGGGCAGGTGGACGCGGTTTTCGGCGGCGTCGAAAAACTGATGGGAACCATCGAGAGGCTCGCGGGCACGGTCGGCGTGCTCGGCCGAATCGTAGAGAGCCACGAGCGGAGAATCGCCGGCATCGAGGGCGGGAAATAACGGGCCGCGAGCCATAACGGGTTACCACGCGACGCGCAACTGGATGATTTTTGTGTTGGCGCCGTTGGCCCTTCTGGTCGCCGGGTCCGCGGTATACGGCGTATTGGTGCTGGTTGCCGCGCGGAACTACCTTCGGGAGCGCAGTTCATCCATTTGCCGGCGGCAGGATCTCATCTCTATTTTGAAGCCGCTGTTTGGGGCGGACGACGGGCTGCGCGAAAATCTGCGCAGCTTTTTTTCGCAGGACTATTCCAATTTCGAAGTCCTGATCGCGGTACCGTCCGGCGCCGCGCCCGAGGCCGGAATTGCGCGCCAGGTCATGCGCGAATTTCCGTCCGTCCCCGCGAAAATCGTCGTGACCGGTCCGTCGCCCCGGCCCAACGGCAAAGTGTTCGCGCTCGAGCGCCTCAAGCCTGAGGCTCACGCCGAAATACTGGTGATGGGCGATAGCGATATCCGGGTGACGCCGCGAATGTTGAGCGCGATCGCCGCGGAAATGCAGGATGCTTCGGCCAGCCTGGTCACCTGCCCCTACCGCGCCATCGCGGGAGCGAGCTTCTGGTCGCGGCTCGAAGCCGCGGGCATGAATTCCGAATTTCTGGGAGGCGTACTCGCCGCTCGTCTGCTAAACGGCATGGACTTCGCTCTCGGATGCACCATTGCCGTCCGCCGCGAGGCGCTCGATCTGATCGGAGGATTCGACGCGCTTCGCGATTACCTCGCGGAGGATTTCATGATGGGCAAGCTGGTTGCGGAATCGGGCGCGCGCGTGATCTTGTCATCCTATGTGATCGAGCACCGCATCGGCAGCCAGGCATTTCGCGCGAACATGAATCACCGGTTACGGTGGGCCCGCAGCACGCGCCGCTCGCGGCCCGCGGGCTATGCCGGCGAGATTTTCACTCGACCCTTAGTGCCCGCTTTGATTTTGGCCGCTCTTTTTCCGCGGTGGTGGCCGCTCGCCGGTATCGCAATTCTGCTTCGCCTGAGCAACGCGGCCGCACTCGCCGGTTCGGTCTTGAAAGTCCGCCTGGATGCGGAATTCTGGCTGCTCCTCCCCATCCAGGATTTGGTCAGCTTTCCATGCTGGGTCGCCGGCTTTTTCGGAAGCACGACTCTATGGAGAGGACGCCGCCTGAAAATCCAGAAGGATGGAAAATTCTCTAGCCTTTGATTGGGGCTTCAAATAGGACCTGCGAAACACCCTATCGAACTCTCTATCGAAATGTAGCGCCCAGCCAGTAGCCGGTCGCGAAACAGCCCGCGGCGGCGACCGCAGTGCTCAGAAGCGCCAAAATCCACGTCTTGGCGCGAGATTCCACCGGCTCGGAATTTATCGCCGGTCCGCGTGGGTGAACACGCGGTTTAGCGTCCGCAATCGGTTTCCCGGAACTCCTCGCGTTTCCGCTCATCGCCGGGCGCATCTTCTCGAACGAAGGTGCATTCACCGTGAATTCCCGGTAACTGGCGGCAGTCTCCGTGCGGCCTTGAGAGTCGCGGAAGAAAAAGCCGGCCCGCGCCGGTTCCAGATGAAACGGACGGACCACCAGCGCGATCTGCCGTTTTCCGGGAAAAAACCGGTCGTACAATTCCACGTCCGCGCGCGAAAGCAGAATATCGGTGCGCGTATGCGAATGGAACCATCCAACCGGCTCGGGCTCGGTCTTTTCGAGAAGCGCCGCTAATCCTTGTTTATCCGTCTCCGAGAGGGTGAACGAGGGACCCAGCGCGTACTCGCAAGGGACCTGCCGCCACGATTCGATGCGCACGCACCCGTTCTCCACCTTGCCGAATAGAACGCCTCCGATTTCGACGCCGCCCCGCGGCACCAGATGGAACGCATCCACGGCGGAGCGAACGATTTCATCGAGGATCGCGGGCGGAAACTCAATCTGAAACGGGCAAGGCGGCGTTTCCCAGACCGCCAGCGGCGGCATTGCAACGGGTTCACAAGTAAGATTCATGCATCGGCTCCAATCCGATGTTAGGCAAAGCGCGCAAGATCGAAAAGCCGCGTTGTACTACTCCCGGTAGACCGGTTTGGAGTGGTTTTTGCGGCCGGGGAACGCGCTCGTAAACTGCGCTTATAATTAGAGCGTGCCGAAACTCAAGGACCTTGAGCTACGCCTCCACCGCACCGAGGAACAGTTGCGCGTTTTTCAAAAGGTGAGCCGTTTCATGGTGCGTGAGATGAGTCTGCAGCAGGTTTTGCAGGGCGTGGTTTCCTTGATCGCGGAGTTCATGGAATGCGATTCCTGCCTGGTTTACCTGATCGACAACAATGAGCTGGTGCTCTGCGCTTCCAACACGCCGCATCCGTTTGCCATCGGCAAGGTCCGCCTGCGCATGGACGAAGGCCTTACCGGATGGGTGGCCCGCGAGCGGCGGCTGCTTTCGATTTCGCGCGAAGCTTACAAAGATCCGCGATTCAAGAAATTTGCCGACCTGCCGGAAGACACCTACGAGGCGTTTCTATCCGCTCCGGTGATCGCGCGCAACCGCGTGGTGGGCGTGATCAATGTACAGCATCGCGAGGCTCATCAGCATACGGGCACGGAAATGGAAGTACTGACCACGGTAGGCGAACAGGTGGGCTGTGTACTGGTACTCGCGCGGATGGAGCCTACCGCTGTCGCCGCGGCCAATCATGTGGAGCTGGTTATGGCATCCGCGCCGGCGCGGCCTCGAGGTTAAGCATCCGCTCCTTCGCCGTCTTTTTGCTTTTGGCCGCTTGTTGCCATGCGGAACATTGGGAAGTTCAATACTTCTACGACGAAAACAAAAGCTCGCTCACCATTACCGACCTGAAGTTTCCCTCGGACCGCCGCGGCATTGCTTCCGCGTATATTTCGGAAAAAGAAAAGATCAAGCCGGTGGTACTGATTACCAGCGATGGAGGCGCGCACTGGCTCATCGAGCCCGTGAAAGAGGCTGGAAATTCCCTGTTCTTCCTGGATGACAGCTTGGGCTGGATGGTAACCGCCAAGGGCATCTGGCGGACCGAAGAGTCCGGACGGAACTGGCACAAGCTCAAAGCGCCCAAAGACATTTTGCAGGTGTGGTTTACCAGCCGGGAGCGCGGCTGGGCGATCGGCGACCGCAAATCGGTCTTCGAAACCAACGACGGGGGCGCCACCTGGACGCCGGTCGAGATTGCCGCGACGCCCGCTGGAAACCCGGATTACACCACCTACGGCTGCATCGCGTTTGCGGGAACCAGGTCGGGCGTGATTTCCGGTTGGAACACGCCGCCGCGCCGGATGGATCCGTATCCCGATTGGATGGACCCAGAGAAAGCGCGAACCCGCCGCCAATGGCCGTCTCTTTCGATTTTTCTTCAGACTACCGATGGCGGCAAGACTTGGCATTCCTCGACCGCATCTTTGTTCGGCCGCTTGACGCGAATGAGTTTCGCGCCCGATTTCGGTCTGGGACTCATGGATTTCAACGACGATTTCGAATGGCCCTCGGAAGTCTATAAGGTCGAGCCGAAGAGCGGGAAGAGTACGCGCGCGTTTCGCGAGAAGAACCGGACGATCACGGATGTGTACGCGGGCGCGAACGGCCCTTCGTACCTCGCCGGTTTTGAGCCGGTCGGAACGATCCGGCAGAATCCCATACCCGGGAAATTGAAGATCCTGAAGAGCGACGATCTGGAGCACTGGCGGGAGATGCCGGTCGATTACCGCGCGGAAGCGCATCGGGCCGTAATCGCCGCAAGCGCCGGAGGAAGCGTCTGGGTGGCCACGGATTTAGGAATGATCTTGAAACTGATGGGGCCCTGATCGGCTAGCCGGCTCTTCTCTTTCCGTCCAGCCCCTCGAACTTGACCCATCTTCGAAAAGTGAAGATTTCTTTCCTCTTCCGGAAGCTTACGAAATTCAACCGGCAATACTCGCAGCGAAACCGGCGTGCGCCAACACGTATCAGCATTTGCATCCATCGCGAGCCCTGAAATTCCCTTTCGGACCAAAGGTTCAAGTCCATGCGCAAGCATTTCGGGCACCGGGCGTACTTAACGTCGGAAACGACCAACGTGCGTCCGGTAAACCTGTTTTTGCAATCGCCGCATTGCAAGGCATGAATGCCGCGCAAGGCAGCGAAATGGCCCCCCGCGCTGGACACCTTGCCGACCTTCAAGAAGCGGCTGCCGCATTTGGGACAGCAGACAGACATTGCGTTTAGTCTAACCGGATACGCGCGCGAAGTCTCTCAGGTCTTTCCCAGGACTTTTCCGGGAGCGTAGAGACAAGGCGAGTTCGAGGCACGCGCCGGCCAGAACCAATGCGAGCGAAATCCACTGCTCAAGTGAAAACGGACCTCCGCCGGGGTTCGATTCGTCATGCACGCGCAGGAATTCGACCAGAAATCGAACCGTGCCGTAGAGGATCAGGTAAAGGCCGATGATTCTGCCGTCCGCATGCCGCCTACGGCACAACAAGTACAGCACGGCCGCGATCGCCATCTCCGAAAACGATTCGTAGAGTTGCGTCGGATGCAGCGGAATGCCGAGTGGGACGCCGACATTCCGGGCGTCGGGGCTAGTGAATGTGACGGCCCACGGCAGGCGGGTCGGGCGTCCATAGCAACAGCCTGCCGCAAAGCAGCCGAGCCGCCCGATTCCATGACCGAGCGCGAGACCGGGCGCGAACACGTCGGCGGTTCGCAGCACCGGCAGATCGTGTTTGCGCATGAAAAAGTAAGCCGCGATTAAAGCCGCAATCAATCCACCGTAGAAAATTCCGGCCGATTGCAGAGTCGCCAAAGAAAAAATTTCATCGGGATGGCTGCGATAGTAGGGATCGAGCGCGAGCATCAGCGTCTTCGCGCCGATAATGCCCGCGAGCGCGCAAGCCACGCCCAGATTCATGACGGCGTCGGGCTTCAGTCCCGCCGCGCGCGCCAGTCGGGATATCAGCCACAGCGCGGTCAGAAACGCGATGGCGACCAGCAGTCCGTAAGTTGGAAGGTAAAAGCCGCCAATCGAAAAAAGCTTGGGAAACATTTAGGCGCCCGCTAAGTTATTTCCGGGTTTTCGCATCCCGAGCAGTAGCAGCGAAGCGCCCACGCAGATGGCGCTATCCGCCAGATTGAACGTGTACCAGTGCCGCGTCCCCATGTAGAAATCGAGAAAATCGGTCACGGTACCCGTCACGACGCGGTCGTAAACGTTGCCGAGCGCGCCGCCGAAAATCAAGGAGAGGCCGGCTGCGGTCCAGCGGTCCAGCTTTTCGATCCGCCACAGGATGCCGGCCAGGATTGCGACCGCGAGCAGCGAAAAGGCGATCAGCAGCCCCGTGCGGAAACGCGAAGTTGATTCCGAAAACAAGCCGAACGCCACTCCGGGATTTTGGGATTTCACGATATCGAAAAAACCGGGGATGACCGTGCGTGAATCGAACGCGGAGAATCGCGTTTCAACGACGTGCTTCGACCATCGGTCCAGCGCGAATACGCCGAGCGAGACGGCCGACGCCGTATAGCGTGAAATGCCGTCAGACATGCAAAATCTCGTGGACCGCCGCCGCGCAGCTCGCGCAAATCGTCGGGAAATCGGGCGAAGACCCCACGTCCTCGGTGTACTTCCAGCAGCGCTCGCATTTGGTTCCACTGGCGCGCTCGACTTTTACATCGAGTCCGCCGGCATGATGCAAGCCCACCTGCGAAACGATGAACAGTCCGGGCAACTCCCGAGCGTAGCGCTCCAGCAGAGGGTATAAATCGCCGTTCACGGTTACATCGACGCGCGCTTCGAGCGGCGCGCCAATCACCTTCCCCGCGCGCGCCTCTTCGAGGCTCTTCAGAACGTCCTGCCGCAGCTCGATGAGACGATCCCAATTCTCCACGCGTTTCCGATCCTCTTGATGGATGCCTTCGGTCAACTCGCCCGGTACCGGGAACAGCGCCGTGTGCACGCTGCCTTCGCGGCCCAGCCAGGGCCAGACTTCTTCGGTCGTAAAGGCGAGAATCGGCGCCAGCAGGCGAACCAGCGCATAGGCCAGCCGGTAAAGCGCCGTCTGCGCGCTGCGACGCGCATGGGAACGCGCCGCCGTCGTGTAGAGCCGGTCTTTCAGAACGTCGAAATAGATCGCGCTCAGATCGACCGTCGCGAAATCGTAAACCGCCCGGTAGACCTTATGAAAAGCGAACTCGCTGTACCAGATCCGGCAGCGGGCCACCAACTCTTCGGCGCGAATCAGAATCCACTGATCGATTTCAAGCAATTCGCCGCCGGGGACCGCGTCCGATTCCGGCTGAAAATCATGCAGGTTCCCGAGCGCGTACCGGAACGTGTTCCGCAGCTTGCGATACGCTTCCGAAAGCCGCGTCAGGATGGTGTCCGACATGCGGACATCCTCGAAAAATTCGACCGATGCGGTCCACAGGCGCAGCACTTCCGCCCCGTATTTCTTGATGATCTCTTCGGGCGCGATGACGTTCCCAACCGATTTCGACATGGCCCGGCCGTTGCCATCGAGCGCCCATCCGTTGGTGGCGCAGCTACGATAAGGCGATCCATTTTTCAGCCCGACACCCACCAGCAACGAGCTATGAAACCAGCCGCGGTATTGATCGCCGCCTTCGATATAAAGATCGGAAGGCCAGTGCAGCCCGTTCGCTTCCGTCAGCACGGCAAGATGGCTCGAACCCGAATCGAACCAGACATCCAGAATGTCTTTCTCTTTCGTGAATTCTTCCGAACCGCAATGCTTGCACTTGGTCCCGGCGGGCAGTAACTCGCTCGCGGCGCGTTCGTACCAGATATCCGCCGTGTGCTCGGCGAAGAGCGCGACAACCTTGTCCAGAATCGTTTTATCGGTCAGCGGCTCGCGGCATTTTTCGCAATAGAAAACCACGATCGGCACGCCCCAAACGCGTTGACGCGAAATGCACCAGTCCGGACGCGAGGCGATCATGTTCGAGATGCGCTCTTCGCCCCACGCGGGCATCCAGTGAATGCCTTTGATGGCATCGAGCGCCCGCGCGCGCAGCTCGTTCTTGTCCATCCCGATAAACCACTGCTCCGTGGCGCGGAAAATGGTCGGCTGATGGCAGCGCCAGCAGTGCGGATAGATGTGATCGACCTTCTCTTGCGCGAGCAGCGCGCCGTGGCGGCGCAGAAGCTCGATCACGATCGGATTCGCTTCCCAAACGGTCTTGCCGATCAGCTCTTCGGGCAGTACGCCGCTTGCGCCGGTCGCATGGAAAAAGCGGCCCGCCGCGTCAATGGGGCAATAGGTTTCGATTCCATACTGGCGGCCCACGACATAATCTTCCTGACCGTGTCCCGGTGCCGTGTGAACCGCGCCGGTGCCTTGTTCCAGCGTGACGTGATCGGCCAGGATGCCGAGCGATTCGCGCTCGAGAAAAGGGTGCCGGAACACCACGCCTTCCAGATGCGAACCGGGAAAGCGGGCCAGGATTTCGTAATCGGTCCAGGCGCACTTTTCGGCGGTGACGCGCAGCAGATCCGCCGCAACAAGATAAACCGCGTCTCCTACTTCAAGGGCGCAATACTCGAACTTGGGATGAAACGCGATCGCCATGTTGGCGGGGATCGTCCACGGCGTAGTGGTCCAGATCAGGCCATAGACGTTCTTGAGCGCGAGGCTGAGGTCGATCTTCGCGGGATCGGACGTAAGAGCAAACCGCACCCAGATCGAAGGGCTCGAATGATTTTCGTACTCCACTTCGGCTTCGGCGAGCGCGGTTCGATCGCGAATGCACCAGTTGACCGGCTTCAGCCCTTTATATACATAGCCCTTGTCCAGAAAATCGACAAACGCGCCCGCGATCACCGATTGGTAATGCGGGCTCATGGTCAAATACGGGTCTTCCCAGCGGCCGAAAATTCCCAGGCGCTTGAAGTCCGCCGTCATCAATCCCACAAATTTTTCGGCGTATTTCCGGCATTCCGCGCGGATCTCCGCGACGGACATCGTGGCCTTCTTTGCCCCCATCTCTTGACCGACTTTGAATTCGATTGGAAGACCGTGGCAATCGTAGCCGGGCACGTAAGGAGCGTCGAAACCGGCCATGGTTTTCGACTTCACGATGAAGTCTTTCAGCAGCTTGTTGAACGCCGTTCCGAGGTGGATTTTTCCGTTGGCGTAAGGAG
>JBPCKZ010000198.1:0-9406 GCA_051003795.1 Bryobacteraceae bacterium | reverse complement strand
GACGAGAGCCTTCGCGGCCTGTTCACGCAAGACCGATTCCGGCGCATCCCTGAAGCGCCGGGGTACATCGTCGTACGCCACAATCGCTTCCTCGCCGCGGTTCAGAGCGCCCAGCCTGACACCTTTGTTGAAGAGAGCCGGCGCGACCTGTTCGCGCAAAACCGCTTCCGGCGCATCCCCGAACCGCCGGGCTACCTCGTCGTACACCGCAATGGCTTTCTCGCCGCGGTTCAGAGCGCCCAGCGTCACGCCTTTATTGAAGAGAGCCGTCGCGACCTGTTCGCGCAAAACCGCTTCCGGCGCATCCCCGAAGCGCCGGGCTACCTCGTCGTACGCCCCAATCTCTTCCTCGCCGCGGTCCAGAGCGCCAAGGCTAACGCCCTTGTAGAGAAGAGCTTTCGCAACCCTCTCCGAGAGTGATACATCGCGGCCGGGAATTTCTGCCCCGGCAACAATGGAAACAACACGGTCATAGCTGGCAAGTTCTTCAACTGAGTTATCGTTCAGAGCGCGACCCGCGCTGAAAAGAGCCGCAACAATTTCTCGCAACTGCTCGCTCGTCAGATGCCGGACCGGGATGTTCAACGCCAACCGAATCGCTTCGCGGTGGTGAGACTGCCTGACAGCGTTCCGGAAGGATTCTATTAGAGTTTCCGTTTCCGAAAGAGGAACAATCTGCTCCTTGTACCGGTTGACCTTAGCTATTAGGCTGATAACGCTCCTGATCGCGTAGACATCGTCTTCCGGCTCCTCCGTTTGATCCGCCGGCCCCAACAGGGATCTCTCTAACTGACTGGCAAAAAACCCCAACGGATCGCTCGTGAGTTCCGGCACTTTCAATTCGAAGGTTCGAATCAACTCGTCAAAAACGGTCGTCGCCCCCAAAACAGGTTCATCTTCATTCAAGCCGGAGATCGCGCCGGCGATTTTCCCGAGCGCTTTCGCTTCACCGGTGCCGGAACCCGGTAACTCCACGGGCGCTCCCTTGCTTCCACCATCGGGCACAACGATGCGGACGTTCGCGTTGGCTTTCAACCAGAGCGGCAACCCGTCCGCGTCGCGCCGCCGGTAACAGAACCAGTAGAGGTTTGTGCCCAAGCCTGCCGCGAGCCGCCGCTGCAATGCGTTCATGAAGACATCCCCTTCCCATCCGCTGTATCCCACGATAAGCGGCGAGTGGAGGCGGAGAATATCATCGAGCATCGCCAGCATTGTGAAGGACGTGTTCCGGGCGGGTTCGGCGCGGGTAGCAATCTCTTCCCGCAAATTGCAACAATCGTAAAACCAGTACGAACCATGCACATGGATAATCTGCACGTCGCTCGAAGAGTTTAGATCGATTCGCTGCAAGGTCGCCGGATGATCGCAGACGATCGGGGCATTCCCGAAAAGAGTTAAGGCCCGCGAAAGAAAGTCGTCGAAATTCGTGGTAACAACCAGATTGGTGATGGTCTTTGACAGCATCAAATGCGCCAGCCGGAAATTTGCGCGTGAAATGAATGCGCTTTGCATTGTCGTTCTGAGATATTGCTGGCGGTGGACTGGTTGCGGATAGGCTTGTTCAAACCAATAGGAGTACAGATCGATTGGAGCGGTAGAGTTTGGAGCGGACGCTTTTCCATACTTCGCGGCTTCCAACCTGCATGCATCCTGGATTTGCCTAGCCAAAGGAAGCGGCGGATAAGAGATGCCCGCGCCGATCATAAAGAAAAACGGCGATGGGCGGTTTCGCGGCTTATCCTGTTCGATTGCCTGCCGGATCTCAATAGCTGCCCTCTTCAGATCCAATAAACTCATCGTTAAGAATTTAACACCGCCGCCGGCGGTTCAACTTCGCGCAGCCGCCGCTCGAGAAACCGGCGCTCGCTATCGTTGGTGACCAGTGCGAGCGCTCGCCGGTAGCTCTTTGCCGCCTCAACCGGCGCCCCGATGCGGCGCAGCAAATCGGCCCGGACGGCGTGCAGCAGGTGATAGCTGTCGAGATCGCCGGTTGCGCCGGGAGCATCGACGATCGCAAGCGCGGCTTGCGGACCGTCCACCATCGCAACCGCCACCGCGCGGTTCAGCAACACGATAGGGGAGGGCTGCAGGCGCTCAAGAAGACCGTAAAGGCGCACGATTTGAGGCCAATCCGTATCTTCAGGGCGCGCCGCCTCGCAATGCAATGCGGCGATGGCCGCCTGGACGGCGAACGAACCAGGCCCGTCGCGAAGGGCTTCCTCCACTAGCGGGAGCGCCTCGGCGATCTGCCGCCGATCCCAGCGGCGGCGATCTTGTTCTTCCAGGACGACCAGATCGCCCAACTCATCGAGACGCGCATCGCGGCGAGCGTCCTGAAGCAGCATGAGCGCCACCAGAGCGGTAGCTTCCGCCGGAAGCCGCGGCTCCAATAGGGTTCTGACCAACCGGCCCAGCCGGATCGCCTCGGCGCAGAGATCGGTTCTCACCAGCGGCCCGCCGCGAGTGGAGGCGTAGCCTTCGTTGAAGACCAGATAGATTACCGTCAGCACGGCATCGAGCCGCTCGGACATGTCGTTCGTCTGGGGCACGGCATATGGAATGCCGGCCGCGCGGATCTTGCGTTTGGCGCGAACCAATCTTTGCGCCATCGTTGCCGGGGGCACCAGGAACGCCCGCGCTATCTCGTCCGTCTCGAGGCCGCACAGCGTTCGCAGGGTTAAGGCCACCTGCGCGTCCAGAGCGAGCGCCGGATGACAACAAGTGAAGATCAGCCGAAGCCGATCGTCGGGGATTTCGTTCGTATCGTAGTCCGGCTCTTCGATGGCGCGGTCCAAGCCGTCGAGCGCGTACGATTCCAGTTTTTGCTCAAACCGTTCCCGTCTCCGAATGCGGTCGATGGCCTTGTGCCGAGCCGTCTGGACGATCCACGCGCGCGGGAACTCAGGCACGCCGGAAGCCCGCCATTGCTCGACGGCGGCGGCAAAAGCTTCCTGCGCGGACTCTTCGGCCAAGTCGAAATCGCCGACCAGTCGCACCAGGGTGGCGACGATCCGGCCCCAATCGGAGCGGTAGAGCGCTTCAACCGCCGTGATAATTTCCGCGGACATACCCGATTGTAAAAATTTGTTTCCGAAGTGTCGATCCCAAGGCGTGCCGTTCGACTCATTAGTGGAGCACGCAAAAATGAAGTACATGTTACTGATTTACGCGGACGAGCAGGCTTTGAGCGAGTCGGAACGGGAGCAGTGTTACGGAGAATCGGCCGAACTCGCGCGCCAGCTCCATTCAAATGGCCAGTACCTGGCTGCCTCGCCGCTACAACCCACTTCCACCGCCACCAGCGTCCAGGTGCGCAACGGAAAACCGCTCGTGATCGACGGTCCATTCGCGGAGACGCGCGAACAACTCGGCGGTTACTACCTGGTGAACGCCAGGGATCTGGATGAGGCCATTGGCATTGCCGCGCGGATTCCGGCGGCGCGCTTCGGTACGGTCGAAATCCGCCCGCTAACGGAGATTGCGGGCCTGCCCGCGAATTAACGTAAGAACACAAGGAGAAACGAGAATGCGATTTATGGTACTGATCAAGGCCAATAAGAAAACCGAGGCAGGCACCCTCCCGGACGAGGAGATCCTGACCAAAATGGGGAAGTTCAACGAAGAGCTGTTAAAGGCCGGCGTGCTGCTGGCGGGCGAGGGGCTCCAGCCGAGCTCGAAGGGCGCGCGCGTGAAGTTCTCCGGCGAGAAGCGTACCGTAATCGATGGTCCCTTCACCGAGGCGAAGGAGCTGATCGCGGGCTTCTGGCTGTGGCAGGTGAATTCGAGGGAAGAGGCAATCGAATGGGCCAAGCGGTGCCCGAATCCTCATCCGTATGACGAAGAGTCCGAGATCGAAATCCGCCAGGTTTATGAGGTATCCGACTTTGGTCCCGCGCTCACTCCCGAGCTACGCGAGTCGGAAGAGCGCCTGCGCGTGCGGACTCGCGGCTAGTTCCGAATCTGAAAATCAACAAAGGAGACATTATGCAACTGAATCCATATCTATTATTCAACGGCCAATGCGAGGAGGCGTTCAAATTCTACGAGCGGTGCCTCGGCGGTAAAATCGTGGCAATGTTCACCCATGCCGGGGCGCCAATGGCGGACAAAGTGCCACCCGAGTGGCGCGACAAAATCATGCATGCCGCGCTCATGGTGGGCGACCGGATGTTGATGGGCTCCGATTGTCCGCCCGAGCAGTACGAAACACCTAAAGGCTTCTCGGTGCAGCTCGCGGTTCCCGGCCCGTTGGATGCGGAGCGCATATTCCACGCACTGGCGGAGAAAGGGACCGTGCGGATGCCGATTCAGGAAACCTTCTGGTCCCCCCGTTTCGGCATGCTTGTCGATCGATTCGGTACGCCGTGGATGGTTAGCTGTGAACAAGCGCCCACGCCTTCGTCCCCGGGCGGGGAGAAGAGTGAGAAATGAGCGGCGTACGGGTTCTGGTGGGCACGCGCAAGGGCGCTTTCATTCTGACATCGGATGGGAAGCGCGAAAAGTGGGACGTTAGCGGACCCCACTTTGGGGGCTGGGAAATATACCATCTGAAGGGTTCGCCCGCGGACCCGAACCGGCTATACGCGTCGCAGTTCAGCGGCTGGTCCGGGCAGGTGATCCAACGCTCGAACGACGGTGGCAAAACATGGGAGCCGGTGGGTAATAATTTCGCTTACGACGGGGTTCCCGGCACGCATCAATGGTACGACGGGACTCCGCATCCCTGGGAGTTCAAGCGGGTCTGGCATCTGGAACCGTCGCTGACCGATCCCGATACGGTGTACGCCGGTGTGGAAGACGCCGCCTTGTTCCGCTCCAACGATGGCGGGCAAACGTGGCGGGAACTCTCCGGACTGCGCGGCCACGGCTCGGGGCCTCATTGGGCGCCGGGCGCCGGTGGCATGTGCCTGCACACTATCCTTCTCGATCCGGGCGATCCGGGCCGGATCTTCATCGCCATCTCGGCCGCGGGCGCGTTCCGGACCGGCGATGGCGGCGAGACGTGGCAGCCGATCAACCGCGGGCTGCGTTCGGAACACATCCCCGATCCGGTCGCGGAGGTCGGGCACTGCGTTCATCGCATCGCCATGCACCCTTCGCGCCCCGATGTGCTGTTCATGCAGAAGCACTGGGACGTCATGCGCAGCGACAACGCCGGCGACTCGTGGCAAGAGGTCAGCGGCAATCTGCCGACCGATTTCGGGTTCGCGATCGACGTTCACGCCCATGAGCCGGAAACAATCTATGTCGTCCCCATCAAGAGCGATTCGGAGCATTATCCGCCCGACGGAAAAATGCGCGTTTACCGCAGCCGCGCGGGCGGCAACGAATGGGAGGCGCTCACCAACGGTTTGCCGCAGAGGGATTGCTACGTGAATGTGCTGCGCGACGCGATGGCCGTCGATTCGCACGATTCGTGCGGCGTGTATTTCGGCACTACCGGCGGACAGGTGTACGCATCGGCCAACGCCGGAGACAGCTGGAATCCCATAGTCCGGGACCTTCCGGCCGTGTTGTCCGTCGAGGTCCAGACGCTGTCATGATCCGGGTGATTCTCCCGGCGCATCTGCGGTCGCTGGCGCGCATCGACCTACCCGGTGGAGAAGTGAAGCTCGATGTCGAGGGCCAGGCCACGCAACGATCGGTCCTCGACGCGCTCGAGTTGCGCTATCCAATGCTGCGCGGCACGATTCGCGATCAGGCCACGCAACAGCGCCGGGCGTTTGTGCGATTCTTCGCCTGCGAACAGGATCTCTCGCACGAACCGCCGGACGACCCGCTGCCCGCCGCGGTCGCGACTGGGGCTGAGCCTTTTCTGGTAGTGGGAGCCATTGCCGGCGGTTAGCAAGCGCGTTTCAGCGCGCCCCCGCGATTTGCATATACAACTGGAAGAAGCTGAAGGCCGTCAGTAGCACGCAAACCGCGGCGGCGCCACGCCAGAACTTTTCCGCCGGAAGCGACGAATGCGCGGGCGTGCCCGCCGCGTATGCCACGCCGAAACCCGCCGCGATCCCGCCCACGTGCGCGATGTTATCGATTCCCGGCAGCAATCCAAAGAGCAATCCGTAAACCGCCCAGCGGATGTAATGCGCCCGGATCGCCTGGCCCATCGAACTCTTATTCCGCACGCCCAGCGCGATCATTGCGCCGATCAGCCCCATAATTCCCGCCGACGATCCCACCGAGGGCGTTAGCGGCCGGAAATATGCGCTCGCGAGAAAGCCGCATACCGTCGCCATGAAATAAATCGCAATCATGCGCGCCGGCCCAAAAAGCTCTTCCACCTGCGCGCCTAGATCGAACAATACCCAGCTGTTCATGCCGATGTGCAGCAGTCCGCCGTGCAGAAATCCGGCGGTGACCAGCCGGTAAAACTCGTGCTGCAAGAAGATGGCGCGGCCATCCTTCGCGCCGAAATAAAGCAGCCCCGCTCCGCCCAGGCTCGAAGCCGCATACAGGGCGACGTTGATCAGCAGAACGATCGAGGTCGTAAAGCGGGCGGCGGGAATCAGGCCGCCGATCAGCGCGCCGGTATCCCGCAGGCTGACGGCTTTTGGGCCGACCGGCGCCTGGCAGTACGGGCAGGTGCGGTCGCTGGTGCTGATAAAGGCCCGGCAGTCCGGGCACATGCGCCTGTTATCCATTCCGCCCCATTGTAACGGTCTGATACAATTTGGAATCTTGCATACGAATGAGCACTCCCGGCTTTGACTTAAAGGCCGAACTTGAGCTGCGGCGCGGCATCGTCGAATACGGCCGGATGATGGACGCGAAGGGCTGGATCGCCGCGAACGATGGCAACCTCAGCGCGCGTTTGGATTCGAGCCGGGTGCTGTCCACGCCCGCTGGCGTGAGCAAGGGCAGGATGCTCCCCGAAGATCTGGTCGTCGTGGACATGGCGGGGAGAAAATTGGCGGGCGCGCGGGAATGCAGCTCGGAGATCGGCATGCATCTGGCCGTATACCGGATGAGGCCCGACGTGCACGCGGTGGTGCACGCGCATCCGCCCGTCGCCACCGGTCATGCGGCGGCCGGAAGAGCGTTGAATTTGGCGGTGTTGCCGGAGATGATTGTGATGCTCGGGTGTGTTCCGCTGGCGGATTATGGGCTGCCGGGGACGCCGGAGCTGCTGCGACCCATGCTTCCGCTGATACCGGATCACGATGCCATTTTGATGGCGAACCACGGCGCGGTCGCGTTCGGGAGAGATTTGCAGGAAGCGTTCTTCCGGATGGAAACGGTGGAACATGGCGCGCGCATTTCGCTGGTGGCGGAGCTCCTGGGCGGCCCTAAGATTTTGCCTCGCGCGGAAGTCGCTAAATTGATCGAATCGCGCGCGCGTTATGGCGTCCCAACAAGGGCTTCGGCGCAAGCGAACTGCCCGGTTGCCGCGGGCGAGAGCTTGATTGAGGCAAAGTCTCCGGATCGTTTTTGGGTTTCGCGCGAAGAATTGATTGCCATCGTGGACGAGGCGCTGAAGCGGCTCTCGATTCGTGAGACCCCGGCCGCAATCACCGAGTGACGCTGTTGTGGCCGGCGAACCGTCCGCGATCCTTTCGTCCGCGAATTAAAAGCGTTCCCGCGAGCGCCAATCCAAGCGCTATTTTCAATAATTCCACTGCCGAATAGGCGCCGTGAAATGTCCAGAACCGGTCCCGGACCGGTGAAGACGCCCGCGGCGCAATGAAATCGAGGAGGCGGCCCATCCGGGTGATTTCCGGCGTCAGGACGAAACGCTCCGCCAATACGAGGAAAACCATTCCGGCGCAAAGCACGAGGGCGTACTTGCTTGGAGGCGTCCCGAACAAGAGCGCCAGAAATAACGCCAACGCAATGCCGAACTGAAAGCGTTCCCATTGTTCGAAATACCACCGGTTCTGCTCCGCTACGTGATGTCTCAGAAAGGACCGGGCATTGTCATGCCCCATTGACCGAAGTTGGGTCGCGATCCCGAGATCCGGTTCCGCCAACAGGCGATCGACCGACCGGAAATTCTGGACGGCCACCAAGTCCATCAGTAAACAACCGGCAAGCCAGGCGCCGATCAGAAATGCGGAAAATCTTCGGAAATGCATGATTTAATGGATTTTCGGCGTGATAACGATTTTTCTTTAGTCTCTCATAAGAAATCCGCGCGAAGTAGGTCACAACGCTTTGGATGCGAAATTAACCTTTTATATCAAGTAGTTAAATGTACTCGCCGTCCAAGTTATGAAGTCCGCCGTGTAGATTGTGGGCAAAGAGGTTTGGGCCACCACCCGAATCTAAAGGATGAATGGGCGACACACCGATTATTATCATCGTTAGCGAACTGTGGAATCAGTAATTTCAAGCTTTCCGCGCTCTACACAGTAGCGCGATCTAACTCCTCACCAAAAATCGATTCCCCAAGTATGGGTAAAATCTGGTATGCTTCTCTGGTGATATCTTAAGAACTACCACCAGAGAACGCCAGGTACCTTGCACCTTCCTGATGTTCGTCGGCCCAGGATCTTATTGCTTTTGGGGATTCTGCTTTCGCTCGTTGGCTCCGTGCATCGCGGCGAAGCTGGTCATACGGCGAACCGCGCAGATTTCTATACCAATCCAAGGAGCTCCTACTTTCGTTCGCGCCTGATCTCCATCAACGCGATGTTGATCGCCGGCCATGCTGCGCAAGCCCTTCCCTTATTTGAAAGCGGTTACCAGGAAGTCAAAGCTTTTGGCGATTCCAAAAATCAGCGGCTTTTCCTCTCTAATATCGGCGCTTGCCAGTTACCCTTAAACAGTATCCCGAAGCTCTAGCCGCATTCCTGTCGGCGCGCGCATTGAGCGATCAAGCGCACGACGATTCCCTCCTGGTAAGCCTCAACACGAATATCTCCGGTATATATCTTCAGATGAACAATCTCGAAGAGGCGGGGACGTCGGTCGAGTTGGCTTTGGCGGCGATGCGGCGAACCGGGAAGCGGATATCGGCGCCGAAACTCCTGATTCAGCTGGCCAGTATTACCGCGAAGAAGGGTCAAGATCGTCAGGCGGAAGAATTATTTCGGCAGGGGATATCCGAAGCGGCCACTTTAGGGGACTGGCCAAGTGTTGCGTTGGGCTTGGATTACTTAGGAGATCGGTACCGTTCCCAAAAGCATTTCGAGCAGGCGGACGACACTCTTACCGAAGCATTCCGGCTTCGCAAGATGCTCCATTTAGGCGAAATTGAAAGCTCTTACAGAAATTTGGCCCGGCTCCGATCGGATCAAGGCGACCTGCGCTCGGCCGGTGTCCTGATGGATCTCGCGGTGCAGAGCCTTCCGGACTCCCACAGCCTCGTTTCCAACTGGAGCGTTTACTACGAACGCGGCCGCGTGCGGCTGTTGCAAGGGCAATTAGCTCCGGCGCTTGCGGATTTCCGCACGGCATTGGAATT
>JBPCKZ010000197.1:0-17777 GCA_051003795.1 Bryobacteraceae bacterium | reverse complement strand
AATCTTGACCGCGCTGCCTTTCGTGATTGTCTCGGTTCCCGCGCCCGCCGCGGCCCCGGAAGCAGCGCCGATCGCCGCACCCTTTCCGCCGCCGGCAATCGCGCCGATGATGGTGCCAAGCAACGCGCCGCCCCCCACATACTTGCCCGTTCGCTCATTCTTGCCGACTCCCTGTCCGCCGGTTCGGGTGTTGTCGTTTGCGCTCACGATATACCTATTGCCATTCACCGTCACTGACTCCAGATCGACCGTCAAATTGCGGTTCGAAACATTACGCACGATCAGCTCCGCGTTCGAGCCTTTTGGAATCGCGATGTTGCCGTTACCATCCGTAACGTCGTTATTCACAACGCCTGAGTAAATACGGCCATCGCTCGTATTCCTCACGTCGATCGCATCGTTGGTGCGCGCTTCTATCTTCGTGCCAACCGGGATAGTGGTCGCTATCTGCGCGTACGCGCCCAACGCGGCCAATCCCAAAATTGCAGTCTTGATCATATGCTCTCCTAAGTCAATTTTAGGCAATCAAACCGCCAGATTAAAAGTTAAATTTAAACCCAAGCTGCAGCTGCCTCGGAAAGTTCGATTGGTTTGGCCCCACGAATCCAAAGTTAGGATCCGTCGGATTCGTATTCGGACCTCCGCGGATCGGCGTATTAAAAACGTCGAAAGCTTCCAAGCGGAACTGCGCGTTGTAGCGTTCCGTGATGTTGAAGCGCTTGTTCAACGACATATCCCATTGCTTTGCCCAGGGATTGCGAATAAATGGCCCCCGGAACGGATCGGTGCGCAACGTGTTCGGCCCGCGAATGGCCCAAGCGGGATTCGAGCACGGCTGATTAAATGCCGTGTGCGCGGCGTTAGGCTGCAACGCCGTTCCATTCAGTTGCAACACGCAGGGATTGAACCACGTGTTGAAACTCTGGCTGCTCGCGGCGGGTCGAAAACGTATACGCCGCCACCAGCACCAATCCGGCCGTGTAGCGCTTTTCCACGCTGAGTTGAGCGGAATCGTACCAGATCTTTCCAACCGATTCCTGCCCTTCGGAAACACCTCCAAACTCGGGGAACGGGAGAAGCAGCTGCTGCCGGCGGATGGTCGCGCCATTCAAGCCGCTTCCCGGCAACAATCCGGCGAACGGGTTCGGCACGGCTTGGTTGAAGTAGTTCGAATCCAGCCGCGCTTGCGCCAGTTGGGCCGGCGTGTTCACGTTTAAATTCCGAGCGCCGCCGGATTGATTGGCGTTCGTGTTGACATTGACCGTGCGGCTGCCCACGTACGCCGCGTCCACCTTCACATTCCACGGAAGTTGATGCTCCACGCCCAATGAAAATTGGTGCACATGCGGAATCAGGCGATTGGGATTATTGAATATCACGTTATTGCCGGCGAACGTGGAAAACCCGAGAGCGGCTCCGGTCGCCTGGTTGAGACCATTCGGAAATGGGTTGCTCAAAGTATTCGCGGGGATGAAACTGTTGACGCCGCCGCCCAAAGTCGAGACGAACGGAGTATCCGCCGCGAAGCCGGCAACGCCTCCGAATGCCGATTCCGGCAAATAAAACAATCCGTAACCGCCGCGCACGACCGTGTTTTTCGCCAGCGAATAAGCCGCCCCGATGCGCGGCTGCCAGTGGTTGTAATCCGTGTTGAACGCCTCGCGCGGTTGTCCGTTCACGCCCGCGAACAGGAGTCCGCCGGTCAGGTTGCCGCAGGCCGGACAATCGGACGGGTTGGCCGTCTTCGCGGCGGCGGCGAGCGGGTTTGCCTGCATCAGGCCGAACCCGCGATTCTGGCGGTTATACCGCTCCGTCGGCGATCCTTCGATGTCATAGCGCAGCCCGAAATTTAAGGTGAGTTTCTGGGTCAGCTTGATATCGTCCTGGAAATAAAATCCGTAGTAGCCCCAGCGATACGCCAAAGCCGGCGTGTAACTGATGATGCCGCTGGAGGGCGCACCCAACAGGAGCGAAGCCAGCGCCGCGCCGGAGCTGGAGTCGGCGAACGCAGGCAGGCGTTGCGTGTAATCGCGCGTAAAGCTGAATTGCCCGCCGCCGTAGACGAAGGAACCGCTGGCCGTATTCACGCGGATATCGCGAATTTCCGCTCCGGCCTTCATCGAGTGCTTACCCGTTATCCACGAAACGCTGGGCTGAAAACTGAGAGTGTTGCTGATGTTGTAACGCTGGTTGCGCGTGCCGAAATCCGGATATTGATCGACCGAAATGCGTGGCGGAATGGGCGTCGGACGGGCGTTCGAGAAAGAAGCCGGGAAGCCCAGCGTGGTGGCGTCGAACCCGTATACGCTTTGGCGCAAAGCCGATTCGTTGTATCGGGTCAGCGCGCCGCGAAGATCCAGAATCAGGCTGGGGCTCAAGACCGTGATGGAATCGACCACCGCGTTGTCGTTGACGCGGATCAGCGGGTCTTGCGCATCCCGTCCGATGCCCGTGTAGCCGTTCGCGCCGTTATCGATCTGGTTGCGCCGGTTGTGCGCGAAGCGGAAAAACATACGCTCCTTCTGGCTGATGTTTTCATCCACGCGCCCGATGTAATTGCGAAAATGATCCGAACTCAAAATGGGCCTGGCGATATAGTTCCGGAAGCGTAGCGAGGCGTCGCCCACGTTCGGCGCGGGATACGCCTTGGCGATGTTGAGGCCCACGGTGTTGAGGCGACTGGCGGGGATAATGTTGTTCGGAAACTGATCCCGGATGTATCGCGGATTGCTCGAGCTATCCGGCTTGGCGGGGTCGAATGCCGGATTGTCGTGCGTCGAGAACCGGTCGTAAATAGCGATGCCCGTCTTCGAAAAGTCGCCCATGCGCTCGGCCAATGAGGGAACGGACGTCAGCGTCGGCGATGGCGTGGATTCGACATAATTTTCCAACCCGAACATGAAAAACGTTTTGTCTTTCGCGTCGTAAACGCTCGGAATACTTGCCGGGCCGCTCAGGACGGTGCCGTACTGATCGAGCGTATGGCCGCCCAGATTCTTTCCGGTGATCGGGTCCACGGTATAACGGGGCCGGCCGCCGGGCGGCCGTATTGTGAATCATAGAAACTTGTGATGATCTTGAACTCCTGCGTCGCATCCACGGTCGGGATATAAGCGATGTTTTGATTCGCGTGCGAGCGATCGCCCGCCGTATCCGTAACGGCATCGTCTGGCGCGCCGTCGATCGGAAAATCGTTCGTTTGCCGCAAGCCGCCGTTGATCGAGAAATTGGCGTTATCTCCATTATCGAAAGGGCGCGTGAACTGCGGATTTCCGTTGAAGGTCACCCCTGGCGTTAGATTCGCGAGCGTGAACGGATTGCGCCCGTTGAGCGGCATTCCGTGACCCGAAGGTTCTCGATCACTTCGCCGCGGCTCGCCGTCGCTTCGTCGAGCATCGGCGCGTCGGCGGTGACGTTGACCGTCTCGTTGACCTGTCCGATCTCCATCGTGAAATCGACCGTTGACTTATCGTTTACGTGCAGTTCGACGATGTCGCGCGCCGCCGTCTTAAAGCCCCGGGCTCCCGCCGTGACGCTGTACTTGCCCGGCACGATGAACGGGATGGTATAAGTTCCCTCCGCTCCCGTGTTTGCGGTGAGGTTGTCGTTCGTGGCAATGTTTTGAACCGCGATCTTCGCGTTCGGAACGCCGGTGCCCGATGGATCGGTAACACGGCCGGTAACAGTCGCGCGAAATTCCTGCGCCAAACCCGCCAGGCAGAAAGCAAAAAACGAAACGGTCAGCTTGGACCGGAAACGAAACATAAGACTCCTCTGAATTGATAGGTAGAGGATAACAAAGTGAAACGCTCTCGCCGCCCAAGCCACATATAGGTATCCCAAAAGGGAAATCAGAATTAAGGATGGGCAAGAAAGTGGATACAAATAAGGTTCGGCATCAGGACATTGTCAAGGCATTTCTCGATTCCAAAGCTATCGATCTCACCGCCGTTGGGAAAACATTCGGCGAGCTCGCGTCGGCCGTGGCCAGGGCGGATGAACCGGGCGATCTCTATTGCGGCGTCGGACGCAATTACTTTCACTGTTTCCGGCCCGTGGTGGGCGTTGTTGCCGGACAAATCGAGCAAGAGTAGGCGGCGGCTAAACGAGAGATCGGGGAGACGCGCTAACAATCATGACTGGTCCAAAACTTACTTGGAACAGGGAGGATCTGGAACGGCGTCTCTGCCTCTCTCTCGATGTGGCAAAGGGCGCGGTGCAGCGCCTCGGGC
Organism: Bryobacteraceae bacterium; assembly: GCA_051003795.1. Taxonomy (GTDB): domain Bacteria; phylum Acidobacteriota; class Terriglobia; order Bryobacterales; family Bryobacteraceae; genus JALYXS01. The sequence goes on along the minus strand of JBPCKZ010000197.1, from coordinate 13,545 downwards.
CGGAAGGCTATTCCGATCCGCTGGAACCAGGCAATCCGGTGCCGCCCGAAAAGCTGATTTCGGAAACGGCTTTTCTGTTGGTTGGCGCGTCGGCGCGGCACCACTGCGGTGAAGTGAAAAAACGCATTCGGGAAGTCGCTGAAATCTTGATTCCCCACGCGCGCGGCAAGCGCATGCTGACGGGCGTTTGGTTGCGGCCGTCGCTCGCGCTCGATTACGCAATGCCGCATCTGTGTCTCACCCGGTTAGGATACCCGGATGCAGGCTTCGATGCGGTGCTGCAAAGGAGCGTTCGATCGCAGGCGCGGGCGGGGCACGAGCGGGTTCCGCACCGCGTGATGGAACAGGATTGGATCGCGGGCCGTTGCCGTTCGCGCGCTACCCGGTATTCAGTGTTGTCCCGGCCCATGGATCTGCTGAACGGCAGCCGCGAAGATATCTACGCATTTACTCACGCCTTGATGTACGCCACGGATCTCAATCTTAGGCCTCGACAATTGCCGCGCGGCAGGGTTGCAATCCTGGCCGAAGCGGATGTCGCGCTCGCCCGCTGCCTGGATGAACAGGATTACGATTTGGGAGGAGAGGTGCTCCTGGCTTGGCCTTTGACGGGGAAATTGTGGAGCGCCGCCGCGTCCTTCGGGTTCCGGGTACTCGCAAACGATTCCTTGCTCGCGAGCTCGTACCACCATGTCTATGTCATGGGATTGCTGTATGCCGCCGCGTTGCAACCCGGAAGATTGCCGCCAAGAACAATCCCGGCGGCGGTCGCGGCGCGCGGCGGCGCATGCAGGATGTTGGCTTTCCTGGACGCCGCTGAGCCCGTGCCGCGCTGGCGCGATGAGTTCGATTGTCTCCAGGATTCGGAACGCGACGCGCTGGCTGGATTTTTGTTCCACGCGGCGCTGCGGCGAAAGATCCACGAGTGCCGCTATGGCGAGGCGAACCAACTGCTGCGCGTTGCGCATGAACTCGGATTAGCGAATACGCCTGCGGCAAGCCAAGCAGCGGAATTGTTGCAGCGCCTCGCCGAATGCGCCCGCCTGGTCAAAGCTTCTTAGCGAAGATCGCATAATCCAATCCGCCGAAAAATCGTTTGCGAAAGCCTTCCGGCAGTTCCGCTATTTCGGGAAAACTCTCGACCGCAGGCGAGAGCGGATGCACCTCGATTCCGCCCATCCCCGCCTCTTCCATGTAGAACGCGAGCAGCGCCGAAGGCAGCGGCCGCGTGTGCGTGGGGTCCAAATAGAAATGAGTTGCGAAGATTGCCAGGCAATCCGGATTCGGCGTCTCGAGCGCCAGTAGGCCGCCGCGCGCCAGTTTCGCCGCGCAGAGCTGGATCATCTCCGGCAGTCGGTCCGGCGGCAGATGTTCCACAACCTGCGAACTGAAAATTCCATCGAGTGCGCTATCGGGCAAATTCTCGAGGTACGGAAACAAGTCGGCAACTTCAGCCCGCAGGCCCTTCCGTCGGCAGTACGCGATGCTCTCTTCACTGAGATCGATTCCACACCCTTCCACTAATTCGAGAAACTCGCCGCGTCCGCATCCGATGTCGAGGACCTCGCGGCGGCCTTCGAAATAGGGCACATAGAAATGCAGCTTGCTTCGAACATACTCCTCCGAACCGCGGAACCGGTCGACAAAACGCTGGTAATCGAACGCTTGCGGCACAAATGGCGCGGCTGCCACGGCGCGTGATGCAACCGCGAGCGGAATGCGCTGCCGCAACACGCGCAGCTCGTTGTGAATCATGCGCTCATACTCCAGGCGAATTTTTTCCATATCCGCCCAGAGCTTCTTCTGAATCTCCGTCGTACCGCGTTCCAGTTCGCCCCGGAAATCGTTATGCTGAGCCGCCGCGATTTCGCGCGTATTCTTCTCGATCGAAGTAGCGCGCCCCTGTATTTCGGCGATCCCGCGCAGAAACAGCGACTCATTGTCCGCCAGACGCCGATCCCACTGCGCCTGCTGCTTCCTCGCGTCCGCGCCCACCTGCTTCATCTCCTCGACGCGCGCGCCGAAGTCCCGAATCTGGCCCGCCATCGCGAGAAACGTCCGGTTGGCGTCGTTCATCGATTCGAGAATCGCTTCGATGCAGCCGATTATCTCGCGATTGAACGTGATCTGGTCCCGCACGAACCAGCCCAGCCCGCGCGAAATCGTCTTCTTAACTGTCTGAATGAACGCGTTGATCGGGCCGCCGCGCCGTGGATTCACGCTGCCGATCGACGCCATCTTCGCCTGCGCCGCATCGCGCGCGTGAACAATCGGCAGCAAATCGGGCAGCGCGATCGGGTTCGCCCCATTGGACGGATCGGGATACCGCGCCCGCACGCGGTCCTTCACCGCCTGAATAATCGCCGTCAGCTCTTCGATTTTTTCGCCGTTTTCGTCCACGTTGCGGTTACCTTGGAGTACAGCCCGCCGCGGGGCGTAAATTCCCCGGTCACGGAGGCGGAAACCGGTTTCGCCGCGCCCACTACATCGCGCAAGAACCGGTTAACCACGTTTTCATAAAAGATGCCGAGGTCGCGGTATGCCAGCACATAAAGCTTGAGCGATTTAAGCTCCAGGCAGAGTTTATTGGGGACGTACCGCAGCGTTAGCTTGCCGAAATCGGGCTGCCCCGTTTTGGGGCACACGGAAGTGAACTCGGGAATTACGATCTCGATCTCGTAGCCCGGAAATTGATTCGGCCACGTTTCAATATCGGGCAGCTTCGCGTCGATGCCGGCCAAGGCGTGTTCATCGGTGTATCCGTTTTTCACTTCACCAATTCCTTCGCCAGGGAATCGAGAAACAGCCCCACATCCGTCACCACGCCCACCGCCTGCCCCGTTCCACGGTCGCTCACCTTGGTCGCCACCGCCGGATTAATGTCCACGCACACGATCTTGACCCAGCTCGGCAGCATGTTTCCGGTCGCGATCGAATGCAGCATCGACCCCAGGCACAGCACCAGCCCCGCCCCTTTCAGGTGCGCCGCGTACGCGTCCTGCGCCAGATTCATGTCGGTGATGGTATCGGGCAGCGGTCCATCGTCGCGCAAACTGCCGGCCAGCACAAACGGGACGCTGTTCTTGATGCATTCGTACAGCACGCCCGATTGCAGCCGGCCCTGGTCCACCGCCCGGCGCACGCTGCCGCAGCGGTAAATCGCGTTGATCGCGCGCATATGGTTGCGATGTCCATGCTCTTCCTGCCGTCCATCCGCCAACCGGATGCCCAACGACGTGCCCAGAAGCGCCGCCTCGATGTCATGCACGCCGAGCGCGTTACCACTCAGCACGGCATGAACGAATCCGTTGCGAATCAATTGCGAGAGGCCTTTCACGCCACCCGTATGGACCACCACGGGCCCCGCCACGGCAATCACTTTCAAACCCTGCTCGATGGCCTGCTGAACCAGCGCCGCCGTCTGCCGGACCGCTGTTTCCACCTGGCGCTCGGACGAAATTCCGTTCGACATGAACGCGAACGCCAGCCGGTCGCGCTCTTTCGATTCCGGTACGACGCGAATTCCGCGCATCCCGGACACGACGGAATCGCCCGCGAGGACATCGCGCAGGCGGCGGCACTCGGCGTGGCCGTCCCGCACCACGATCAGGGCGTCCATGCGCTGATTCGCGACCTCGACCCAGTGCCCGCCAATCCGGACCAAGGTGCGGTGATTGGTCGTCGAATAAAAATCTTCCGGCGCGCAGCGGTCGCACTCGACTTCTTTCAGGATTGCATCGCCCGAATCGACCGGCGAGCAGCCCAGTGCCAGGAGTTGTTGGAGCAAATGCTCCATATCCTCCTCGCTCGGTGCTTCCACTTTTAAACGAAGCTGCGAAGGCTCCCCGTTGGTGCGCCCAATTTGAAACTGCTCCACTTCGAAGCGCCCGTTGAATTCGACGACCTTGTCGAAGATCTCCTCCATGATGTGGGAGTCGATCAGGTGCCCTTGCGCCTCGACCACTTCCTGAAATTGCATAAATCTTAGTGTAGCGATGTGTTAGAAATCGATCTTATCCAGCAGCGCTCGCAGATCGTTTTCGAGCGAAGCTTTTTTCTGCTGCGCCTCCGCTTCCCGGTCGCGCAACGCCGCCAACTGGCTCTCCTGCTGCGCCAGTTTGCCCGCGTAAGTCTGCACCTGCTGTTGCTGTCCGCTCACCTGATTCAAGCTCTGAATATTCTGTCGCGTCCGCTCCTGATCCCGAGTCAACTGCGTTATCTGCGTGTCCGCGCGCTTATTATCCGCGTCTGCGGCCGCAATTTGATTCTTCAAATCGATTATCCGCTGCAACTGCTGCCGCCCCGCCGCGCTCAACTCGCGATTTTGCACATAAGTCAGCAAGAAATCGGGCGTCACATTCGAAAGCGAAAACGAATTGCTGTAAACGCGCTCTTCCGTGAGCGGAAAATTCTCCGTGGCGCCCGGCCCCAGCTTCACCTCGAACCGGTAAGCGTTCGCCGTCGTTTCGATGGGCTTCCGATTCAGCAAAGTATACTGCGGCCGCACGGCATGCTCGATAATCAACGTCTTCGGTTTCGCGTCCACGTTGCGGATCGTGTAAGTCCGCGTCTCGACTCCTGCCAGCCGCGCCGTCATCACGCCGCGGCGCACATAAATCTCCCGAACCAGGTCGGCCTTCGATTCCAGATTGGTCGTGATCCGGGTCCCGAGATCGACCGCATAACTGATCAGCCGCTTGTCGCCCGTCTTCACGGTTTCGACCAGCGCTTCGCCCGCGTACGCGCCCGCGTCGAATACCGTAATGGGACCGCCGTCGAGCGTCTTGCCGCTCGAATTCGTAAGCTCGGCGGCGTTCAACGGATGCTGCGCGCCGCCGCCCGAATAGATCAGCAGTTTCCGCGCCGCGATCTTCTGTTGCAGGAACGGCAGCATGGCCGATTCGTTCTTGCGGATGGTTACGGGCGAGGCAACGTTGTATTCGAACAGCTCACCCAAGTCTTGCCCGGTGGGCGGCGCAACAATAGAACTTTGCGCCACCGCCTGCCGCTCCATCGGAGCGTTCTGGGCCAATAATCCAGCCGAGGCCCGGTAAACTCCGCCACCGAACCCGCCACCTTCCCCCCGACCGACCCCGGCACCTATCCCACCGGCAAGTCCGCCGACAATCCCGTTCGAGTCGGTCACCGCCCCCGAATGAATCACCGGCGCCTGCGCCCGCTCTTCCGGCAGCTCCGCCGTGGGCCGCTTAACGTATCGCGGCTCGTAGAGCGCGCTGATAAACGAAATCGGCTTCCCCGACACCAGCGACATCCGCACCTTCGTCCAGTCCTCGCCCGTCGTGTTGTCGACAATCGCCCAACCCTCAAGCGTAGGCTGCGCCGCGGTATCGAAAATCAGCCGGTAGCTCGATTTCCAGATTGGCGTCGGGATCATGTAGCTCGCCACGATCTCGCGCGACTTGGCGTCCGACGAGTCGATATACACGCTGCGCTTATCCTTCGATCGCGCGGCTGTCAACGCCGTCAGGTAATCTTTGAACTGCGCTTGCAGCGTCGGGTCGCTGAACCGGATGCTAACCGCCGCGGCAAGATCGAAGGTCCGCAATTCGCCCGAATCGAGCAGCAGTGTGATCTGCTCGCGCTCGGGATGTTTCTCTTCCGCCGCAACGGTCCGGGCGCCGACAATCGCTCCCGAGACTTTCTCGGCGCCGAATTGAATCTCCACGCGAGCGCCTTTCAATTGGTCGAGCACCGCGCTGAACGGCTGACCGTTTTCGATCCTGAAAGGAAAATCGTTGAGCTTTTCATCGAGCGGGATGCTGGAGTCGTACCGCAAGCCGGAAACCTTTCCGCCGCCCTTCTCCGCAATCGTAAGCGACTTCAGCACGTCGTTCATTTCGGACGGCTTGAAATCCAGCCGCGCCGATTCGCCCGCGGCCAAATTGCCGGACCGCTCAAAAAATCCAACGCCGTGCTTGTAGAGGACGACGTCCCGCACGGGAAGCTCGGCCGCCGTCAACGCGGCGGCGCACAAAAATAACGTAGAAGCGATGCGTGGAAGCATGGTGGGTAGACGCCGGTTCGGGTAATGCAGTTTCCGGCGGCACTTTTATGAGAGCACTTTAATCGAACGGCCGCGAATTCACTTTTCACTAAAGCAGCTGAAGTCGATAGAAAATAGGAGCGACGTTGCCTTAGAAGGCTTTCTTGCGTACTCTCAAAGCATGACACTGCTTACCAGCGAGGAAATTGTCCGCCTGTCGGCGTCAGAGCGCCTTGCTCTGATCGCGCAGCTTTGGGACAGTCTCGAACAGAATCAACTTCCGTTGAGCCAAGCGCAGCAGACCGAGCTTGAGCGCCGTCTTGTTTCGCTCGATCAAGACCGCCGCCAAGGCATTACCTGGGACGCGTTGAAAGCCGAGCTGGAGCAGCGTTGCCCGTAGTGTTTAACGAGTGTTCAACGTTGTTTCACTCAGGCCGCGCGCACGGAATTGATCGACGCCCAAGACTGGTACGAAGGTGAAGCGCCCGGACTAGAGCGTCGCGCTCTCCTGCGCCGCTTTCCATACACGCTGTTTTTCACTATCGAAGGCAACACGTTGCTGGTGATTGCCTGTTTCCACGCGAGCCGCGATCCGCGCCAGTGGCAGCAACGCACCTGACCAACTCATGCCGAAGTCCGCGCGCGTGCTATAGCCTGAGGCAAATGTGTATATTGGCGCCGCCGCTACTCCCCGGCTTTCGGCTCGGACCGCTCCACGACGATCTTGAATTTCGCGACCAGCGCCGAAATCGCGCCCACCGCCGCCAGCACTGGGGCGGCAATGACGCCTAGCGCCGCTACCGTCACCGGGATCTCAACGAACGTGTGGCCGTGTTCATCCTTGATGATCACGCGCTGTACATTGCCCTCGTGGAGCAGCGCCTTCACCTTATCGACCAGGTCCCGCCCCATCACCTGAAGTTCGTCTACAAAATCCGTTATCGCCATCGGGTTCCCTCTCATATGGTCCGCTAAAATAGGACTTCCGCCGGAACTCCTCCATCATCTCCCATATACATGTCTGTATTACTGAATTGCCATCGCATCGGCAAAGGCTACGCGGGGCGGCCCATTTTCGACAATGTCTCGTTGAGCGTTTCCGAGGGCGACCGGCTTGGCATCATCGGTCCGAACGGGTCGGGCAAATCGACGCTGTTGCAGATTCTTTCCGGGCATCTCGATCCCGACGAAGGTTCGGTCTCCATTCGCAAGGGGACGCGGCTGGGCTATGTCGCCCAGGACACCGTGTTCCCGGACGGCCAGACCATCCAACAGGTGCTCGCCGCGGCGTTGGCCAATCTCGAAATCGATACGGAGGAAAAGGACCGGCGCATGAATACGGTCCTGGGCAAAGCGGGTTTTGACGATGCCCAACTCGATGCCAAGACACTCTCGGGCGGATGGCGCCGCCGGCTTGGGATTGCGCGCGAGTTGATTCGCGCCCCCGACCTGTTGCTGCTCGACGAGCCGACAAATCACCTGGACCTCGAAGGAATTTTGTGGCTGGAGAAGTTGATTCTCAACGCGCGCTTTGCCAGCGTCATCGTGAGTCACGATCGCTATTTCCTCGAAAACGTGGCCAACCGCATGTCGGAAATCAACCGGACTTACCCCGAAGGCACGTTCACGATTAGCGGTAGTTACAGCTACTTTCTCGAGAAGCGGGAGGCATTTTTGACGGCGCAATCGCGCCAACAGGAAGCGTTGACGAATCGGGTACAGCGCGAAATCGAATGGCTGCGCCGCGGGGCGAAGGCGCGAACCGGAAAATCCAAGGCGCGCATTCAAGCCGCCGGCGCGCTCTCCGCCGAACTGGCCGACGTGAAATCACGCAACCAGAAAGGCACGGCGCAGATCGATTTCACGGCGACGGACCGCAAGACGAAGAGGCTGCTGAGTGTCGATGGCGTGGCGAAAAGATTCGCGGGGAAAGAGCTGTTCGGAAATTTATCTTTTTCGTTGTCGCCGGGAACGCGGCTCGGACTTTTGGGCGCGAATGGAACGGGCAAGACGACGCTCCTTCGAATCTTGAACGATGAAGCGATACCCGACAGCGGCCAGGTTGAGAGGGCGGAGGGGCTGCGGGTGGTGTACTTCGATCAGGGCCGCGAACAACTCGATCCGGAAGTGCCGCTGCGCCGGGCGATGTCTCCCGAAGGCGACACGGTGATCTTCCAAGGCCAGCCAGTTCACATTGCGTCGTGGTCGAAGCGGTTTCTGTTCCGCCCCGATCAGCTCGATTTGCCCGTGGGGCGGCTTTCGGGCGGAGAGCAGGCGCGGGTGCTGATCTCGCGCCTGGTGCTGCGTCCGGCCGACGTACTCCTGCTCGATGAACCGACGAACGATCTGGATATTCCCACGCTCGAGGTGCTCGAAGACAATCTGATGGAATTCGCCGGCGCGATCGTTTTGGTGACGCACGATAGATATCTGCTCGATCGCGTGTCGACCGTCGTCCTGGCGCTCGACGGCGAAGGCGGCTCGGAATTTTTCGCCGACTATTCGCAGTGGGAACAGTCGCAAGCTTCGCGCAAACCGATAAAAGAGGCAAAAGCCGCCGCTCCCGAACGAGGCGCGCCCACGGATGCGCGCAAGCGGCTTTCGTACAAGGAGAATCGCGAATGGGAACGGATGGAAGAGCGGATACATTCCGCCGAAGAGAAGCTGACCGCCAGTCACGACAAAATGCAAGCGCTGGATACGGTATCCGATCCCGCAAGGATGGCCGCCGCTTACGAAGGCTGGAAAGTCGATCAGACCGCCGTGGACGAACTTTACGCAAGGTGGGCCGAACTTGAGGCGAAGCGTTAATATACGGACGTCATGACTACTTTAAAGATAGAAGATGGCAATCTGATTATTAATGTGCAAGGCGCGGACCAATTATGGGCTCTCAAGAGTCGTCTCATCATTCCTCTTAAGCATATTACCGGCGTGAGCTACGAGCCCGAAATCGCTCGAGGCTGGTGGCATGGATTTAAATTGCCTGGCACTCAAGTCCCGGGCGTCATCACGGCCGGAACATTTTACCGGCATGGCGAATGGACATTTTGGGATGTTCATAACCCCGAAAATACTATCAAGATTAGTCTCAAAGACGAGCATTATCAGAACCTGGTCGTTGAAGTAAAGGATCCCGAGAAAGCGATTGCGGAAATCAATGCCGGACTGGGAGAAAAGTGCGGCTGAAGCTTTGTCGGCGACTCACACTTTAAAGATCTTGAAGAATTTTTTTCCAGGCGAGACGATGTTTTGTATCCGAATACGCGTCCAGTTGTTCGCCCACGCGAATAAGAAATGCCCGTCTCGATTTTTCTCCAGTCAAACGCAAGGACGGAACGGGTCAAATCGATCAAACTGAAAACATATAAGTTTTGTCCGGCGGAAAATTCCTTGTCCGGCCGTTCGGGAAATATTTCAGGTCGCTTATTTCCCCGGGCGGTAACGAAAAAAAGTTCTTCGATCCGCTTCTCCCGGGTAGCACCCAACTTTTCATCGAAATCGGAGATCCGTAGCGCACGGTCCTTGACCTCGACGGCCATAACGATTCTGCCATCGGCGTCAACGGACTCGATATCCGCCACCTGGCCCGACGCTTTGTCGGAAGCGTTGATCTTCTCCCGCTTGATCAATGCGAAGAGGCCGAAGTAGTGGCCGACGATCTGGAAAAGTGCCGCCGTCAAGGCGAGCGGTCTATCCCCGCCGGATTGTTCTCCGCTGAACCGCTCAATAACCTTGACCGCGGTTGCCAGGCTAGCCCGGAGAGGGACATCGTACTTGATCTCCGCATTTCCTAGTTTCCGGTATATTTCGAGCAAACCTGACGGAGCGCGTTTCTCGAGAACTGTTCTCCGCCAGCTTCAATGGCGTCCACAACATCGCAGAGTTTATCCCACATTGCGGGGTTGCTCTTACTCGCGCGGCCAGCCTTGGTCTTTCCCGGACTTCGGCCCAAAACGTCTCCAGAGTTGCCGCGCAGTTCTCGGCAAACGCATCGGCACGCTTTCCAGATCGCTCTCCACGCGGCACCTAATAGTTCATCCAGAGAGCTTCGTTCCGGATCTTCTTTATGGAATGGCAGGGTCTGGCGCCCGCATCAAACCGCTTCCAATCTTTGTAAAGCGTATCCATCAAATCGCACCGGTATCCCGAAATGGCAACTTTGCCGCGGCAGCGGGCCAGGACTTCAGCCAAATTCTTATGCTGATTGTCCTTCATCTCGAAGCCGTAGGCTTTGCTGTCGCCGCGAGTCGAGTGAACGTGCGGAGGATCGCAGTAGAAGAGCGTTCCCGGATCGTCATATAATTTCATAACCTCCTCAGCCGGGCGATTCTCGAATTGAACTCGCAGCAAGCGCATTGCGATCCCTGGGAGTTGATCGGCGCTTCCCAACCACCTCGAAACCGCCCCGGACATACCCGCGCGGCTCGTATTCTTGCAGTTTGCCCAGCGTCCCAACGACGCGGTCTGGGCCAATCCGGTTCGAGTTTGCCGCGCTCTCACGTAAAAGCGCCTGGCCCTTTCTAAATCTGAAATCCGCTCCGCATCCTTCGAGACCGCTCTTGCCAGCTCCTCGCGCGAAAACGGCGTCAGCCCGACAGCTCTGGTGAGCATTTCCGGCTTTTCGCGAAGGACCCGGAAAAAATTTACAACCTCTCCATCCACGTCGTTATACGTTTCCACTGGAGAGGGTTCCCGGTTGAGTAGAACCGCGGCAGATCCGGCGAAGGGCTCGCAATAATGGTGGCAATCGGGAAGGAGCGGAAGAAGCCAGGAAAGGTGGCTGAATTTGCCGCCGTACCAGCCGAAAGCGATCAGCTTGCCCCTGGCTTTTGCCGCGCCGGACGATTGATGCGCAACCTGGATTGGAGACATCGCCCTACCCATGCTCGTTTTCCCCGTCGATGCCGATTCCGGGAACAGGCACCCCTGCCGCGGATCCATGTTCGCCAACATACTCGTTTAATCGGCTCGTCATTCGGCTTTCTTCACTCTAATCCAGTTCGGGCGCCGGGCGTTCACGCCCAGACTGTTGCATTTGCATCCGTGATTACAACAACATGAAAGAATCTTAGTTTGCAAACCATCCGCGCGCTCTGTTAATATCGGGTTGGCAACAGATCGGAACGCCTCTGGAAGTCCTCCCTTTGAAGTGCCACCATCCACCGACGGAGTAAACACAATCACTGAATGAGCTTCACTGTTTTTCTCGGCAATTTACCTGTCTGGGTCACCGCTGACGACATTAAGCAATGGCTGAGCGCGGAAGACCTGGTCGCGGATTCCGTGAAAGTAATCCGTAACCACGAGACGCAGGAATCGAAGGGATTCGCGTTCGTGGAAGCGCCCACGCCGGACGAAATGCAGGCGATTATCCGCCGCTTCGACCGCGCGCCACTCGAAGACAAGCTGCTGCGAGCGAATCCCGCACAGCCGTCGAAGGGCAAAGGACAACCCGCAACCACGAATGGCAATGGCAACGCACGAGACGCAAGAGGCGGAGGCGGCGCCCCTCGCGGCGGCAGCAACGGCAAGCCGAAACGCCGTGAACGCGAGCCGGAACAGAAGAGCGCTTTCGCCGCGGAATTAGCCAAGGCTCTCTAGCTTTCGAACGTTTCCACTCGGATTTGACAACCACACACCTGTGACGCACAGGCACAGACTTTCCTTATCAAGCTGTTGAGTTATAGCAGGTTCTTCATTGGTACCCGCCTTGCACCGCACCGCCCCATGAAATCTTTGCCGCTCGGCTTCCTCCTTTTGGGGGGAGCCTTGTTTGCCGGGCCGCAACAGCCGTTCACGCGGATTGTAGCCGAGGACAATATCAACTCGCGCTACACCGTCGAAAGCGTGGAGCTTGCGGGCGACCCTCTCGCCTCCATCAGCACCAGTTTGCGCAACAGCTTGCAATCGTTGATCGGCGAACGATTCAACGCCGAAGAGCTGCAGGATCTTGCGCGGGAGCTTCGCAAAGAGCTTCACCTGAAATCCGCGACGCCGCGCGTGATGCGCGGTACGACGCCCGATCAGGTGAAAGTAGTGTACGAAATCAAACGCCGCTCGGTGACGTTCGATATTTCCGTGCCGAAATTCCTCTACCACTCGAAGCAGGGCTGGAGCGCTCAGATGGATGCGAGCACCAATATCGCCCGCACCAACAATTTCACTTTCGGCATTGTCAGCGACGGCGACGAGCTCACCGAGCGCTATGCGGGCATCGCGACACGATATGAAAATACGCACGTCGGGACCGACCGAGTTCATTTCCAGTTTCAATTCGAGACTTACCACGAACAGTGGAACCGGTCGACGCTGGATGCTATCGGCGATTCCCCGGGAGGCGGAAACCGCTTGTCCATCTACCGCACGCGCCAAAACTACGAACCCACGGTTGCATTTATTTTGACCAAAGCGCTTACTTTCACCGCCGGCGCGGGTTTTGAACGGATGGACACGCAAATGCCGTTGCAGGCGGGCACCGGCCGCACGGAAGCGGCGCACGCGCTGATCGCGGCACTCCGATATCGCGCGCGGAAGGAGGGCTCGAGCGGAGGCGATCGCGAGATCGACGCGGATTACAGCCTGCGAGCCGCCACCAAGTCGCTCGGGAGCGATTACGTGTACACGCGGCAACGGTTCGCGACGCGCTATGCCGTTACGCGCAACCGGCAATCGCTTGCGGACGAATTCACGGCAGGTTACATCACGGGACGCGCGCCGTTGTTCGAGCGGTTCGTGGTTGGCACCAGTTCTCTGCTGCGCGGCTGGAACCGGTACGCCATCGATCCGATCGGCGGCGATCGCCTGGTTCATAATTCAATTACATATGGCTACCGCTTTCCGGAAGTGGTGGCGGAAGTCTTTTACGATACGGGCGCGTTGTGGAATCGCGGCCAGAGTCCGGCCGCGCGGCATTCGGTCGGAATCGGCTTCCGGCAAGGCATTTTTTCGGCATGCGTCTCGTTCCCGGTTCGCGAGGGCCGGATCGATCCGATTTTTATGGTGGGTATGAACTATTGACGCAGCGGGTGACCGCGAGCATCCTGATCGCAAGCTTGAGCGCGTCGCTGGCGATGAGCGTAAGCGCTCAGTCGCTCGAGGTGCGCGTTGGCGGCGATAGCTTGCAAGTCGCGGCCCCTCAACTACAGTTCCTCTCGGGCAAACCCCTCCAAAGACTGAAAGACGGCGCGTCGGTCGGCTTCCTCGGACAGCTAACGCTTTCGACGGACGCCAACGCAACGATTCAAACACGCGCCGTCGCCCGATTTGCGTTGAGCTACGACATTTGGGAGGAGCGGTTCTCGGTGACGCAGATCGGCAAAACGCGCCACTCCGTGTCTCATCTCTCCTCGCGGGCGGCCGAGGCGTGGTGTCTCGACAACCTGCGCATCGACCTTGCGAGTGTACCCGCCAATCAACCGTTCTGGATCAAGCTGGACCTGCGCGCGGAAGATCCGCACGATCAGGCCGGGATTGTTGGCGAGCCGGGGATCAACCTGACGAGGCTGGTCGAAATTTTCAGCCGTCCCGCGCGCTCGCAG